>JAFLVF010000002.1 GCA_022508425.1 Clostridiales bacterium | reverse complement strand
ATCCGCTCATTGCCGCATAGTACATAGCGCATAATGCAACAACGGTTTTGCCGCTGCCCACCTCGCCTTGCACGAGCATGTTGACGAGCTTGTCCGAGCGCATAGCAGAAACAATATCGTTAATTGCGGTATTTTGATCGTCCGTCAGGCAAAACGGCAATGAATTTTTGAATTTATCGACAATTTCAAGCGCCGCGTTGTACGTAAAATCACGCTTATCGTCTTTTACAAGCCGATAGGTTGTAATTACGTAACACAAATTCTCAACAGAAACGGAACGCCTGCATTTTGACAGTTGTTCGCGGCTCTTTGGAAAATGCACGCCGAACAACGCCTCGGTAAGCGGCATTATTCCGAACCGATTTGCTACATTCTTGGGAACAAAGCTGTTTATCCGCACGTTGTTGAGCGCGGTTTTGACGGCGTCGCCGAATGTGCGCGACGGTATGGCCGTCTTATACAGCGGGATTATCTCGCCGTCATCCTCTCTCGGCTGCAATGTGGTCGGGTTTGTAATCTGATATCCTTTTCCGTAACGCTTGACCTTGCCGGTGACGTAAACTTTGTCGCCTATCTTCAGCGACCGCGCCGCAAAAGGTTGATTGAACCACGAACATTTGACAGTAATTCCGTTGTTTACGAAATGGCAGTTTACGATAGTCATGCCTCGTCTTATAAACTGCCTGACAGCCTCTCGCGTCACCGTGCCGACAAACGATATCTCCTGCCCGTCATGCAAATTGTTGTCGAGCAAAGTGTCGGTAAATATGTATTTATCGGGAAAACGCAACAGCAAATCGGCGGGAGTGAATATGCCCGCATCGTTAAGCGCTTGACAGCGCTTTGCTCCGATACCTTTTATCTCGCTGAGTTCCAAAACGGTTATATACAAAAGTTCGGCGCACTCAATGTTGCGCCGAACTTGAAATTATTCGAGAGAAACCAAGAAGTAATACAGAGGCTGACCGCCGTAATGCACGTCTACGTCGCAGTCGCGGTATTTCTTGGTGATATCCGCGGCGATGGCGTTTGCATCCTCTTCTTTGACGTCGTTACCGAAATACAGCGAAATACAGCTGACATCGTCGTCCATCATGCTGTCAATCAGTTGTTCGGTAACGGTGTTGACGCTGTCGCCCTTAGCGACGATATCTTTTGCGTCAATACCGATTATATCGCCCTCTTTGAGGTCGAAATTGCCTATCTGCGTGGTACGAACGGCGTAAGTAACCGAGCCCGACTTGACAGAAGCCATGGCCTCCGTCATGTTCTTGACGTTGCCGTCAACCGTGTCGTTGGGATTGAACGCGAGCACCGCCGAAAAGCCCTGCGGGATATTGCAGGTGGGAATTACGTGAATCTTACGCTTGCTTAGCGCCTTTGCCTGATTGGCGGCAAGGATGATATTCTTGTTGTTGGGGAAAACGAACACGTCGCTCGCCTTGACCGCATCGCAAGCCTTGGCAATATCGTCGGCAGACGGATTCATTGTCTGTCCGCCCTCTATTACGTTGTCGACGAGAAGGTCTTTGAATATAGCGGTAAGCCCGTCGCCGGCGCACACCGACACAAGCCCGAAAGGCTTGAGATCCTCTTGCTGTTGTGCCTTCAGCTCGCGGTTTTGCTCGAGCATATTCTCTATCTTGACCCTGTCCAATTCGCCGAGCTCGAGCGCGTAAGTAAGCACCTGTCCCGGACAATTGGAATGCACATGCACCTTGACCATGTTGAGGTCGCCTATGACGAGCACGCAGTCGCCTATGTTCATAAGCTTCTCGCGGAACAGATCGATATCGGCCTCCGTAGTCTTCTTATAAATATGGACGATAAAGAATTCGGTGCAGTATGTGTATTCTATCTCGGCAAGATCGTTGTAGTTGAAATGCGCCTGCTCATCGTACGGATTGTCGCTCGACGACGTGGCCTTGTAGCTGTCGTCAAAGTCGAAGTTTTCTTCCTTGACGCCCAACAGCACGTTCAAAAAGCCTTGGAGCAATATAAGAAGGCCTCTGCCACCCGCGTCGACGACGCCCGCTTTCTTGAGCACGGGCAACATCTCGGGCGTTTGGCGGAGCATCGCCTCGCCGGCGTCGATAACTGTCTGGAAGAAGTCTTTGAGCTCGACGTTCTTCTTGGCCGCCTTCTCCGCCGATTCCGATATGGCGCGTATGACTGTAAGTATGGTGCCCTCTTTGGGTTTTGTAACCGCTTTGTAAGCTACTTCTGTGCCTGCCGCAAAAGCTTTGGCAAACGTCTTGGCTGTGATTTCGTTGGTGGTGGCAAGAACCGATGTCATGCCCTTGAGTATCTGGCTTAATATTACGCCGCTGTTGCCGCGTGCGCCGCGAAGCGCACCTTTTGCGACAGCGTCGCAAAGTTCATGCATATTGTTGGTGGAACAAGCGCTCACCTCGCGAGACGCGGAGAGCATTGTCATTGACATATTAGTACCCGTATCGCCGTCGGGAACGGGGAAAACATTGAGTTCGTTGACGTGAACCTTGTTCGAGTCGAGAAGCTTCGACCCGTTGAGAATCATCTTACGGAAGGTCGCGCCGTTGATTGATTTTTGCATTTCTTTCTCCTATGAACTTACACTCGGGAACGCCCGCGCGGTCTATACCTTGATACCCACTACGTGAACGTTTATCGTATCGACGACCATACCCGAAAAATGCTCGGCACGGTACTTGACAGCCTTCTTCAGCGACTGTGCAACGGCGTCGATGGACAAGCCGTATTTGATTATTACGTATAGGTCTATGAAAATTCTGTCGCCGTTGGTATAGACATTGACACCGCGCGACAGACGCTTGCGTCTGAACAGGTCCGACAGGTTGTCGGAAAAGGTTTTGGAAACGAGGTCGACAACTCCGTAACAGTCCAATGCGGTATCGGCGGCGACTTGTGCTATCGAATCCTCTGTCACTGTTATTCTGCCGTAGGCGTTGGAGGTGTGAACGCTCAAATTGTGCTCCCAAAAGTTAATTAAGTATATGAAATATACACTAATATTTTAACCTATTCGGCACATTTTTGCAAGAGATTTCACTTATTTTTTGAAATTTTTGTTAAAAATACCCCCATTTCGGTTGCTAAATGGGCGCAAAAGCGGTATAATGTACAAGAAATATCGACGGAGGGTTAAACATGAGCAGAGTTTGTTCTATTTGCGGCAAAGGCAAAGTTTCCGGAAATAACGTCAGTCACTCGCACAGAAAGACAAAACGCAGCTTCGAAGCTAATGTCCACAAGGTCACTACCGAGGTTGACGGCAAGGTCAAACACGAGTATGTATGCACGCGCTGCCTGCGTACCGCTAAGAAGCAGGAAAACGACTGACGCTGATATCGTCTATTTGATTTTACAAAAAAAATCCGAAACGAACTTTCTGTTCGCTTCGGATTTATTTTTTGTTTTTTATGTATTCGGCCTAAACGCGTAGGTCGCAGGGCTATCGAAATTTAATTTTTCTTTTTGAATAACCCGAGAAACTTCCCCAATATCTTAGGGCATTTAATGCAGATGATCTTCGACATGGCTACCTCCCATACTATATATATGCGCTATCGGGAGGACGCGCGACTAATTTCTTAGCAGCCTTATCGCTTCCTTCCTATCCGGCGCACCGAATACGGCGTTTCCGGCGACGAGGATGTCCGCGCCCGCGGCAATGATGTCGGCGGCGTTTTCGACATTTACCCCGCCGTCAACCTCGATCAACGCATTGGCCCCGGCCTTGTCGCGCATCGACTTGGCTACAGCTATGCGCTCGAGCGAGCCGTCGATAAACTTTTGCCCGCCGAAGCCGGGAAATACCGACATAACGAGCATCAAATCGACTTTGTCGACGTACGGCGCAAAGCTGTCCACAGGTGTATCGGGATTGATTACCAGCCCGCACTTACAGCCCGCGTTTCTTATCTTGTCGAGAGTGCCGGATATATCCTTTTCCGCCTCGACGTGGAATGATACGAGATCGGCGCCCGACTGTACAAACCTTTCGACATAGCGCGACGGCTCTGTTATCATCAAATGCACGTCGAAAAACAGCTTAGACAACGGCCTAAGGTCCTTTATCATCTTAAATCCGAAAGTCAGATTGGGTACGAAAACCCCGTCCATTACGTCGACGTGTATCCAGTCGGCGCCTATTTCCGTCATGTTCCTGACTTCGTCGCCTAACGACGCGAAGTTGCCGCTAAGTATCGACGGCGCAATTATCGTCTGTTTCATGGGTATATTTTACCACACCGCGCAATTTCAGTCAACAGAATAGACGGCTATGTATCGACAAGCGTAAAAGCTTGCCGAATAATTATTACCACTTGTCGATAAAATCGTCGACGATATCTTTGTACCCCTTCTTCGCACAATCGCTTGCGGCGACTAGCGGTATGGTCTTGTACGCGTTGCCGTCCACCTTGACGGTGAGCTCGCCTATCACGTCGCCCGCTTTGACCGGCGCCTTGATTGTTCCGACTACGTGCTCGGTAGTGATATCGGGATTGTCGCTCGACTTGACGAAAACCTTGACGCTCTCGCCCGCCTTCGCCTCGATCTCACCGCACTTGCCGTTAGCCACAGGGAACGATCCGACAACGTCGCCGACGTTGACGGCGGTCTTTGTGCAGTAGTTGGCAAAGCCGTAATTAAGAAGTTCGGAAACTTCTTTGTTGCGCGTTTTCGAGTTTTCGGCGCCGATCACGCAACAGATCAGTCGGGTGTCGCCGCGCTTGGCCGTGACGGTGACGCATGAGCGCGCCGCGTCGGTATATCCCGTCTTGCCGCCGTCGCAACCGTCGTAGAATCTGACCAGCTTGTTGGTGTTGGTAAGCGATGTCGTTCGTCCGCTCGGGTGCTCGAAGTCGTACATCCACACCTTGGCGTATTCGAAGAATTCTTCGTGCGGCATGAGCTTGCCGAACATCACCGCCACGTCCTTTGCACAGCAATACTGTCCGTCTTTAGGCAATCCGGTGCAGTTGGAAAACGCCGTATTTTCCATGCCCCAGGCCTTGGCGCGTTCGTTCATCTCCGCGACGAACATATCGACCGAGCCGTACAGATACTCCGCCACCGCCACGCACGAATCGTTTGCCGACGCTACTACAATCGACTTGAGCAACTCGTCTAAGCGATATGCCCCGTTGGCGTCCAAGAAAGCCTGCGACCCGCCCATCGACGCGGCGTTTTCGGATACGGTCACAATGGTGTCAAGCGGTATATCGCGCTTGTCTATCTCGTCAAACGCTATGGCGAGCGTCATTATTTTGACCATGCTCGCTATGGGAAGCCTGTCCTCTACGTTTTTCTCGAAAACAACGGTGCCGGTATCGGCGTCTAACATTATCGCCGCCTTGGCCGTCTTGGCGAGGTCGGTACTTTCTGCGCCAGCAACGCGCATTGTCGCCGAGCCCAGCGGCACGAACACGAACAGCGCCGTCAACAGCGCGGCAATGCCTATCATTAGTTTTTTGTTCATTCTTTCCTCCGAAAGTATTGGTATATAATGTATTTTGTCTACTGCACAAGATAAATATTCGCTAAACCACGCCGATAAGCGCCGACCCGAAGAAAGCTACCGCTATCACCTTCAACAGCGACCCTACGGCTACGACCAAAAGAAACGGTATGCACGACTTGGCGTAAACTTTTATGTCCGGCTTGGACGGCATGCACCGACCGCATAGCGCCGAGAAAGCCAAGCACCTGTACGACAAAATGCAGTATATGCAAATCTGAATTAGTGTTATCGGAACGAAAAATATAAACAGCATGGGAAGGGCCGGCACCGAGAACACGCCGATTATTACGCTTACGTGCAGACCTAGCGCATATGACTTATACAAACAAGGCGCGAAGGACAGCACGGCCGTCGCTTTCGTAAAGAACAGCGCCGCGCAGAACACGGCGTACAACAGCGACAACAGCATGTCGATAAAGAAAAACGTAGCACCGCCCGACTCTCCGCGAAGATAAATAAATATCGGCGCGCGGTTTTGCAGGAAGTAATCGCTCTTCTCGGCGATTTTGACGCCGACGGCAATGCCGATGACGAGAAATACGGCGCATGACAGCGCATATACAATCACCGCTACGCGATTGCGCCTGATTTTATAAACGAGGTTATAGAAATAATCGGAAATTACATACGAGCGTCGCATAATAGAACAATATGCGACAAATTCCGCCGATATTCACAAAATAGAACTATAACATTAAAAGTTACGGCCGTTGTATGCTATGCTTCAATACTTGATTATAAATATACTTCGGCTAATTTTTGTTCATGTGTTCGACGGCCAGGCCGTAGCCGCGCGTAGGGTCGTTCAAAAACACGTGCGTCACCGCGCCGACTAATTTCCCGTTCTGCAATATCGGCGAACCGCTCATGCCGCGCAGTATTCCACCCGTCTTGTCTATCAGCTCCTTGTCGGTCACGCGAAATACAATGCTCTTCTCTCGCCGCACGCCTTTGGTGGACGCCTTGACTATCTCGATATCGTAATACTTGGGATTGCCGTCTATACTCGTCCTGATTTGCGCCGCGCCCGGCTTGATTTCGGACTTCGAGCTGATGTACGCCATATCCGTGCTCGGTATTTCGGCAGTGTACTTACCCGCAATTCCGAAATTGTTGCTGCATGTGATAGTGCCGTAGTCGCTGTCGCCGACTATCGAAGCAAGAATAGCGCCCGCCTCGTCCTTTACGCTCTTCTTTATACCCAAAATCTTGCACGCGTGCAGCTTACCCGTCGCGCCGATAAAGTGCGTATCGGTCTCCGCATCGTAAATTTCATGCCCGAGAGCGGCATACCCGCCGTTCTTGTCGACGTACGTTACCGTGCCTATTCCGTAGATTTTGTCCTTGATCTTGATGCCGAGCCGCGGCGAATTGGTGTACTGCTCGATTATCGGCACAACCGTCACCGTAATATTCTTTCCGCTGCGAAGCAGTTCGATCTCGGCGCGCTCCGCTGTCAGATACTCGCGTATATCGTCAACCGACTTGATTTGCCCGCCGTTTACCTTGGTTATTATATCGCCTTTTTGTATTCCGTCCACCTTGGCAACGCCGTACTCGGTATTGACGCCCGTCACCTCTTCGACGAGCGCGCCTCCGACGTCGAGCGCAATACCTACCTGAAACCCTCCGATATACACCTGCTCGTCGGTTGTCTCGGCATACGCCTGCACGGGATATGCCGCGCATAACAGCACGGCGATAAGTAAGCATAAAATCAAGCGCAATTTTTTCATAACGTCAATAGTGTTTGCGCCATGTCGAATTTTATCCCAATATCGGATTGATTCTTCGATTTTGTTACGACAATGTATGCTTTTGTTCTATATACCTTGTCGTATTCAATACCACAAAATAAAAAAGCCTGTAAAACATTGTGCTTTACAGACTCTATTCGCTGCTATATTCTATAAATCGGCCTTAAATTTATCGCTCCAATCCTTCATCTCTTCTGCGTTCTTAATCGAAGTTGCCGAAACGTCCTTGGTGCCGGACAGTCTCGCTATCTCGCCCACCTTGCCGTGTCGGTCGAGCGGCGTAACTGTCGTCACCGTTTCGTCGCCCTCGTCATGCTTTTCGATAAAGAAATGGGAATCCGCCATTGCGGCTATCTGCGGTAGATGCGTAACGCACAACACTTGACGGTTGCGCGACAGCTTGCACAGCTTCTTTGCGACGCTCAAGCCCACGGCGCCGCTTATACCGGTGTCTATCTCGTCGAATATCATCGTATCTATTCCGCCGAGATCGCCTGTAATCAGTTTGACTGACAGCATAAATCTCGACATCTCGCCGCCCGATATGATTTTACTCAGCGGCATTAGCGGCTGACCCAAATTGGGGCTTAGGAAGAACTCGCACTCGTCAAAACCCGTAGAATCGACCTTGCCCGTAAAATTGTCGATATCCGGCTTGTCCGAAAACACCGCTTCGAACTTTGACCCCGCCATGCCGAGATCGGCCAGCTCGTCGACAATGCGCTTGGCCATCGTTACTGCGCCTTTCCTCCTCATATCGGACAAAGCGTCGCACGACGAAAACAGCTCGGTTTTCAGCTTCGCTTCGCGCTTGCATAATTCGGCGTATTCCTCCTCGCCGCCGCGAAGGCGCTCGAGCTCGTGCTTTGCACTTGCCAAAAACTTGGTCATGGCGTCGAACGCGCCGTACTTGGACTTGATTGCACGAATCTTCTCGAGCCGCGCTTCTATCTTGTCGAGCTCGGCGTCGCTGTCGCCAAAACGGTCGATGCCGTCTTTGACGCTCTCCGTGATGTCGTCAAGCTCGATCGATACAGACCGCAGTCTGTCGTACAGTGCTTGATAGCTGCTGTCAAGCGAGGATATCTGTGCTAAATCCCTAAGCGCTTCGGACACCGACGATCCTGCGCCCTCATCCGCTTCGAGCGCGGCATAGCAACCGCCGAGTGCGTTCTTAATACGCTCTGCGGACATCAACACGTGCCGTCTGTCGACGAGCGACTGTTCCTCGCCGTCTTTGACGTCGACGCGCTCAATCTCGCCGATCTGATATTCCAAGATATCTATTCTCTGCGCGCGCGCACGCTCGTCGCCCAAAGACAGCATATCGGCGCGCAATTTCTTGTATTCATTGTACAATTCGCGCTGTTTTGTAAGCGGCGTAACATCTTTGCCGAACACGTAGTAATCAAGCAATTTGCGCTGTTCGGACACTTTCAACAGCGACTGATATTCGTTCTGACCGTAAATATCAACGTACGACGACATAATTTCGCGCAACATTGACGTGGTAATCTGCTTCCCGTTGACGCGTATCTCGTTTCTGCCGTCCTTAAAGAACTTGCGCGATACGATAAGTATTCCGTCCTCGCAGTCTATCCCAAAGCTCTCCGCTATCGTGCAATCGCACTCGAACACGCCCTCGACAAAACCTTTTTCCTCGCCGTATTTGAGCAATGTTTTGTCGTACCGCGCGCCGATAAGCAACATGAGCGAGTCGACTATTATCGATTTTCCGGCACCTGTCTCACCCGAAAAAATATTGAGATTGCCGTCAAACTCAATTTCGAGATTTTTTATAAGTGCGAGATTATTTATCGTAATCTTCTTTAGCATCACTCACCCGCCGACCAAGAATTGAGCTTGCCGAGCAGCCGCGAATAGAAGCTCTTGGACCCGAACCGCACAAACATCGCGCTCCTGTCCCAACCCGTGACGGTGACGGCGTCGCCCGGGTCAAGTGCTTCTTGCTCCTCGCCGTCGATGTACAAAGATGCGTGATTGTCGCCGGACGCCGAGCCCTTATACACCATGGTTATCTTTTCAAACGAGCCGACGACTACGGGACGCGTCCTCAATGTATGCGGATTGATAGGGGTAAGCGCAATCACCGGCGTATTTGGTGCAATCACCGAGCCGCCCGCGGACAAAGAGTATGCGGTAGACCCCGTCGGCGTACAAGCTATATATCCGTCGCACGCAAAGCTGTCGATAAGCGCGTCCGACACCTTGATATCCATATTGATCATGCGCCCGCCGCTGTTGCGCATGACGACCGCGTCGTTTAGCGCATAGTAATGCTTGCCGTGCACTTCGGTATCGAGCAGTGCGCGCCTCTCGAGTATGTATTGTCTAGATAAGAATTTGTCAAGCGCCTCCGAGAATCCGTCCGGCTCCGTCTCTGTTAGAAAACCGACAGTGCCCTTATTTACGCCGAGTATGGGCGCGCCCGTCACGGCGCAAGACTTCGCAACACGCAAAATAGTACCGTCGCCCCCTATTGAAACGACAAGATCGTACTCGCCCGCCTCGTTAAACCGCTCGGCAGTTATCCCTTTGGCCTTAGCGACCGAAAATATTTCGTCGCATGCTTTTCCGTCGGGATCTTTATGCGCATTGCAATACACACCGATTTTCATACCGTCATTATACTCCGATTTTCCGATTAGTCAAGTTTTTTCACAAGCTCGATCAATTTTTCGCTCGTTATCCCCGCCTGCACGAACGAATCCGCGACATCACGATTGTCGATAAACTCGTCGGGAAACGCCATTATTCCGACAGAAGCCTTTTTACCTATGCCGTTGAGATAGGACAGCACGCTTTCGCCGAAACCTCCGCGCACACTGTTATCCTCTACCGTAATTATAATGTTTCCGCTCTTGTTGATAGATTGCAACAGCTCGGTATCGAGAGGTTTTACAAACCGCGCGTTTATGATATTGAATCTGACGTGCTTTCTCTCGTTTCTTTGTTTTTCTATCGTTGCCGCACGCTCGGCAACGTTTAGCGCGCGCCCACCGACGCACAATACGTATACGTCCGACTTCTCCGATAAAATATACTCCCACTTGCCGAACACGACGTTCTCGTGCTCGCGCTCGACGTCGTAAGTCTTGGGATAGCGAATTGCAAGCGGCTTGTCAAAATCGAGCGAAAATTCGAGCATGGACTTCAGCTCGTTGCCGTCTGTCGGGCACATTACCGTCATGTTGGGAATGAGCGACAGATAGCTAAGGTCGAACAAGCCTTGATGCGTAACGCCGTCCGAGCCAATCGCACCGGCGCGGTCTATGCACAGCTTAACGGGATAACCGCCTATCCCGACATCGTGCACAAGCTGGTCGAATCCGCGCTGTAAAAACGTCGAATATACGCCGAAATACGGTTTCATACCGGCGGCGGCAAGCGCGGCGCAGTATGTGACGGCATGCTCTTCCGCTATACCTACGTCGCGGAACTTGTCAGGGAATGTTTTGGAAAAACCCTCCAACCCCGTACCTATGGCCATGGCCGCTGTCACGGCCATAATAGAATCGTCTTGTTTCGCGGCGTCTGACAGAAAATCGCCGAAAATCTTGGAAAAGCTTTTCTCATTGCCTGCGTCTATCGCGGCAATACCGTGCGAATGCTCGGGGTCGCCCGCCGCACTGCTAAGCCCGTGACCTTTGTCGGTAACCACATGCACGAGCACCGGCTTGTCGTAATGTTTCGCCCGCGAAAAGACCTCGACCAGCTCTTTTATATTGTGACCGTCAAACGGACCGTAATAACTGATTCCCATGGATTCGAAAATCTTATTAGACAGCACAAACCGCTTGAAGAATTTCTTGCCCTTGTCGAGTAGATGTAGCGCACCGTCGCCGAACAGCGGAATTGTTTCCACCGCGCGCTTGATTTCGTTCTTGATACGGGCGTATTTCTTGCTCACGCGAAGGCGCGTCAGATAATTGCTCATCGCGCCGACGTTGCGGCTGATTGACATGTCGTTGTCGTTAAGGACAATCATTACCGGCAGACGCGACGAGCCGATGCAGTTCATGGCCTCGTACGCCATACCACCCGTAAGTGCGCCGTCGCCTATTACGGCGACCGCGCGCATATCCTCGCCTTTTGCTTTAGCCGCTTCGGCAAACCCGAGCGCAACAGATAGAGACGTCGATGCATGCCCTGCGCAAAATGCGTCATATTCGCTCTCGTCGGGCTTGGGAAAACCCGAAATACCGTCGTTTTTGCGAAGTTTATCGAACTTGTCGCCACGCCCCGTTAAGATTTTATGCGCGTATGACTGATGTCCTACGTCGAATATAATTTTGTCGTGCGGACAGTCGAATACGTAATGTAACGCTACCGTCAGCTCGACCGTGCCGAGATTGGACGATAAATGCCCGCCGCTCACTTGAACAGCGGAAATAATGCGACTGCGCAGATAATCTGCCACCCCGCGTAATTCCGAAATATCCAGCCGCTTTAATTCTATCGGCGATTTGATATCCTCGTAATTCATCACACTACACGATAATAAACTTTTCCACCAATTGTTTGAGATACGATGTGTCGCCGTTATACTCGCGATTCAGTTGCGCAACAGCGTCATTGAGATAGGTGTTGAGCAATTCCTTAGCTTCGTCGAGCGGCAAGAAATCGAACACATTTGCGCTGTCGGCCTTCTCGCCGGCGACGTATTCCGAAATGTCGTCATAGATCTGAAACGCCACGCCGAACAGTATGCCGAACATTCCCGCCCCTGCGGCAAGCGAAACGCGCTGTTCTTTGTATTTGTCCGGATTGGGAATAAACAATCTGTCTATAATATGCTGAATAAACGGCGCGCGGTATTCCTCTTCGGGCATATCGCTCATGAACAGATAGCCCATTTTGCAAGCGGACGCTATCAGCGAAGCCGTCTTGAACATGTATACGTCGCCCAAGAGATTGTTGATATGCTCGGCTTTGCCGTACATATCGAGATACTGACCTCTTATCACGCCCATGTCGCCGCTAAGCATAAACGCCTGAATGTTTTTGAGCTTGCCGACAGCATAGGCCGCCGAATACATCGTCATGTACGCCAAATCGAGTAGTGCGTCGCCCGCAAGAAGAGCTTTGCCCTCGCCGTACTTCTTGTGCACTGTAGGCTTGCCGCGGCGAATATCGTCGTTGTCCATACACGGCATATCGTCATGTATAAGCGTGTAGCAATGGAACAACTCAAACGCGCACGCAAACTTCAACGATTCCTCATTGGGCGGCGCGTAAAGGCTGTGCCATTCCAAAAACAATATGGGGCGCAATCTCTTTCCACCCGGAAAAACGGCGTATTCCAAAATCTCCTTGAAATCGTCCGGATATGCCGTCTCGGAAATTATTGTATGCAAGCAACTGTCAATCTGCTCGCGCCATTCGGCCATTCGCGTATCGAATAGTTGTCCCATGTGTTGACTCCGTTATTCAGACGCGTGCTTAGACAGTATAATATCGAGCTCGTTCTTCAATCCTTCGATTTCGGCTTGCGCCCTGTCAAGCGTGTCGAGGCAATCTTTTGCAAGCGTCAATCCGTCTTCGAACAGCTTCATGCCCTCTTGGAGCGGCACGTCCGCCGACTCGATCTTGCCGAGTATTGTCTGAAGTTCGTTAATCTTTGATTCGTAATTCATTTTTTCAATCTTTTCCGTCGTCTTTATTTCCATTATTATCTCCCGATTTTACGGACTTAACTACCGCAGTAGCGCTTCCGTCCGAAAATGTCAATTGTATTTCGTCGGTCACACGCAACGCCGAAGCGGACGTAACACGCTTGCCGCCCGATTCCACCGCCGCAAAACCCGATTTGATAATCCTGCGCGGATCGACCGCCGACAGCACCGACGATAATTTCTCTGCCTCGCCCCGCTTGATATCGAGCATGCGCGTCGCGGTTATCTTTAGCCTGGCAGCCGCCCCTATCAACTCGCCGTACGACGCCGAATACTTGGAGTTTAACGCATAATATCCGCGACGAAGCGCCGTTTCGATTGCATGACGGCCGTTTTCTATACGGCTCTTAGCCGAATGAGCGATTGCAGTGCAAACGCGCTCTGTCGCGAGTTTATTGCTCTTAAGCTTTTGTTCGAGTGCCGAATATCCTCGAACGAGCGACGAAGCGATGTCGTAAACAAGCGAAGCAGCGTGCGCACTGACTATTTCGCCGGCAATGGACGGCGTTCCGGCGCGAGTACCTGCGCAGAAATCGCATAGCGTATAGTCTACCTCGTGTCCTACTGCCGAAATCACGGGAATGCGCGACAGCGCGACGGCCGTGGCTAGTCCCTCGTCATTGAAGGCATTGAGATCTTCGTCGCTTCCGCCGCCGCGACAAATTACTATCGCGTCTGTTTTGATATCCTGAATGTTCTTTATTGCGCGCGCTATTCCGTCGCCCGCGCCGACGCCCTGCACCTTGACGGGATACACGTGAATCTTGACAAACGGCGCCTTGTCGTGCACCACTCGCACGAAATCGCGTATTGCCGCGCCGTCCGGGCTGGTCACAGCCACGACGTCGGTAATATATTTCCCGAGCTTGGGCCTATTCTCGAAATATCCGGCGGCGGCCAATTTCTGCTTGACGGCGGCAAGGTTGGCGTTTCTCTCACCGTCGCCGCACTTGGTGTATTCGCTGTAGGTAAACGACACCGAGCCGCGTGCCGCGTAAAACGCCACACTGCCCCTCAACCGTAGCTTCTCGCCCTTTTCGACGGCGTCGCGCGAGAAGAAATGTACGCACCTAACCGAAAACTCGCCCTCGCACAAGACCAAAAACGTGTGCTTATCCGAATACGAGATGTCGGACACCTCGCCGACAAGCGTCACGTCGTGCAATAATTCCTCGTCGTCGAAAACGCCCTTCAGATATGCCGCGAGCTTCGCGACACTCATCTCCCTATTCATGTGCCGCTCCGTCGACAGTGTTGGAAAGCAGCATGGCTATTGTCATTGGCCCCACTCCGCCGGGCACGGGCGTGATATACCCCGCAACGTCCTTTGCCTTGTCGAAGTCCACGTCGCCGCACAGCTTGCCGGCCTCGTCGCGGTTCATTCCGACGTCGATGACTACGGCCCCGGGCTTAATCATATCGGCAGTGATAAACTTTGCTTTGCCGATTGCGGCGACCAAAATGTCCGCTTGACGCGTGAAATCGGCTAAAGCCTTTGTCTTGCTGTGACAGACGGTAACCGTCGCGTCGTAGCTTAGCAACAGCGACGAAATCGGCTTGCCCACAATATTCGACCGCCCGACGACGACGGCGTGTTTGCCCGCGATACAGACGCCTGTTGATTTGATCAGCTCGATTATTCCGCGCGGCGTACACGCTACAAACCGCGGATTGTCGCCTAAGAATAGCTTGCCCGCATTTACGGCATGAAATCCGTCCGCGTCCTTGTCGGGCGAAATACGCGACAAGACCGATTTTGAATCTATCTGTTTGGGTAACGGAAGCTGAACGAGTATGCCGTCGACCGTCTCGTCGGCGTTTAGAGAATCGATTAGTTCCAACAGCTCGCGTTCTTGCGTGTCATGCTTTAGGAAATGCTCTATAGACCTTACGCCGCACTCATCACAAGCTTTTATTTTGTTTCTGACATATACGGCAGAGGCCTGGTCGTCGCCCACCTTGACTACGGCCAACCCTACTTTTCGCCCATGCTTAAACTCAAAAGCCTCGGCTTTTGCTTTGATTTCCCGTTTGATTTTCGCGGCGAGCGCTTTTCCGTCTATAATTTCCGCCATATCAAGTTCTCGCCCCGTACTTTTTGACTACCGACGCGAGTATTCCGTTTACAAACGAGAAACTCTGCGAATCGGAATATGCCTTGACTATCTCTACCGCCTCGTTGATGGCTACAGCCGTCGGCACTTCGGTGAACAATATTTCGTATGTCGCAACATACAGCGCTGCAAGGTCTGTCTTGTAAATGCGATCGAGCTCGTAGCCGTGCGCATACTCGGATATAACCTCGTCCAGCTTTGTTTTGTTTTCGGCAACACCGTTAATTATACCGAGCACAAAATTACGCGAATCGCCGTCCGCTCCGACAAGCAGTTCGTCGCGCGTTTCGCTGTTGTACTCGCCTGTCATAATCATTTCGTAAGTCAATCGGAACGCAATCTCGCGCGCTTCGCGCCTCTTCATGAAATTTCTCCTTAACGTAAAACAGTAAATAGGAACAAAAAGCGTTCCACGAATAATTTAATGCTTGGAAAACCGCACCGCAATAATATTGACGTTGATCACACCCATCTTGTAAAAGGTCGCAGTCTCCACGTTCTTTTTGATATTGTCCTGGACCTTGTAAGCTATATCCGAACAGCTGACCTCGCTGTCAACCTCGATATTGACGTCGGCATCAACCGTTTCGTCGCGCACGTAAATACGCACGCCTCTGCCGTACACAGATTCCACTCCGCTGATCTCCTGCGCAGCTAAACGAATAATCGAACGCAACACGTGACTGCCATACGTCACGTCGCCCGAAGATGAATTGTTTCGCTTTGCGGCCATAAACCACTCCTTTCTTTTTTACCGAATCTATTATACCATTAAATTGCGCCAAAATCAAGCCTTTATAAACATCTAAAACAAAAAAACGGGCATACCGCAAAATCGGTATGCCCGCCCTCGATAAGCGGCGAATTATGCTTCGATCGGTTTAATCCTCACATTAGCCGCGATTTTGTTAGTCTCCGACAAAACGATGTCGAGGACCTGTGCGACCTCTTGCTCGGTCATCGCGCCCGATTTGAGCACAACGTTGATGTTTTCCGCGCCTACGGTGACGATGCAGTCTTCGTAGCCAAGCGCCTTGATAAGAGTTTCGAGGCGCTGTTCGGTCTCCATGTTGGCTATGAGGGTGGCAAGCTCCGCCTCGGCGTTGGCCTTGGCCTCGGCGCTCGAAGCCTCGCTCTCTATGATTGCCTCGTAGTACATAACCGTCTCCGAACGCGACTGCGAGCGGTCGGCATGAGAGGATTCGAAATAGTCGCTGTACGTCAGCGTGTTGTCCGCATTGGCGGCGTCCGTCTTGTCCGTACGGTTGAGGAAGTAGTTCAGACAGCCTGTCAGCACCAATAATGCTACCATACCGCACAGAATGATTATTTTTTTGGTTTTGCTCATAAAAGCCTCCTGTTATGATTTTGGATAAACTATAATTTTCTCGGGATGTAAGTCTAACAGTGTGGAAACGGCATATATCACGTCAAGTTTGACTTTAGTGCTGTTGCCGCCGTCGCAAACGACTATTGCGCCCGTCGCCTTCGGGTTTTCCACTCCGCCCGAAAAGGACGTTGCCACACTCTTGTCCCAGTTGATGACGACATATGCGTCGCCCACGCCGGAGATTTTCGATATTGCGTTTTCGAGCTGAAGCTGTATCGAAGTGCAGTAATCGGCGTCATCGGGTATTGCGTATGCTTGTGGGCTGTCGTTGTTTTGGCACGAAACACAACAAAAGTATACCGCAAGAACAACAGCCGCTACCGCCGCAATCGCTATTATCTCTATGTGTTTTACCTTCTTGATTCGCCCTATAATGTCGCTTATTTTACCCATATGTCATAATCGCCTCCTTGCCGACGCCAAAGTATTCGGCAATCAATAGAATTATTTCACTCTTATTTATATGCTCGCCGTCTTGCGTAATACCTATATTCGGAAATTTCGAAAAATCCACTCGCGCACATTTAACGCCGTAACCGCTGCTGTCAAGTTCGACCTCTATGTTGACGCCTTCTATGCCCTTTGTCGCCAGATATTCGATTGCGCCGCGCTCGATAATACTCTTCTTTCTCCCGTCGATATAGTCAAGATACTCGCTGTCCGTTATATCAATGTCTTTGTCAAACGTTATTCCGTCGATCTTTGCGCCCAAGCTTTTCAACAATGTCGGAATGGGCGTGATAATGCACAGCGCGGTGATTGTAGCAAATACCGAGCGAATAACGCGCTTGAGCTTGCCGCTCGGAAGGAGCATTTCGGCAATCGTCATGACTACCGCCAGCCCGAGTATAGTAAGGCCCCAAGACGCAAAACTACTCACAGTCCGATATTCCCCGTACAGATAATCATTGCAAGAAACAGCACGTACATCACCGTCAGCGCCACCACAGCCGTCGCTATCATGGACGAGGTTTTGGCAACGCTCGTCAATACTCCGCAAAATCTGTCGCCGCCGAGCGGCTCGGCAATTGCCGCCGTCAGCTTGAGCGTGAGCGTAAAAATCACGAGCTTTGACAATATAGGGGTAACGAGCAGCACTATAAGCACAACCGCGCTCGAGCCTACGGCGTTTTTTATGAGCACGTTGCCCGCCATAATGAAATCAAACCCCTGCGACAGATACCCGCCTATTACCGGCACGTACTTTGACACCGCAAACCTCGCCGCCCTTACAGTGATTCCATCGCGCACGGACGCCGTGATGCCCGATATGCCTATTACCGTTACGAACAGGAAAAAGGCGGAGCCCAAAAACCATTTGCACGCAGAGCGAAAAAACTCCACCGTTTTGTCGAGCTTGACTGATGTTGAAATCGATCCGATTATATCGAATACAAGCGCCATCAAGAGAGCGGGAAAAACAAGATATGTCACCGCGCTCGTCATGCCGTTGCCGAGAATTGCTATAGTAGGCGTATATACCCCTGCGCTCGACGTCGCGCCCGCCGCAGTCATAAGCGTAAGAAGTATGGGCGCAACCGTCTGGACTTGCGTTCTCACCGACGCCGCGAATTTGACGGCTGTGGCGAGTATTGACGAGAAATAGCCTACTATCAGGCTGATAGCGAGCGCGCCGGTTGCGAAATACACAACGCGCTCGATAGATTCGGAAGCGTATTTGCCTTTAATGGAATTTAACAAATTGTATGCCAAGATGATGGCGAGTACTGACAGCATCATGGGCATGTATTCGAATATATTGGCTCCCACAAGCGCAAGCACATACGACACTATCCCGCCGAAATCATTCTCGAATTCGCCGTTGGCGACGGCGCTGATGCGATCGGCTATGTCCGAGAAGCCGAAAACTTTAAGCCCGTCCGCTCCGAGCGAATTTACCAATCCCTGCAATCCGCTTAGATCGAGATTGTCGAGCAACTCGTCCACACTTCCGGTTATGCTCTCACCTTCACCGTTGTCGTCGCCGCGCCGCACGGCAGTCAATCCGCATTTACCTATCGTATTGCCGTCGCCGTGTGCATTCATGCTTACCGAAACATTGAATATTGCCGACAGCACGGCAATAGCAAATGACAGCGCTATGATACGTATCGTTTTACTCATGACAGCATACCCGCAATAAACTCGAACAGCTTAACGACCGTCGGCAGTGAGGACGAAACGATAATCAGCTTTGCCGCTAATGTCACCTTGTCGGCGAGCGACGGCAACCCCGCCTCGTCTATCATGGACGACGAAAACTCGGCTATGTACCCGACCGCTATCACCTTGAACAGCAACGTCACGACCGACGTCGCAAGTCCCGCGCGTTTTGCTATGGACGATATGACCGAGAAAATTCCTGCGAAATAGTTGACTACGGACAGCAGTACAATCAATCCGCCCGCGAATGCGACCATGACGGAAAGTTCGCTTTTTATGTCGCGGAGCAGGATTGCGCAAAACGCCGTTATCAGCGCAACAGCCGCTATCCGAAATATCTCCATACGCTAATACATGCCGAACACGCTCTTGAGCGTATCGAAAAGCTGTCCTATCATATTGATAATCATGATTAGCACTATCACAAGCCCGGCAAGAGTGACGATTGTCGCTATCTCGTCCTTGTCGGCCTTTTTCAATATTTGATTGATTATCGCCGTTATAAGTCCTACGGCGGCTATCTTGAAAATAATATCAACGCCCATATTCGCCTACAAAAATAATATACCGACTGCCAATCCGAACAAAAAGCCGAGTTTGACGGACAATGCTCCGTACTTATCGGACTTTTCCTCGGCGGAATTCTTAAGCGCCGAGAATGCGTCCTCGTACAGCTTAAGCTCGTTTAACTGCCCGACGTCGTCAGACGCGCCGAGCGACGAGAATAGACCTACGACTTGTTTGTACGCGTCCTGCGGCAAGAAGCCTTTGCTGATGCTTAGCTCCCCGCTCTTCGACGTCGCATACGCCAAATATTCTTTGATATTGCCGTTTAGCCTGTCGTCTGACGACGTATAGCCCGACAGAATGTTTACAGCTCCGTCGCGCTTATACGAGATATTGCGCTTGAGATCGGCAATCAGTTCGCACACCGCGCGCATATACGACAGATTGCGCTTGTATGTGCGCATCACGGCGTAACCGACCGCCGTGCCGATTGCGGTAAAGACAAACACCGCCAAAATCTTTATGCTCATACGGCATTCCTTCCTGAAACGAGAATGCTGTCGTCGTAAACGGCGATAGTGCGTAACGGCGGCGGCGATATCACCGCAAAACGCGAGAATACGCGCTTGTTCAGCAGTTGTTCGTAGTCCGGCTTAGAGACAAGCTCGTCAATATCCGTTGCGTGCGCGGTCGATATGATCGTCACGCCGCAATATGCCACATACGTCACTATCTCGGTGTCGTCGCCGAACAGCTCGTCCGTAATGATTACGTCGGGACGGAGATTGAGTATCCCCGCTTTGATTACATGATTCTTATCAAGCCCGCAAATGACATCGGTGCACCTGCCGACATCCAGCGTCGGCACGCCGCAACTGACCGCCGCTATCTCGTGCTTCTCGTCGCACAGCAAAACATTATATCCTCTGTCCGATATGATTCGACACAGATCTCTGATTACCGTTGTTTTTCCGCCGCTCGGCGGCGAAACAATGAGAGTATTCTTCAGCCCGCCGACAGACAGTTTTCCGTACAAAGTTTCGGCACAACCCTTGATTTCGTGCGGAACACGGATGTCCACAGAAGAAAATTCCTTGACCGCGCTTATCCTTCCGCCGTCCGCGACGCCGGTACCGCACACGCCTATTCGTATGCCGCCCGCAACGGACACGTATCCGCGCTTGATTGTGTCGGTGACCGTATACAGCGATCTTCCGCAAGCGCGCATAATCACCTGCTCCGCTTCGTTACTGCCCGCAACGATGGCTTGTCCGACGGTGCCGACAATGCCGCTACGCCCGAGATAATGATATACGCCGTCGTAACAAACGCGCACCGGCATGCGGTTCCTTATGCGCAACTCGCTCACTCTGCCAATGCTAAGCCGCCTTAAGCCGTCGGCGTACTCGTCGGGGATCAGTCTGTACAGTACTTCCATACCCTCATTCTATTTCGGGCAATATGCGTCTATCACAGCTTCGTATATTTTCGACAAAATGCGTGCATCGACAATAAATGCAAACAAAAACACGGCATAGCGTTTGTGCTGTGCCGTGTTGTTACTTAAATTAAACTGCCGTCAAACTATTTGACGCGCTCCATATATGTTCCCGTGCGAGTATCGACGCGGATTTTGTCGCCGATGTTGATAAACAGAGGAACGCCGATGTTATAGCCTGTCTCCAATGTAGCGGGCTTGTTGCCGGGCTTGCTCGTATCGCCCTGAATACCCGCTTCGGTATCGGCAACGACGAGCTCTACAAAGTTGGGCGGATCGACAGCGAACGGAGAGCCCTTGTACGACGATATGGTAACGTTCATCTCTTCCTTGATAAAGCGAAGCGCGTCCGCGCAAACGTCCTTGTTGAGCGGAAGCATGTCGAACGTCTCCGTATCCATGAAGTAGTACAAATCGCCATCGTTGTACGAATACTGATACTCGCGACGGTCGATGTGCGCCTCCTCGTACTTGTCGGACGGGTTGAATGTGTTTTCCAAAACTTGTCCCGTTATAACGTTTTTGATTTTCGTGCGGACGAACGCCGAACCCTTGCCCGGTTTTACATGCTGGAACTCGACAACGGTGTAAACCTTGCCGTCCATTTCAAACGTTGTGCCCTTGCGGAAATCTCCTGCCGATACCATAAATACCTCCGAATTAAATGATGAATTTTTTGTCGTAACTCGTAATGTCTTCTACCCCGCCTTCTTTTACGACGAGCATATCTTCAATACGAACTCCGCCGAGCTCGGGAATATAAATACCCGGCTCTGCGGTTATTACCATGTTGGGAGCGAGCACGATATCAACCCCCGACCCGACGCGCGGGGCTTCGTGGATATCGATACCCACGCCGTGACCGAACGAATGTCCGAACTTATCGCCGTAGCCGTTGGAAACTATGTACTCGCGCGCGAGCGCGTCGGCGTCGTGGCAAGTCATGCCCGCTTTGATATGCGCAATAGCATATTCCTGCGCCTTTTTGACGATATCGTATATTGTCACAAGCCTATTGTCGGGCGTGCCCAGGCAGAACGTGCGCGTCATGTCCGAGCAGTAGCCGTTGTACTTTGCGCCCATGTCGACGAGAATAACGTCGTCGCGCTCAAGCTTTATGTCGGACGGATGATGGTGCGGCTGTGCGCTGTTGGCGCCGAACGCAACTATCGTTTCGAATGAGTATTTCTCCGCACCCATCAGCACCATGTTGTAATTGATAAGCGCCATAAGCTCGCGCTCGGTCACGCCTGCTTTGACGGTAGAAATAGACTTTTTGAGCGCCGCTTCGGCAATTGACTGTGCCTTTTTGATAAACCCTATTTCTTCGTCGGTCTTGACAGCGCGCTTTATGTCGATAATGTCTGTGGCGGACTTGAGAGTAAAACCTTTGAGCGCGGCCTTGAACTCGTTGAATTCGCCGACCGGCATGCTGTCCTCGTACCCTACCGTCTTTACGCCGAGCTTGGTCAGCGTGTCGCATATTTTGCCGTAAAATTCGCCGAACGACGCAACCACGATATCAAAATTATCGACATGCTGCCGCGCTTCCGTTTCGTAACGAAAATCGGTAATAAACACATTGTGATTATCTCGCGTAATAATGACGGCGCCGAACGACGTCTCAAACTTGGTAAAGTAGAAACGGTTGGACTCGCCCATCAAGACAAACGCGTCAAATTTATTATTTTCAAACAAATCGGAATAACTCATAAAATTATCTGTCCAGACTGTGATTGTGTATATTAATTCACAAGTGAAAATGCTTACTTATAAGGGCATTTTTGCGCCGCGATTGCATTGCAATCGTTACTGCATATATTATAACACACAAATTCATAGATGTTAAGCGTTTTTATGCATTTTTTTCATAGCGAGCGCGTCGTCCGACATAGTGCCGTTGGACTCGCAAACTATATACGGAGTCATCTTGTACTCGTCGAAAACCTCGGCAAGCGGGCCGTACTCCGGTCCGTATTTTGTATCCTCGAATGTCAGATGCCTGATTTCGCCTTTGTCGCCGTACTGAATTTTAGAAAAATGCACGTGCATGAGCGACGCCTTTTCAAACCCGAGCTTGTCTATGGTGTAGTCAATTATGCGCTTGTAGTCGGCCTTTGTCTTTATGCCGCCGCGCATGTACGAATTGATATGCCCGAAATCAAAGCACGGAAAAAAGCGTATGTCAATCGTGCAAAAATCCACTACTTCCTCCACCGTCCCTATCTGATTGAGCTTGCCCATAGTTTCAAGGCACACCTTAAACCCGTCTTTCTCACCCAGCCTGTCGGATAGCAACTTGAGATTGTCCTTAGTCTTTTGCACGGCGTCCATGCGCGTCGCCTTGCCGCATGCCGCAGGATGGACGACAACCCTCTCCCCGCCCATTTTCTTGCACGCGTCTATCGACTGCAAAACATATCCGATCGATTTATCGATCATTTCCGGATCGGGATTGGCAAAATTTGTGTAGTACGGCGCATGAGCGCTGATTGCCACGTCGTATTTTTCAAACTCCGACTTGATCTTTGCCGCAGTTTCGTCGGATATCGATACACCGCGCCCGAACGAGTACTCAAACGCGTTGAGCCCGAGCCCGTGCAAGAACTCTCCTTCTTGCCAAGTGTGCTTTCTTCCGCTCGCGTAAAACGCTTCACTGTTGCCGGACGGACCTATGCGTATCATCTCTCACTCCAATTGATATCGTCGTGCACCTGTTTGGACAAGAGCGCCGGCGTGTCGAATTTTTGCACTTCCCTAAGCCATTTGCAGAAATATAATTTAATTTGCTTGTCGTATATATTGTCGTCGAAATCTTTGAGCATAGTTTCCACTTCGACCTTGCTGAGCCCGAACGTAGGACGAGAGCCGATATTTGTCGCGCCGTAAAATTTTGCGCCGTCCACAACGCACACGGTGCCATATACGCCCGCCGACGGCAAGAGTTTGTCGTTGGGCACCTTGATGTTGGCTGTCGGAATATCGAACATTCTGCCCGCGCCCCTGCCGTGCACAACTTTGCCCGTCAGCATGAACGGTTCGCCGAGATAAGCATTAGCCTCTTCGACGTTGCCCGCGGCGAGTAATTCTTTTACAACCGTCGTTGAAACGCGGTGTCCATTAAGCTCGAACTTGTCCATGACTATACAGTGAATATCATGCTTAGCGCAATATGACTTCAAAAACTCGGCGTCTCCCTCCGCGCCGGCGCCGAACAGATAATCGTAGCCGCAGACCACGGCTTTGACGGAATACGCCGACATAAGCCCGTCGAGGAAGTCTTTGGCGGTCGTTTTTTTCAGCCGCGTATCAAAGCGCATGGGCAGTACGTAATCGCACTTACCGTCCAATAGCTCTGTACGCTCGGCATATGTATACACCGCTTTTTCACTCGGATTAAACACCTTATACGCATTGTTTGTAAACGTAGCGACGGCGCATTTCAGACCGTTGGCTTTTGCGTAATCGCTCGCAGTCTCAATCAGCCGCCTATGCCCGAGGTGAACGCTGTCGAAATATCCGAGCGCAAGGCACACATCGATTCCCCTTGTAAGTTCTTCCATAATACTAATCCTTAAGATAAGTGATAATCTTGAGTACGCCGTTTACTTCGCTGCCTATGCCGTACAACTCGTCGGCGCAAAATATCTTGTATTCGCCGGGACTGGAAAATTGTATTTTCCTTCCGTTGTCGAGATCGGATTTAAGTTCCGCCGGTACATCGTAACGCGGTAAATCTATTACCGAATGCGTCGGAATAAGCGCATTTTCCTTGAGGATATCGAGATTTTCGAGCGTAACGGCATTTTCTACGCAGAAACTTCCCACTCTCGTGCGCTGAAGATACTCAAGCGTCGCCAACGACCCGCACATGCGCCCGACGTCGCGACAGATTGAGCGGATATATGTGCCCGACGAGCAATCGATCTTGACTACTATCTCATTCATACGCGGCTGGCACACAATTTCGGTATCGTATATGTGAACTGTGACCGGATTGAGCTCAACGACTTTTCCACGCCTTGCGAGATCGTATGCGCGGTTGCCGTCTACATGCTTTGCGCTGTACGCGGGAGGGATTTGCTCAATCGTACCGACGATGGATTGCATCGCGTGTTCCACCGCGTCGATAGACGGAATATCCGACGTCGTGTGCACCGTGGCGCCCAGCTTGTCGAGCGTATCAGTCTCGTAGCCGAATGTGAATTTTGCTATATACTGCTTTTTATGCCCGGCGAGGTAATTAAACAATCTTGCCGCCTTGCCGACGCCGACTAACAGTACGCCCTCCGCCATCGGATCGAGAGTGCCCATGTGCCCGACCGTCTTTTGGCCGAGAGGTCCGAAAATCTTCTTGACCTTGCCTACCGCCTGCGCGGACGACATTCCGGACGGCTTATACAGATTCAACAGTCCGTTTATCATTTGAGCGCCGCGGTCGCCGCCTCTACAATCTTCTTTTCGACGAAGTCTTTGGCGCCGAAAATGATACAACCCGCCGCAAGTTTGTGTCCGCCGCCGCCGAATGTTTGCGCAACGGCCGCGACGTCGGCAGATTTAGAACGCAACGACACGCGGAACTGTCCGCCGCCAACCTGCTCGCATATCGCAATTGCAATCTTTACGCCGCGAATACTCGAGGCATAATCGATAAGGCCCTCCGTGTCGTCGGACTTACATCCGCACGATTTGAGATCCTTTTGCGTTATTGTCATGAGCGCGATTTCGCCGTCACCATAAAGCTTGATACTATCCAACACGCGCGCCGTGAGCTTGACGCGCGAATAGCTCTTTGAACAATACAAAGAGTTATTGATTGAGCCGACATCGAGCCCGTATTCGGTCAGTTTCTCCGCTATGCCGAACACCTTGGAATCGGTATTGGAATGCATAAAATGCCCTGTATCGGTAGAAAGACCCGTATACAGTGCGGTTGCGATATCCTTGTCTATCAGCCCGCTTTGTTCGAACAATCCGAAAATAATGGCACAAGTGCTCGACGCGTCCGGCTCGATATGGTTGATTTTTCCGTACCGTTCGTTGGTCGGATGATGATCTATATTGACGGAAAACGCCGCGTCATCGAGATATTGCTTAAATCTGCCCAACCGCTTTGCCGTCGCGCAGTCAACCGCTATAAACAAGTCGTAATACTCTAAACTAGCCGTGCCGAATTGCTCGAAACCGCGCAAATGCGAGAGGTTGTCCGGCTTGTCGTTGTCCAAATCACACACGGCGTCCACTTGTTTTCCGAGCTTCTCGCAAAGCGCTTTCATGGCAAGCGCGGAGCTTACGCAATCCCCGTCGGGACGAACATGTCCGCAAACAAGCACTGTTTTGGCGCTGTTGATTGCGTCGATTATTTTGTCCGTATCAGTTTTACCGCAATCGACGGAGTTGTTGTCAGTTAGAGCCGTCATCCTCGTGAATCCTCTTGATTACATTGTCTATGCGCTCGTAATACGACCGCGTCTTGTCAAGCTCGAATTTGATTTGCGGAATATACCGCATCTCGCTGAGCATTTCGGAAAGTTTACGTCTAACAAAACCCGCCGTACCGCTCAACGCCGACAACACGTCCGTATTGTCGCCGTCGATGTACACAAATACCGTCGCGTACTTCAAGTCGCGCGTGACCGCAACGTCCGCGACTGTAACGCCGTACACGCGCGGGTCGGATATCTCCGATTCGACTATGACGGATACCGCGCGCTTAATTACGCTCGCCACACGCTCCGATCTGTGACTTTCCGCTCTCACTTGTTGTCCTTTGTTTCCTTTTCCATGACGAAGCACTCGATTACGTCGTCTTCCAAATAGTCTGTAAAGTCGCCGATTGCGATACCGCATTCAAGCCCGATAGTAACTTCCTTGGCGTCGTCTTTGAACCGCTTAAGGCCTGTAATATCGCCCTCGTAAATAACCTTACCGCCGCGCGACAGCTTGGCTTTTCCGCCGCGAACTATCTTGCCGCTCTGCACATAGCTACCCGCGACAATACCTACGCCGCTGACGCGGAAGGTAGTTCTGACAATCGCTTTACCCGTGCTACGCTCGACAAACTTGGGCGCAAGCATGTCTTGCATTTGCTCTTGAATGTCGTCGATAGCCTCGTATATGACGTTGTACAGCTTGATCTTGATGCCGTTTCGCTCCGCCGCAAGCTTTGCGTCGTTGTCCGGCTTGACGTTGAAGCCTATGATATCGGCGTGTGCGACCTCCGCCATCATGACGTCGGATTGACTTATAGCGCCCACACCACTGTGAACAACCGTCACGCGGATATCTTCGAGCGCAAGCTTGCCGATCGCGTCTGCAACTGCTTCGCTCGAGCCCTGAACGTCCGCCTTGATAAGCACTTTGATATCCTTTGTCTTCTCGTCGGTGAGCTTTTTGAACGCGTCCTCGAGATTGGCCGTGGGAGTGTCGGAGAGCATTTCGTTCTTGGCACGCGCCGCGCGCTCTTCGATTACCTGGCGCGCCATCTTCTCGTTCTCGACGGTTACGAGCAGGTCGCCTGCCGCAGGAACTTGCGCAAGACCGTTGACCGCCACGGGCATAGACGGGGGCGCAGACTTGATGTTCTTGCCCTTGTCGTCGGTGAGCGAGCGCACACGCCCGTAAGTTGTGCCCGAAACGATATAGTCGCCGACTTTGAGCGTACCGTTTTGAACAATGACCGTCGCGATAGGGCCCTTGCCCTTGTCAAGGCGCGCTTCTACGACATAGCCGCGCGCACCCCTGTTGGGATTGGCGCGAAGCTCGAGCATTTCCGCGCGGAAAATGATGTTTTCAAGCAGTTTGTCGATACCGATATTCTGCTTGGCGGAAATGGGAATGACGGGAACGTCGCCGCCCCATTCCTCGCACAACAAATCATGCTCGGCGAGTTGTTGTTTGATACGGTCGAGATTGGCCCCGTCCTTGTCTATCTTGTTGGCCGCGACAACGATGGGAACATCGGCCGCTTTTGCGTGATTGATAGCTTCTATCGTCTGCGGCATGACGCCGTCGTCCGCTGCGACGATGAGCACCGCAACGTCTGTAACGTTGGCGCCGCGCCGACGCATTTCGGTAAACGCCTCGTGTCCGGGCGTGTCGAGGAATGTGATTTTCTCGTTGTTTACGTCTACGGAGTACGCGCCGATATGCTGGGTAATTCCGCCAGCTTCGCCTTTGGCAACGGCGGTCTTTCTGATAGCGTCGAGGAGCGATGTCTTGCCGTGGTCGACGTGACCCATGACGGTGACAATCGGCGGGCGCTTGACGAGACTATCCTCGGGATCGGGCTCTGCGTGGAGCTCTTTAAGCTCCTCTTCTTTCGTCTTTTCGAGCTTGAGCTCAATATTGACGCCGAGCGCGTCGGCGACGAGCTGCATGGTCGGGAAATCGACTACCGAGTTGATTGTAGTCATAATGCCAAGCTCCATGAGCTGTTTGATTATCTCCTGCGCGGTCTTGCCTATCTTCTCGGACAAAATCTTGACCGTAAGATTTTCGGTGGTGATGACCGCGTTTTCTATCTTGATTGGAGTAAACGGCAGTACCTTATTGACCTTCTTGTTCTTGAGCTTGCGAGTGCCCATGCGCTCTTCGCTGATATTCTCTTGAATATACCCTTTGCGAATAAGCATGCGCTTGTTCATCTGCCGCTTGTCGTCGGACTTGACGTTTTGCTGTTTCTTTGCTTGCTCGCCACGCTTGCGCGATGTCGTAGGGACCTCGAACTTGGGCGCGATAATCGGACCGCGCGACATTCCGCCCGATTGCGACGAGCGTTGAGCGTTGCCCGAAGCGGGACGGGCGCCTGTGGGCTTGTCGCGACGAGTATCCTGGCGCGGTTTTGTCTCGGTCGGACGCACGGTGTGCTTGACAACGCCTCTTATATAGCTGGGAATGGCCGTCCGCGTCACCGATTCGGGTGCGGCAGTGTTATTAGCCGAAGCCTGTTGAACTCCGCTTTCCGTCACCGAGTTACTCTCGACAGTCGGAACTTCGGCAGCCGTCGCGCCGCTGTCGACCGATTCAACGGTATCGGCGACGTCGGCTACAGTCTGCGCCTCGACGGGCGCGCTGTCAGCTACGGCACGTTGCTCCTCGGCACGGCGAAGCATTTCCTGCTCTTGGCGCTCCGCTTCTTCCGCGCGAAGGCGCTCGTCGCGCATAGCCAAATAGCGCGAACGCTCATGGTTGTACAGCTTTTCCGCGCGCTTACGTATCTCCTCGACGCGCTTATACAGCGTCGAGAATGCGCCGTCGTCGACAAGAGCGTGAAGCTTCTTGAAATTGGACGACTCTTCGTTCTTATTCACATTGGTTTCGGTATTTTCCAAGTTTACTATACCTCCGTTACCGCTATCACTTTGTACCTCGGCGTTTTACCGCCGCGGCAGTATTCTATCATTGCCTTTGCCATATTGCCGTCCGTGATGCCGAACGCTTTACAGTTGCTTCCTACCAGCGCCGCCATATCTTCTACCGCGACGAGCGGGATATTGTATCTGACGGACAACGCTTTCATGTTTGACATAATGTTTCCGCACTCGATATTCGAGACGGCGAGCACCTTGCATTTGCGATTGCGCTTTAGCTCGTCGTAGCCGTAAATCATCTTGCCGGCGCGCTTTGCAAATCCGACCATTGCGGCGAACTTGTCGGTTGAAGTATCTTTGTCCAAACTATTCACCGCTCCTCAACTCCGAAAAAGCTTTCTCGAGTGTGTCGTACTCTTCACTGCCGATATTGGCTTTGAACGCACGGTTGAGCAATTTTTTCTTAACAGCCCGATCCGCGCAATCTCCGTCCGAACATATATATGCGCCCCTGCCTTGCTCTTTCCCGTCAAGGTCTAACACAATCGTGCCGTCCGAGTGCTTGACCAATCGAATAAGATCGTATTTGTCGCGCGTTTTGCGGCAAACGACGCATGTTCTTTGCGGAATGTGTTTCATCTATCAGTCTAATTCGCCTAAATCTTCTTCCAAAACGTCGAAATTGTCGCTACCCATTTGCTCGGCGCGTTCGGTTGCCGCTTTGACCTCGTTTTTCATTGTCGAATACGGCTTAATGTCTATCTTCCAGCCTGTCAGCTTGGCGGCAAGCCGCGCATTGACGCCCTCGCGCCCGATTGCAAGACTTAGCTGATCGTCCATGACGACTACCTTAGCCGAATGCTCGTCCTCTTTGGCCTCGACCATAACGACCTTGGCGGGCAAAAGCGCGCGCGCTATGAATTCGAGCGGGTCCTCATGCCACGGGATAATGTCTATCTTCTCGCCGCCGACTTCCGAGATGATGCCGTTGACGCGTGAGCCACGGTTACCGACGCAAGCACCGACGGCGTCCACGCTCGAATCGTTGGCGTAAACAGCCATCTTCGTGCGCAAGCCTGCTTCGCGGACTATATTTTTGATAGTAACAACGCCACTCGCAATCTCGGGCACTTCGAGCTCGAACAGCTTCTTGATAAAGCCGGGCGCAGTACGCGTGACAAGCACCTGCGGACCGCGCGAGCCGACCTTGATTCCGCGGACGAAAACTTTGATTTTGTCGCCCACCTTGAACTTGTCGCCGGGCAACTGATCTTTGGGATAAAGCACCGCCTCCAGCTTTTGTATTTCTACGCAAACGTTCTTGCCGTCGATACGGTGAACAACGCACGTGACGAGCTCCTCTTCCTTCTCTGACAGCTCGCTGTACGCTTTCTCGCTCTCGACGGCGCGAAGCTTCTGCGTAACTATCTGTTTGGCCATCTGCGCGACGATGCGCCCGAAATCATTGGCGTCGACAGCACCGTAAATGTCGTCACCCACCTTGTACTTTTTGTCGATAAGTCGAGCGTCCTCGAGGCTGATTTCGGTCTCTTTGTCCTCCACTGCCTCTACAACGCGCTGACAAGTGTAAATATTGAAAGTCTTAGTTTCGGGCATAAGGATTATCTTGATCTGCTTAGCGACGCCGTACTGCTTCTTGTACGCGCTCTCGAGCGCGTCCTCGAGCGCGTCGATAAACACCTCTTTGGTGATACCCTTTTCAGCTTCGAGATCGGAAAGCGCGTCGTAAAACTCTGCTTGAAGCGCCATCGTCGTGTTCTTCTTTGCCATTTCTTTGTCATGACCTCCTGTCATAAGTGGTAAAAACTATTGTATTCGCGGTAAAGCACCGCATTATTGATGAACAAACTATGAAAAATCCACATACGGCCGAGCGAGAGCTATTTTGTTGTGCTCTATCACTTGCTCCCCGCCGTCGGTTTCGACCGTAACGCCCGTTTCGTCATAACCGACGAGCGTACCGACAACGAGTTTGTCCTTAGATTTAGTCGGATCGAGCGGCGCGTAAAGCTTGATTTCCACCTGCTCTCCGAAATTGCGCTCGTAGTCGCGACGGGTCTTGAACGGGCGGTCGAGTCCGGGCGACGAAACGTCGAGGCAGTACGGACTGTTTCCCGTCGGATCGAGCGAGTCAAGCGGCTTATCCAAAGCGTTAGACACCTTCTCGCAATCGTCGAGGCTGATTCCGCCCTCGCGTGCGATGTATACAATGAGGTGTTTGTCGCCGTACAGAGTTTTGTACTCCAAATCGACAAGCTCGTAACCGAGCTCGTCGAGCACCGCCGATATAGTAGGCTTAGCCTTTTCAATTACGCTATTGATACTTATCCTCCGAAAAGTCCCTAACAGCAATTGAGAGCGGGCGAACCCACTCTCATACTCAAACTAATGCTACTGTAATTATTATAACAATTTATATTTCAAATTGCAAGCGCTTTTGAAATATTTTGAGAAAAATTTCCGTAAATCTTTTTGTCTTTTTTAGCTACTGTTTCGCGATAAGTTTAGACATCGCGATAAAGGCCTTGGCAGTCGCAGTAGCGTCGGACAATGCGCGGTGGGCATTGTCGTTGGTAAGCCCTAGATTTTCAAGCACATTGTCGAGAGTAAGGGTGTCAATACCGGGGATTGCACGCGGCGCCATGCCGAGCGTGTCGAACGTGCGCTTTTTCGCAAACGATATTCCGTGTCGATTGCCGTGCTTGATGAGGAATGGAAAATCGAACGCTATATTATGTCCGATGAGAGCGCTACCCTCGCAAAACTTAAAAAAGTCGGGCAAAACGTCCTCGAAGCGAGGCTGACCCTTGACCATATCGTCGGTGATACCGGTCTTTTGCGATACGATCTCGGGTATAGGTCTGCACGGGTCTATCATTGTGTGGAACGTTTCGGTTATCACACCGTCGACTATTTTTACCGCGCCGAGCTCTGTCGGCATGTCGTAATCGATTGACAGACCTGTCGTCTCGAAGTCGAATGCGACAAAGCTGCATTTCAGCGACTGCGGAATATCATCCTCCCCGCCGAACAGGCTCGCCTGCACATATTCTTCGTACGGCTTGGGCGATACCGTAGCATAAGCATTAGGTGCCGCAAACGGCTTGAGCTCCCCTATCCCCTGCGCAGAGCATGTAGCGATTTCCTTTGCCGTCAGCGACACCTCGCCGCCGCGCCCGCGCTCCACTTGGGCGTCGCCGACGACGCAGACTACTTTCCCGAGCAAGTCTGCCTTCACTATCAAACAATCGCCGTGCGGAAAAAATCTGCACTGCAATATCTGCTCTCCGTCGCAGAGCAAAAATTTCTCATAAGGTCGCGACCTTTTGGCGCCGCCGCCCTTGCTCATAAATTCGGTTGCCATCACGAGCACGCCGCAAACGGTGATATTCTCTCCGTACCCGTCGACCGCGCCCGCGGCTTTTGCCTCGAGCGCAAAAACGCCCGCATTGTCGCACGACAGCGGCACGACGTCGGAAACAGTGTACGTAGATCTAACCGTTTTCTTGACGGCCTTTTCCTGCGGCGGAGTGTACTCGGTAATCTCGGTCTCGACGGATATAGGCAACAAGAAGCAATTCTTCAAATGCTCGTCCAGCCTATCGAAAAATTCGTCTTGCGCCAGCTCGTACATGCTCCTGTGCATTTCGAGCCTAACGCTCGTGCCGCTTGGCGCCGTTATCTTGTCGGCAATTGACGAAGCAAACGGGAACTTGCCGACAAACGCTACAACATTGTCGCGCAATGCGCGCGGAGTATGCTCGATTACGGCAAAATCAAGAAAAACAGGCGCGTTAAAGGCGCAGATTTGCTTTATAAGCTTCTTTATCTCGTCGGCGCACGATTTTACGCCGTCGATGTTGTCTGCGGCACAGGCAACCGTCACAGTCACTTTTCCGTCCGCCAGCTCTACGTGTGGAAAGCGAACGTGAGAAAATTTGCCGCCTGTTTTCTCGTTGATTTGCGTATATATCTTATTCATGCTTATTACAAACTGCCCTTTATCTTTTGTTCGGTAAGCGCGAGAAGCTCGGGCAACACTTGCGAATACTCTACCGTCTTGACGACCTTGCCGTGTACGAAGATCGCCGCCTTGCCGGCACCGCCGCCCGCACAGCCGAAGTCTGCGTCGGCCGCTTCGCCCGGGCCGTTTACCACACAGCCCATTACTGCCATCTTGACAGGAGTCGTGACGTGCGCCGTCTTAGCCTTTAGCTCGTCCACAATCGATTTCAGATCGTACTTACAGCGCGAGCATGTCGGGCATGAGATTATTTCGCAGAAATTCTTGTCGACTCCGCTCTCTTGCAAAATCAGCTTCGCAGCCTCAACTTCCTTTACGGGATCGCCGGACAGCGATACGCGCAATGTGTCGCCTATTCCGTCCATCAACAGCGCGCCTATACCAATCGCCGAGCGCACTAATCCGCGCTCGTCCGCGCCGCTCTCCGTCACGCCGATATGTAACGGGTAGTCGACGGTGTCGGACAGCTTTCGATATGCGTCGACCATGGTCTTGACGTCGGATGATTTGACCGAAATGACTGTATCGTAAAAACCGAACTTCTCAAGCAGCCTTACATGCTTGATAGCGCTGTTTACAAGCGCGTCGCTTTTCGGCATGGATTTGAACTCGTCCTCGAGCGAGCCTGTATTTACGCCTATGCGAATGGGCACGTTATGAGATTTTGCCGCGTCCACGAGAATTTTGACCTTGCTCTCGTCGCCTATGTTGCCGGGATTGAAACGAATTTTGTCAAAGCCTATTTCACAGCACTTGACGGCGAGCCTGTAATCGAACTGGATATCGGCAACAAGCGGCATATCGAACTTGCCGATATACGCTTTCGATGCGTCGACTTCCCTCTCGCTCGACACGGCAAGGCGCGCTATATCGCACCCGGCCGATTGAAGCGCACCGAGCTGCTTGATTGTAGCTTCCGTATCGAGAGTATCGGTATTGGTCATCGACTGAACGGCAATCTTATTGCCGCCGCCGATGACGATGTTTTTTATCCTAACTTGTCTTGTCATACGCCTATTCTACAACACGAACGACAAAATGTCAATCACCAAAACAAACAGCAACAGCACGATGATTCCCACAAAATTGATCATCGCCTCGACGTTTCTGTTTATCGGTTTCTTTCTAATCCACTCTATCGTGGTAAAAACTATTCGCGCGCCGTCGAGCGCAGGGAACGGCAAAAGATTGAATATCGCAAGATTGCTAGCCAACAACGGCAAAAGTATGAGAATATTCCTCGCGTCGGCAAGCGAAACGTCCGCCATCAGCTTTATCGACCCGACAGGCCCCGACATATCCGTAACGGCCACTTTGCCCGTAAACAGCCCTCCGAACGACCCGAGTATCGCCCAAGACAGCTTGAACGTGTACGGCACGCAGTATTTGAACGCCGTGCCGGCGTTGTTTCCGACGAATTCGCTGTGCGACACTACCCCGAAACCCATATAAGTAGACGTTTTGCCGTCGTCGTCCGTTATCGTAATTTCTTGCCGCGTTACCGGAATCTCAATTACCTCGCCGGCTCTGTCGACCTTCAGAACAACCGTCCGCCCATCCGCGACGTCGGCGCACAAATCGGAAAAAGATTTCAGCACCGAAATCTGCTTGCCGTCGACGGCGAGAATGACGTCTCCCTTGCGCAAATTGCAGTACGGTGTTCCGTCGGGTGCCGAGTACACGGTATCTATGCACGGCACGGCATATCCGACCGCCCAAATAAAAATGAGCGAAAATATAAACGCCGACAAGAAGTTAAACAGCACGCCGCCGAGCAAAACTATAATGCGCTTCCACGGCGCGTGCTCGTTGAACGTCTTTGCCGGATTCCCGTCCTTGTCAAGCCGAACAGGCTCCGATTCGACGGGTTTTGCCGCGGCACGTTCTTTCTTCTCCTCGTCAATCTTCGCCTTCATTACATACGACAGCAGATCGTTGTCTTTCGACTGCGTACCGTCGTCGGCGACAGCGGAGTCAGCGCTCACGTTATTGCCGGATTTTTCCGCTTTTTCTGCCTCCGTCTCTTCGTCCTCGCCCAAAAATGCGCAATATCCGCCGAGCGGCAACATCCTCAACGAGAACAATTCGCCGTTCCTACGGCGCTTCTGGAATATTTTGGGACCGAAGCCCACGGAAAACTCGTTGACTGTAAAGCCGAGAATTTTGGCGGCCGTATAATGCCCCGCCTCGTGTATCAGCACCATGACGAGCAAAATTACAATCGATAAGATTATAAAACCGAAATATTCCAAAACACCCTCTTAACCGATTACTTGTTATACCGATAATATATTTTATCGTAAACGCGCTTATGCGTGGCGAATATTTTATCGACGTTTGCACCGCCCGCGCCGTCAATCCGCTCTTCGTTCATCGCATCTTCCACGATTTGTATTATCTGCGTAAATTTGATTTTTCTTTCCAAGAACAGTCTGACGGCCGCTTCGTTGGCGGCGTTGAGTATTACGCATGCGTCGCCACCGATATCAAGTGCGGATTTTGCAAGCTTAGGCGCCGGAAAACGCGCCTCGTCGGGAGCGAAAAACCTAAGGTTGAGCGGCAAATCGAGCGGCTTGTATTCGCGCACAACATGGCGCGGATAGTCGAGCGCGTACTGTATAGGCAAGCGCATATCGGCGCTCCCCGCCTGCGCCTTGATAGAGCCGTCGTCAAACTCCACAAAAGAGTGTACAACACTCTCGGGATGAATGACGTAATCGATATTCTCAGTGTCGAACAGCCAGCGCGCTTCAATTATCTCGAGGCCCTTGTTCATCATCGTCGCACTGTCGACCGAAATCTTCTTGCCCATCTTCCAATTGGGATGAGCTGTCGCCTGCTCGGGTGTGACCGTGCTTAAATCTATATTCGAATTGTAGAACGGTCCGCCGCTCGCCGTCAAAACTATGCGCTTGAAATTGCTTTCGCCGCGCAAGCACTGCCACACCGCAGAATGCTCCGAATCTATCGGGTGGATTTTGCCGCCGTGCTTTAACTTCTCTTTGACCGCCGCGCCGCCCGCTACGAGCGATTCTTTGTTGGCAAGTGCCACCGTCTTGCCTGCGTCGAGCGCGGCAAGCACAGCTTTCAATCCTATCATGCCGACGACTGCGACGACTACAATATCCGCGTCGCTCGCAGCCAAAATCTCGAGAGCTTTTTCTCCTGCATGCACGGTGGCGGAAGGCAGCGCGCTCGCTACATAACCGCGCTTTGCTTCGTCGGCAATGCCCAACAGCGTGCAATCGAATTCTTTTGCATAACGAATGAGCGCGTCTGCGTTTGACCCGCACATGAGCGCGCTCACCTTATACTCGTCACGCCGCGCCCTTACAATATCGAGCGTTTGCGTGCCTATCGAACCTGTGCAACCGAGAAGTGCAATCTTCTTCATACCAAAATCATCACCGCAAAATACATGTAGAAGAATACGCCGCAGAACATCATGCCGTCAACGCGGTCGAGTATCCCGCCGTGACCCGGAAGTATGTGCGAAAAGTCTTTTATGCCCGATCTGCGCTTGATAAACGAAGCAAACAAATCGCCGAGTTGGTCGAACAGCGAGCCGAACAGTCCGAGCATGATTAAGTTGACTATCGTAGACCACCAGTGATCGGTCAGCATTTGCAATCCAAGTAGATTAATATAATTGGCGTCCGCGATATAGGTAAAGAGCAACACCAGCCCGGCGCCGAGTATGCCGCCCACAAGACCGCCTATCGCGCCGGAAATTGTCTTGTTGGGGCTAATCTTCGGGCAGAGTTTGGGGCCTCTGACCGTACTTCCGACAAGGTACGCCGCAACATCCGTAAACGCGGGGACCACAAACATCAGACAAATTCCCGCATTGCGGTACGGCGACGCGAAAGCATTGAGCCCTGCCGAGAACATCAACAACGTCAGCGGATACATCATTACGAGCACTGTTGATACCGCATTGCCCTTAACGTAAGTTTTGGAGACCGCCGTTACTATCATAGTAACGATGATCATCAGTACAAGAACTACGAAAAACGCGCTTAGTCCCGAACTGTTGGAACCGAAGTAGTAATGCCCAAACCAAAATGCTCCGAACGAAAGCACCGTCGCTATCAAATCAATCACGAAAATCGGTGGGCTGAACGCGTTAGACACCGCCCTTGTCATTTCGTACGTTCCGAAAAGCGCAAGCAAAAATACGAACACGTCGAAGAATATCGGGTGAACATACATGGACAGCAAAAGCACCGCCACGTAGAAAACAAATATGAATGCACCGGTAATTACTCTTGTTTTCATAGTTTTCCGAACCGCCTGACGCGTTTGCCGAATTCGGCAATCATGCCAATCAATTCATCTTCCGAAAAGTCGGGCCACAGCGTGTCCGTAAAGAAGAGTTCGCTGTACGCCGCTTGATATAACATAAAATTGCTCAACCGCATTTCCCCGCCCGTCCTGACTATCATATCAAGCTCGGGAAGTTGCGCGGTATAAAGGTTTTTTTCAATCGTTTCTTCGTTGATTTCGCCGTGCTCCGACGCGAGCTTGGCCGCACGTGCTATCTCCGATCTGCCGCCGTAATTGAGCGCGATATTGACTACCTGTGCGTTTGCATCCGTGCGCTCTTGCTCTATGTCGTGCATTATCGCTCTGACGTCGTCGGGAAAATATTCTGTATCGCCGGAAAACGCAACTCGCGCACCGCGCTCCAATAGCTCGCGCGTCATAGGCTTGAGACGTTTTCTGATCAAATCGACGAGCGAATCTACCTCGTCCTTGGGACGATTCTTGTTCTCGGACGAGAAAGCGTACAGAGTGACCGCTCTTACGCCCGAATTGAGCGCCGCCGAAACAACGGGCGTAATGTTCTTTACGCCCTCGCGGTGTCCTGCCGTGCGCGGCAATAGGCGCCTAGACGCCCACCGCCCGTTGCCGTCCATGATTATCCCGATGTGTTTTGGTATACGTTCGGGAATTTTATCGTCAGATTTCAAGGAGATCGCTTTCCTTTTCCTTGACGAGCTTGTCGACTTTCTCTATCGCTCCGTCGAGCTTCTTTTGTATTAACTTTTCGTACTCGGCGATTTCGTCCTCGGAAACCTCTTTCTTGAGCTTCTTGCCGACGTCGAGCGCGTCACGGCGTTCGTTGCGGAGCGCGACTTTACTGTCCTCGCCGATTTTTCTGACCTGCTTAATCAGATCCTTGCGCCGTTCCTCTGTAAGCTGCGGGAACGAGAGTCTGATGACCTTACCGTCGTCGACGGGATTGAGCCCGAGATCGGCGGCAATAATAGCTTTCTTCGCCTCTTTGACAGCGGAAACGTCATATAGCGACACGGTAAGCGTGCGCGCGTCTGTGACCTGAATGTTGGCCATCTGGTTGATAGGCGTCTGCATGCCGTAGTAATCCACCATAACGCGGCTTAGTACAACCGGATTGGCGCGGCCTGCGCGCATAGCGTTGAATTCGGTCTTGAGGTGGTCGATAACCTTATTGAGCTTGTCGTCGATTTTGTTCGACTGCTCTATCAAAATTTCGTTTTGCATGATATCTCCTTTTTTTGAAGTCTCTTCACAAGTCAGCGTCGCTTATGCAGAGTCTCCTTTTTAGTGAATAAGTGTCCCTATCTTCTCGCCGCTCGCTGCGCGAACGATACTGTTAGGCTCGTTGAGCCCGAAGGCAATGATTGGCACTTTGTTTTCCATACACATGGTTACGGACGTAAAGTCCATTACTTCTATACCCTTGTTGATTACGTCCAAATACGATATTTCGGAGAATTTAACCGCTTTCGGGTTTTTGCGCGGGTCGCTGTCGTATACACCGTCTATGTTCTTGGCCATGAGTAGGACGTCCGCTTTGATCTCTGCGGCCCGAAGCGCCGCGCCAGAATCGGTAGTAAAGTACGGATTGCCCGTACCGCAAGCGAATATGACTATGCGCCCGCACTCGAAATGCCTAAGTGCCTTTCGCAATATATACGGCTCGGCAACCGCCGGAATGGAAAGCGCCGTCTGTACGCGAGTGGGCACGTTTTTCTTCTCGATGGCGTCCTGAAGTGCAAGCGCGTTCATAATCGTCGCGAGCATGCCCATGTGGTCGGCAGTAACCTTGTCCATCGACACGCCCAATCTGCCGCGCCAAAAGTTGCCGCCGCCGACGACGACCGCCACCTGCATGCCCGAATTGGCGAGCTGAACAAGTTGCGTTACAACTCCGTCGACGGTTGCGGGATCGATTCCTACGCCCGACGGGCCGCCGAGCGCCTCTCCGCTTAGCTTCAAAAGAACTCTTTTATACATTACGCTCTCCTTGATAGGAGTCTTGTATAAGTTTTAGCACCAATCTTGGCGCGTCACTTATGCACAGCCTCCTTTATAGTTTAAGTTAACGGGCCGTTACGCAATAAAATGTTTTCTTATTCGAAAAAATCGGCTTAAATGGATAAGCCGATTATTTCATTATTTATTGGCGAGCTTGGCTACCTCTTCCGCGAGGTTGTCGGTGCGCTTCTCGATGCCTTCGCCCATGACGTATTTTGCAAAACGCGCGACGTCGAGCTTGGTGCCCGTCTTCTTCGCTGTGGAAGCAACGAGCTGTTCGACTGTGATTGACGGATCCTTTGCAAACGCTTGATACAACAAGCAATTCTCTTCGAAGAACTTGCCCAGCTTGTTCTCGGCAATCGTTGCGATGATGTGCTCCGGCTTCTTGCTGTTTTTCGGGTCGTTGGCGAGCTGTTGCTTGATAATGCTGCGCTCATGCTCGATCTGATCTTGCGGAACGTCCTCTTTGCGAATGTAGGGAGGCTGGAAGGCCGCGATGTGCATTGCAACATCGTGCGCCATAGCGACTACTTCTTCGATATTTCCGTCGTTGACGCCCTCTGCCTTGATCTCTACGAGCGTACCCATCTTGCCGCCCATGTGGATGTAGGCTTCTTCTACAACGTCCTTGCCCGTCAAAACGGTTACGCGGCGAAGCGAAATCTTCTCGCCCGTCTTGGCCGTGGCCGTCGTGATTACCTCTTCGACGGTGCCTTCGGGGGTCTTGACCGCTTTAAGCTTGTCCACGTCCTCGACGCCCGATTCCACAGCCGCTTTTGCTACCGTGTTGCACACGGCTACGAACACATCGCTCTTGGCGACGAAGTCGGACTCGCAGTTGATTTCCACGAGCGCGCCGGTGTGCTTGTCGGGAGAAATGTGCGCCCACGCCGCACCCTCGGCGGCAATGCGAGACGCCTTCTTGGCGGCGACTGCCATGCCCTGTTCGCGAAGATATTCACATGCTTTATCGATATCGCCGTCGGTAGCTACAAGCGCTTTTTTGCACGCCATCATGCCGACGCCGGTTATATCACGCAATTTTGCAACGTCTTTTGCCGTAATTTCCATAAATTACCTCTTATAAATTATTATTTAAAATTTGTAGCGAAAAAATATTTATTAGTTTTGGGCCGCTTCCGTCGTCTCGACAAGAGTCTCGAGTTGCTCCTGCGTAGCGGGCTCTTCGACCACTTCGACCGAAGCTTTTGCCGCCTCTTCCGCTTCGGAGCGCATTTGCGCTTCGACTGCGCGGCGTGCCGCAAGTCCTTCTTCGCCCTCGCGCGCCTCGATAACGGCGTCCGCCATAGCGCCGGCTATAAGCTTGATTGCGCGGATAGCGTCGTCATTTCCGGGTATGACATAATCGATTTCGTCGGGATCGCAGTTGGTGTCGACTATTGCGACGATGGGAATGTGGAGCTTGCGCGCTTCGAGAACGGCGTTGTGCTCCTTCTTGGGATCGACTACGAACAGTGCACCGGGAAGCGAACGCATATCCTTGATGCCGCCCAAATTCTCCTCGAGCTTGTCACGCTCGGCCTTGAGCTGCAAAACTTCCTTCTTGGGAAGAAGCGCAAACTCGTTCATCTTCTCCATGAGATTGAGCTTGTTGAGCCGCTCCACGCGCGACCGAATGGTCTGGAAATTGGTTAGCGTGCCGCCCAGCCAGCGCGACTTTACATAGTACATGCCGCACTTCTGCGCTTCCTGCGCTATCGCCTCTTGCGCCTGCTTCTTCGTGCCGACGAAGAGAATGGATTTTCCCTCGGCGGCAATATCCTTGACGAACGTGTAAGCCTTGTCTATCATCTCGACCGTCTTTTCGAGGTTGATGATGTAGATGTCGTTACGCGCTACGTAGATGTACTTTTTCATTTTGGGATTCCACTTGCGCGTGGGATGACCAAAGTGAACGCCCGCTTCGAGAAGCTGTTTCATTGTAATGATGTTTGCCATGATTTCTCCGTTTACCACCCCGAGCATACGCCGCCAGAAAATATTTAACGGCGCACAGAAAAAACGCTCGAGTGAGTAGTTGAAATAATTATAACACAGTATGATTATTTACGCAACCTTTTTTGCCTTGTTTTTGCGCACTTTACATACTTTTTGATAAATTTCTCGCTTTTATCTGCCCCGATTATCAGTCGCAGCAATCGCAGTGATGATGCTCGCTGCATGCGCAATGCTCGTCGCACTCACAGCAATCGTCCTTCTCGCAGTCGCACTCGTTGTCGACGAAATGCTTGCATTCTTTGCACTCGCCGGCTTCGGCCTCGGCGACGGCGTTGAGATACTCGTTAAACACCGCTTCGAGTATGCTCTCGTCGGTAACGGGCTCGAATACGTCATTCTCTTCGTCCTCTTCTTTGACCTTGAAAATAAGCGCCTCGTCCTCTTCCATGCCCTCGAGCGGCTCGACGGGCTGCATGAGCGCGTAGAACTCGTTTTTGTACTCGATACACGCAACTTCGTAGAAATTGACGGGCTTACCCTCGTCGTCGAAAAGCGTGATTACTTCGTCCTCGTCGATCAATTCGACATCTTTTTCGTTCTTTTCTGCCATGATGAAACTCCGTGATATATTTTTATTTTCTATATAACCCTGTAAAATGACCTGTGCCGACATGCTGTCTATATATTTGGCTCTATCCGACTTCTTTACGCCGGCTTGGGAGAGCAATTCGTCCGCTTCTACCGTGGTCAGGCGCTCGTCGACAAGCTCGGTCGGAAGTCCGGTCACTTTTTCGAGATTGCGGCTCAACGCCCTCGCCCGTCCGGACTGCACCGATTCGCTGCCGTCTAGGTTGAGCGGAAGCCCGACAACAATACCCACAGCCTGCTTGTCCTTGGCGACATCGGCGATGTAGTCAATCGTGTCGCGCATCGATTTCGTGTGATACGCAGGCATAGGCGTTGCTAGTATTCTATTCGTGTCGCATTCCGCAAGTCCCACTCGCTTTAGCCCGAAGTCAACGCCTATCAGCTTGCCGGTCGGCGGAATTGCTCCCGAATTTGCATCTTTACAATCCTTGCACACCGCCATATTGTAACATACTTATTGAAAAATTAACAGTGTTTTAACAAAAATTTTTAAGATTTTTACTTTAAGCAGCCGCGTCCGCATAATTAAATGTACTGTCAGACAAGATAAATATACGGAGGAAATTATGAAACGACTTTTATTCGGTATGACAATCGGCGCAATCGCCGGCGCACTTGCTTTCAAGAAGATGGAGGACAAGCAATTGCCCGAGAAAGTGTTGAAATGCGCGAAGGAGCTTCAGCAGACAGACGGCTCGGACGATTAAGTCCGCAAGCCTATCTTCACCAAAAACATAATTACAAAAGCGATTCCACCGTGTCGTTTACAATCTGTGCGGCACGGATTGCTTTTTCTATGTCCGTATCTCTGCCGAAAGAAAACCTGATTGCGCAGTCGGCGTTATTCACCCCCATTGCAATTAACGTAGGCGGAGGCGTAGCGGAGCCCGCCGAACATGCAGAACCTACCGAACAGCACACACCGCGCATGGACAGCGCTACGGCAAGCCGCCCACCGTTGACGCCGTCGAAGACAACGGACACTATATCGTCCGTGCCGTTTTCGACATCGACGGGCTTGCCAAGCTTGAGATTTGACAGAAACGCATGTCTTACCGCATGAACATTGGCATTGTACTCGGCGCGAATATTATTCGCCTTCTCGATTGCGGCGGCAAGAGCTACAATGGCAGGTACGTTTTGCGTGCCGGCGCGCAAACCTCGCTCCTGCCCTCCGCCTACTATCATAGCATTAAATTTCACGCCACGCTTAGCGTAAAAGAATCCCACGCCTTTTGGCGCGTAAAATTTATGTCCCGAAGCGCACACGATATCGGCGTCTGTTTGTTTTACGTCTATGCCGACCGTATTGACCGCCTGCACCGCATCGGTAAAGAACAGCGCGCCGTGTTCGTGTGCAATATCGGCAAGCTCTTTTATAGGCTGAACGGCGCCCGTCTGATTGTTTACCGTCATCACGGCTACCATTGCCGCCTTGTCTGTTATACAGTCTTTTAACGCTTCCGGCGTGATTATGCCGCCGCGATTGGGCATTACCGTATCTACCGTTACACCTCGCGAGCGCAAAACGTCTGCGCAGGCTCGCACGCTGTCGTGTTCTATTGCGGAAACTATCAATCTGTTTTTGCCGCCGACAAACGCTTGGGAACCAAGAAGTGCTTGATTTACACCCTCGGTGCCGCCCGAATTGAAGTATATTTCGTCGGGCTCGGCATTGACAGCCTTGGCAACCCTTATCCTCGCGTGCTCGAGCGCAACGGACGCGGCGTTACCGAATGCATGCGCCGACGAGGGGTTGTAAAACACCTCTTTATAGTACGGTAAAGCCTCGTCAAACGCTTGGCCGTCGACGGGAGTCGTTGCCGCATAATCGAGATAAATACCGTCAATCGTCATTATTATCCGAATCGGACTTGTCGTCCGCAATATTACAGTTGTTACGCCTATGATCGTTGACCATGTCGAACAGCGTCACGCTCGACAGTGCGCGGTTTATTTCGTCGTTTAGCTTGCTAAGCACGTTGCGGTTGGGACAATACGCGTCGTCACACATGCCGAACACGCATTGCGGCGCGTCAAACCCGTCGTCGAGAGCTTCGAGCATATCCTTGAGCGTAATATCTTTCGCTTCGCGCGCCAACACATACCCACCGGTCTTACCCCTATAAGCGCGCACTATTCCGCCCTTTTTGAGCATGGCGAGAAGCTGTTCGAGATATTTTATGCCGACGTCCGTCTGCTTAACCAACTGCGACGCGCTTAGCGGCTCTTTGGCCAAAGTGAGCATAAAGCACAGCCGCATTCCGTATGTCGCACGCGTAGATAACCGCATATTTTCTCCTCGAAAAGTTTTTCCCGTATTATGCCATAGCTATAAATATATGTCAAGTAATTACCTATAATCTATTAGGTGATTAAATTATATCTATCAGTACAGCTTGAATGTATCTGTAAGTTTTTTAACGCGCGACAAGATTTCCGGCTTGGCGCTTTCGCCCTTAGATATCGCGTCGGCGATGCAGTCGGCAATAATCTTCATCTCGCCTTCTTTCATGCCGCGCGTTGTGACGGCAGGCGTGCCTATGCGTATGCCGGACGTCTTTGACGGCGGAAGCGGATCAAACGGAATAGCGTTCTTGTTGACGGTGATATTGCACTCGTCGAGAAGTGTTTCAAGCTCTTTCCCCGTAACGCCGTCGAGCTTGATGAGCAGTAAATGATTGTCGGTGCCGCCTGAAACGAGTTTTATTCCGCGCGAGGTCAACTGTTGTTCAATTGCTTTGGCATTGAGTACGATTTGTTTTGCGTACTGCTTGAACTCGGCTGACGCAGCTTCTTTCAATGCGACCGCTTTTGCAGCGATGATATGCTCGAGCGGGCCGCCCTGCGTGCCCGGAAAAATCGCTTTGTCTATCGCCTTGGCGTACTGCTCTTTGCAAAGTATCATGCCTCCGCGCGGACCGCGAAGGGTCTTGTGCGTTGTCGTAGTGACGATGTCGGCGTACGGCACCGGATTTTCGTGCAATCCGGCCGCGACCAAGCCGGCGATGTGCGCCATGTCTACCATGAGCACCGCACCCACCTTGTCGGCAATATCGCGGAACGCCTTAAAGTCTATCTTGCGCGGATACGCCGAAGCACCTGCAAGAATGAGCTTGGGTTTAACCTCTTTCGCAATCCTTTCGACTTCGTTATAATCGATAGTCTCCGTATTCTCGTCGACGCCGTAAGGCACGACATTGTAGAATCTTCCCGAATAATTGACCTTGGACCCGTGCGTCAAATGCCCGCCGTGCGCTAAGTTCATACCCATGAAAGTATCTCCCGGCTCGAGCACGGCATAGAACGCGGCGTGGTTGGCATTGGCGCCGCAGTGCGGCTGAACGTTGGCGTGATCTGCGCCGAACAGCGCTTTTGCTCGCTCGATAGCGAGCGATTCCACCTCGTCTACGTACTCGCAACCGCCGTAATACCGCTTGGAAGGATACCCTTCGGCATACTTGTTGGTCAGATGCGAGCCCGCCGCTTGGAGCACCGCCTTCGAAACGAAGTTCTCGCTCGCGATAAGCTCTATCTTCGAACGCTGGCGGTTGAGCTCGCCTCTCATGCTCTTGGCAAGCTCGGGATCGACATTTTCTATTTCTTTCAAGCTATCGAGATCCATATCATTCTCCTTGTCGTGGTTAGTGAGTATTGCCGTTATCGTCGGGATAACTCCCGCTTTTTTTCGGTAAATTCTATCTATTACGAATGCCGCCGCAAGCCCTAAGACCAATCCCGCCGCCGCAAGAGATATCTGCAGTATTACGCTGCCGAGCAGTCCTATCAGCGCCCCGACAAACAGTAATATTATCGGTATGGCGTATATGAGCAGCGGCGCCGCGCCGACCGATTCCGTCGGCATCTCGGCAATCACACGCGAGCCTACCGTCACGTCGGCTACATTGCATTTTGCCGGAACGACGAGCGATTTTCGGTTGTTAAAAGCGCACAACTTGCAATTGTCGCACGCTTCGGTGCGGTTTAGCTCTATATAAGCGTAGCCGCGATGCACACGCTTTACGACGCACTCTTCAATCATGCGCTCAAATCTTTTCTACGACTTTGAGCCCTAATTCTTCGGTCTGCTTCTTGTCGACGGGCGTAGGCGCTTGCGTCATTACGTCGGACGCGTTTTGAATCTTGGGGAACGCGATTACGTCCTTGATATTGTCAGTGTGCGCAAGCATCATCACGAGCCTATCCAGCCCGAACGCAAGCCCACCGTGCGGCGGTGCGCCGTACTTGAACGCATTGACGAAGAAGCCGAAACGCTCCTCTATCTGCTCGTCGGTAAAGCCCAAAATATTGAATATGCGCTTTTGCAAAGCTCTGTCGTGTATTCTTATACTGCCGCCGCCCGATTCCTCACCGTTGATGACAAGATCGTACGCCGCGGCACGGACTCTGCCCGGATCGCTTTCCAAGAACTCGATATCGCTCTCGTGTGGCATTGTAAATGGATGATGCTGGGCGACAAATCGATTCTCTTCGTCCGACCACTCGAACATGGGGAAATCGACAACCCACAATACGTCGAACTTGCTCTTGTCGATGAGGTTGCCTATTTCGGCAAGGTGGAGACGAAGCGCGCCGAGAGTCTTGAATACTATATCGTTCCTGTCGGCGACAAACAACAACAGGTCGCCCGCCTCTGCGTTGGCGCGTGAAAGTATCGCGTCCACCGTCTCTTTGGACATAAACTTGGTGATAGACGACAGCAACTCGCCGTTCTTACGCACCGAAATCCACGCCAAGCCCTTCGCCTTGTACGTCTTGACAAATTCGCCCAATGCGTCGATGTCGCGGCGCGAAAGTATGAGGTCATCCTCTTTGACAAAGCCTTTCGCGTTTATCATGCGCACGCTTCCGCCTTTATTAGCCACTGCGCGCTCGAATACCTGAAAACCGCAGCCTTTGGCAATGTCCGATATGTCGATAAGCTCGAGGCCGAACCGCGTGTCGGGCTTGTCCGATCCGAACCGCGCCATCGCCTCGTCATACGGCATTTTGCGGATATTCTTGGGCAACTTGACGCCACCGCACTTTTTGAATACCTCGCGGATAAGCCCGTACGTCATGTCCATAACCTGCTCCTGGTTTACGAACGACATTTCCATGTCTATCTGCGTAAACTCGGGCTGACGGTTAGCTCTGAGGTCCTCGTCGCGGAAGCACCGCGCTATCTGATAGTACCTGTCAACGCCGCCTATCATAAGCAATTGCTTGTACAACTGCGGCGACTGCGGAAGTGCGTAGAACGATCCATTCTTGACGCGGGACGGAACAAGGTAGTCGCGCGCGCCCTCAGGCGTTGATTTGCCGAGGTACGGCGTCTCCACCTCCCAAAATCCGTTCTTATGGAAGTAGTTGCGCGTGACGTGCATGATATCGCTCTTAAGTCTCATGCGCTCGACCATGCCGTCCGTCCTAAGGTCGATATAACGGTATTTGAGCCGAATCATCTCGTTGACCGAATCGGCGTCCTCGATTGCAAACGGCGGGGTGTCCGCGTCGGCAAGAATCTCCGCCGACGTGCAAAGCACCTCTATCATACCCGTCTTGAGTTTGGGATTGATTCTGTCCTCGCTGCGGTGGCGAAGCTTACCCTTGATTGCGAGCACGTATTCGCTGCGCACCTTCTCTGCGAGCGCGAAATCGGCGGTCGCCGACGCGTCGAAAACTATCTGCAATAAACCCGTGCGGTCTCGCAGGTCTACAAATATAAGCCCGCCCAAGTCGCGGCGTTTTGCCGCCCAGCCCTTGACGATAACCTCTTTGCCGATATCGTCAACTGTAAGTTCGGTACAATAATGTGTTCTTTCGCCTATTTTTGACATAAAACATCCTCCGTATCGCGTAAAACACTGTCTTTATGAATTTGGTATATCGCGCCGTCTGCCATGCGCTTGACATTGTAAACGCCGCCGATCAGTTCGCTCTCGCCTATTGTGACGACATACTTGTACCCGGCGCGGTCCGCGTACTTGAACTGCGCTTTCAAGCTCTTGCCCATCAAATCGCATTCGGCGCTTATTCCGCCCGAGCGAAGTATGCGCACGATATTCCCGCATTCCGCTCTCGCCGTGTCGCACTGCGCCGCGACATACACATCGGGCACAGGCTTTTTGAATACTATCCCGCTCGTTTCCGCCGCGTCGATGAGCCGTTCTATTCCGCAACCGAAGCCTACGCACGGAACTTTCTTGCCGCCCAATTGCTCGACCAAGCCGTCGTACCGCCCGCCGCCGAGCACCGTAAGATGATCGCCGACAAACTCAAACACTGTGCGCGTATAATAATCGAGCCCACGGACTAACTCGGGGTTTTCTTTATAAGCTATACCCGCCGCATTGAGCCCGCTTAGCACGGCGGCGTGATGAGATTTACAATCGTCGCACAGATATTCGTTTATCTTGGGCGCATTCTTGTAAATTTCCTTGCACGACGGGACCTTGCAATCGAGCGCACGGAGCGGGTTTGTAACCGCGCGGCGCTTGCAATCCGAGCAAATTTTGTCGTTTACACTCGAGAGGAACTCGCGAAGCGCCTTGTTGTACTCGGCGCGGCACGTCGGACAGCCTATCGAGTTTATCTCGGCGCATATTTCGGTAAAGCCGACCTCGTGCAAGAAGTCATGCGCCATGCACAGCACTTCCACGTCGAATTCGGGCCTCTCACTGCCGAAAAACTCGGTGCCGAACTGATGATGTTCCCTGTATCTGCCCGCCTGCGGCTGTTCGTAACGGTAGATTGATTCGATATAGTACGTCTTGACGGGAAGAGTTTCGCCGAGGTTGTTCTCGATAAACGACCGCACGACGCCCGCAGTACCTTCCGGACGGAGCGCCATAGTGCGGCCGCCCTTGTCGGTAAATACGTACATTTCCTTGTTGACTATATCAGTGCTGTCGCCGATAGAACGCAAGAAAAGATCGGCGCTCTCAAACACCGGAGTGCGAATCTTCTTCGCGTTGTACAGTCCGGCGACCTTTCTTGCCGCACGCTCTACCTCGTCCCACTTGTAGCTGTCGGACGGCAGCATATCCTTTGTGCCTTTGGGTATGTTTATCATAAACTTACAATATATATTTCTTGAGGTCGTGCGCCGAAATCTCTTTTGCGAGATGCTCGGCGACGTACGCCTTGTCCACCACTACGTCGATGACCATCGGGTTGTTGCCGTCGGCGTTGAAGTTGATATCCTCGAGCAGACTTTCCATGATGGTGTAAAGCCTGCGCGCACCTATATCCTCGCCCGTCTCGTTCTCCATGACGGCGACGCGGCTCATCTCCTCGATAGCCTCGGGCGTGAAAGTCAGATTGATATTTTCCACCGACAGCATAGCGGCGTACTGACGAGTGACTGCATTTTCGGGCTCGGTGAATATCCGTACAAAATCGTCGAACGTGAGCGACTCGAGGTCGACGCGTATGGGGAAACGGCCTTGAAGCTCGGGAATAAGGTCTGTAACATTGGAAATCTGGAACGCTCCCGCCGCGATAAAGAGTATATAGTCGGTCTTGATTGCGCCGTACTTGGTCATGACTGTACAGCCTTCGACTATGGGCAGGATGTCGCGCTGAACGCCCTCTCGCGAAACGTCCATTCCGCCGCCGGAGCCCTGACGGTGAGCTATCTTGTCTATCTCGTCGATAAAGATTATGCCCTCTTCCTGCGCGCGCCGAACACCTTCCGACTTGATGGCGTCCATGTCGAGCAGTCTCTCGCTCTCTTCTTCCATGTATATGGCGAGCGCTTCTTCTATGGTGACCTTGCGCTTCTTCTTGCGCTGGGGAATGATGCCGCCGAGCATGTCGTTGAGATTGATGTCTATGCTCATGCCGTGCATGGCCTCGAGCTGCGGCGGCCGCTCCGCCACCTCGACCTCTACGGTGATTTTATTGAGCTTGCCCGCATGGAGCTCTTCAACCACTTGATTTCTGATAAGATTTTCGGACAGGTCGGGCGTGTTCTTCTTGCGTGCTTTGACTAATGCGTCGATTATCTTGTTCTCTGCAAACTCGCGGGCTTTGTGCTCGACGACCGCCATTTGCTCTTCTTTGACGAGATGAACGGCGGTTTCCGCAAGGTCGCGTATCATCGACTCCACGTCGCGCCCGACGTAGCCGACCTCTGTGTACTTGGTAGCCTCCACCTTGATAAAGGGAGCGCGCACTATTTTGGCAAGACGGCGCGCAATCTCGGTCTTACCGACGCCCGTCGGGCCTTTCATGATAATATTCTTGGGCGTGATTTCCTCGCGCACGGCCTCCGACAGCTTGCTTCTGCGGTATCTGTTCCTGAGAGCGATTGCGACGGCGCGCTTTGCCTTGTTTTGCCCTATGATGTATCTGTCGAGCTCGGCTACTATCTGTTTGGGTGTCAAGTTCATTACGCCACCTCTACTACGATGTTGGAGTTGGTGAATATACAGATATCCGACGCCAATCTCATCGCCTCGCGCGCTATCTGCTCCGCCGTCATGTCGGTATTTTCGAGCAGTGCTCTTCCTGCCGCGAGCGCATAGTTTCCGCCGGAACCTATCGCGCAAACGCCGTACTCGGGCTCGATAACGTCGCCGCTGCCCGACACGATATACATTTCGTTCTTGTCGGCTACTATCATGAGCGCCTCGAGCTGACGGAGCGTTCTGTCGCCGCGCCAAAGCATTGCAAGCTCAACGGCCGCGCGCATGAGATTGCCCGAATACTTGTTGAGCATTTCTTCAAACCGCTCGCTTAGCGTGAACGCATCGGCGACCGAGCCCGCAAAGCCCAAAATGACGCTGTCGTTGTATATGCGCCGCACCTTCTTGGCATTGCTCTTCATGACGACCTGCTGGTTTTGCGTGACCTGCCCGTCGCCCGCTATTACGGTCTGACCGTTCTTTCTTACGCCGATAATGGTCGTGCCTTCGAGTTTCATAAAACAATACCTCTCATAACACAATTATTGTGTGATTTTCAATATTAACCACAAGCAAAAAATGCTTACTCGTAAGGGCATTTTCGCGCCGTGATTCAATACAGGCTGTCGCGCGTACTGCGCGGGCGCTATCAGCGCCACGATTGCATCGCGCAATCGTTACTGCGTATATTATAACACAATGAAATAAAGTTGACAAATAATTATAACAACATTTTGAGCCAATTATCCATCGCGCATTTGCTTCGCTCGCCGTAAAAACGCTTTCTGTCCGCCTTTTTCGCCGTAACGGGCGGTAAGATTCCGAAATTAGCGTTCATAGGCTGGAAATTCGAATGCGGCGCCGATATGTATCTTAGCAGTGCGCCGATAATCGTTTCTTCCGGCGGTACAACAGTGTCTTTTCCCGTTATCATTCTTTCGACGTTGATTGCGGCGATCAGCCCCGTTGCAATGCTCTCGACATACCCCTCAACCCCGCATAACTGCCCGGCAATAAATATATTCTTAGCTTTTTTGAGGCTTAGATCTTCGTCGATAGCTTGCGGCGCGTTGATAAACGTGTTTCTGTGCATTACGCCGTACCGCACAATTTCTATGTCGTGTAGCGCGGGAATGAGCGAGAAAACCCTTCTCTGCTCGCCGAACTTGAGGTTTGTTTGAAACCCGACGAGATTATATAACGTCGACGCGGCGTTCTCTCGCCGCAATTGAAGCACGGCATACGGTTTGCCCGCGTCGCGAAATCCCACAGGCCGTAGCGGTCCGTATCTAAGCGCATCCTCGCCGCGCGAAGCCATGACTTCTACAGGCATGCACCCTTCGAACACACCACACGAAATCTCGTCGACTGCGCGCTCCGCCGATATAAGCGCATTGTAGAATTCGAGGTACTGCTCTTTGTTCATCGGGCAATTGAGGTAATCATCGCCGCCCTTGCCGTACCGCGCGCCGAAAAAGGCGTGCTCCATATCGACGCAATCCGCGGTGATTATAGGCGCGGCGGCGTCGAAGAATGCTAACGTACTGCCCGTCAGCCGCTCTATTTCTTTTGTGAGCGCGTCATGACAAACAGGTCCCGCGCAAACAATCGTCGGGCGGGACTCGTCCAATCTATCCGCTATCGCATGGACTATTTCGATATTACTTCGGCTGTTTATCAATTGGGTGACTCGCGAAGAAAACTCGTCGCGGTCAACGGCGAGCGCACTGCCCGCCGGCACGGCGCAGTCGTACGCTATTTTGAGCAGTCGACAATCTAGCTCGGCAAGCTCTTGTTTGAGTACGCCGCTTGCAGTCGTTTCCACCGTGCTCTTGAGCGAATTGGAACAAACTATCTCGGCAAAGCGGTCGCTCTTGTGCGCCGCCGAACGCCAGATAGGTTTTGCTTCTATCAACCGCACGTTTATGCCGTGCGCGGACAGATACAGCGCGGCTTCACAGCCGCTGAGTCCGCCGCCTATTACGTCTACCGTCATTGTTTTTCGCCGTTACGCTTGTAATTGCACGTCTTGTTCGAGCACTTGATATAATCGCCGTTCTTGCCCGACTTCTCGACGAGAAGCGAGCCGCACTGCGGGCATTTCTCGCCGTTAGGACGCGCCGACAAAGTGAAGTTGCAGTCGGGATAGCCCGTGCAACCGTAGAAAGTCGAACGGCGCGTAGTAATCTTTTTGAGTAGCTTGCCGCACTTGGGGCACGGCGGAAGCGGCCTGTCGTCGACCTCTTCCGGCTTTTTGTCGAGGCTGACGATATTTTTGCACTTTGGATAGTTGGGGCATGCGAGAAACTTGCCGTATTTGCCGGTCTTAACCACCATTTTCGCGCCGCACTTCTCGCACACGGTATCCGAAACCTCTACGGGCTCGGGCTCTGCGATATTTCCGTCCTCGTCTAAGTTTTTGGTATTCTTGCACTTAGGATAATCAGAGCACGCGAGGAACTTGCCGAACCTGCCGTTCTTAATCACCATTTTCGCGCCGCATTTCTCGCAAACGTAGTCTGTCTCCTCGTCGGGCGTCTTAAGCGTGAAGTCGTCCGCGCGTGCCGCCTTGATACTGTCCTCGAACGGGCCGTAAAAGCCTTTTATAACGTTCTGCCAGCGCACGCCTCCGTCCTCTATCCCGTCGAGCTCGTCCTCCATTTTCGCCGTGAAATCTACGCTCATAAAGCTCGGGAAATACATAATCAGCATTTCCGTCACCTTTTCGCCCAGCTCTGTCGGCGCAATGGCGCGGCCGTCGCGAACGACGTACTTGCGCGTAAACAGCAGATTGACCGTCGGGCTGTAAGTCGCGGGTCTGCCTATGCCGCGCTCCTCCATCGCCTTGACAAGGCTCGCTTCGGTGTAGCGTGCGGGCGGCTTTGTAAACTTCTGCTCGCAGTCAAACCTCACAAAATCAAGCCTGTCGCCAACTTGCATTTCGGGCAGTTTGACCATTTCGTCCTTGCCCGACTCTTTGTCGATACGGTCTACCGCATACACCTTGGTAAAACCGTCGAAGATAGGCGTTCTGCCCGTGATGTGAAATCCGTAATCGTTAGCCGTGATGTCGACGGAAACGGAATTGTAGTCAGCGTCCGCCATTTGGCTTGCGAGAAAGCGCTTATAAATCAGATCGTACAACTGATATTGATACTTGTTAAGGTGCGCCTTAACGCTTGCCGGCGTTCTGTCGAGCGAAATCGGACGTATCGCCTCGTGCGCGTCTTGCGCGCTCTTTTTGGAAGCGTAATAATTCGGTTTATCGGGAAGATATTTATCGCCGAAGTTATCGGCTATATAATCGCGCGCCATGGCAATGGCTTCTTTCGACACGCGCGTCGAGTCCGTACGGATATATGTGATAAGCGCAACCTTGCCCTCGCCGGGGATATCTACCCCTTCGTACAGCGTTTGTGCCGCCGACGACGTCTGCTTTAGACTCATGCCGAGCTTGTTCATCGCGTCTTGTTGCATGGTCGACGTGATAAACGGCGCATACGGGTGCGCGTGCGTGATGCTCTTCTTTACGCCCGTGACGGTGTATACCGCGCCTTTAAGGTCGGATTTGATTTTGTCGACCTGTGACTCGCTCGTGGGTTTCAGCTTCTCGTCTTTGTGGCTTACGAGCGCGGCCCTTACGCCCTCTTTTCCGGCCGTATTGAGCTCCGCAAAGAACGTCCAATATTCCTCGGGAACGAACGCTCTGATCTCCTTCTCGCGCTCGACGACAAGTCGCAGCGTTACAGACTGAACGCGTCCCGCGCTAAGCTTGCTCTGTATCTTCGTGCAAAGAATGGGCGAAACCTTGTACCCGACAAGCCTGTCGAGCACTCGCCGCGCTTGCTGTGCGTCGACGAGGTTTTTGTCGATTACGCGCGGATGAGACAGCGCGTTTTGAACGGCCGTTTTGCTGATCTCGTTAAACTCTATTCTGACCGGTGCGTCCTCGGGAATGTCGAGAAGGGTCGCTACATGCCACGAAATCGCTTCGCCCTCGCGGTCGGGGTCGGTTGCGAGCAGGATATTGTCAGCGGAACGCGCGGCGGCTTTGAGGCTGTCGACTGTCTTTTTCTTGTCGTCGAGTACGACATAAGTGGGCTCGAAGTCCTTGTTTACGTCGACGGCGAGCCGCTTTTGCGGCAGGTCGCGCACATGCCCGCCCGTAGCGAAAACCTTATACCCCTTGCCGAGATACTTTTGCACCGTTTCGAGCTTGCCTACGCCTTCTATAATTACGAGATTCATGCTAATTCTCCTTGATACAAAACAAATTTCGCTGTCATTAGTCCTTGTCTTTGTCTGCGCAGTACACGTTGTTTGCAGTTTCGTGGACCATTCCGTACCCGATTAGAGACGACAATGCCGCGTTAAGCGCGCTTATGCTCATTCCGCTTGATTCGACGAGCGCGTCGAACGTCTTCTCGCTGTCGGACAAAATATCCAATACGTGCTGTTGACCGAAATCGAGCTCTATCATCTTTTTGCCCGACGAGTCGGACTTCATACCGTAAAAATCAAGTATATCTTTAGCCGACGTTACTGCCGTCGCGCCTTGGGCAATCAGAGAGTTTGTGCCGAACGAGCGCGGTTTGTCGATATCGCCCGGCACTGCGAACACGTCGCGGTCTTGCTCGAGCGCGAAGTCGGCCGTGATGAGCGAGCCGCTCTTTTGTGAAGCTTCGACGACGAGCGTACCGTCGCAAAGTCCGCTGATAATGCGGTTGCGCTGCGGAAAAGTGTAAACGGACGCATGCGTATCGGGCGTGTATTCGCTAAGCACTAGTCCGCGCTTGCATATCGTATCGAATAGCCGGGCATGCGAGGCCGGTGTAACCGTAAACAGTCCGCTACCCAACACCGCTATCGTGTCGCCGCCCGCGTCGAGCGCGGCAGTGTGCGCGTAGCCGTCAATGCCCGTCGCAAGCCCGCTGACTATAGTAAACTTGCCCGTCAATTCGGGCACGATCTTGTTGACGGCATACTTGCCGTACTGCGTGGCGTGGCGCGTACCTACAACGGCAAGGCACTTCTTCCTCGCTATGTCGAGGTTGCCGCGGTAGTACAGCACTACCGGCGGATTGACGTTGCGTTGCAAAAGCTTCTCGGGAAAAATAGGGTCTGCGCGCGTAACGTACTCGATATGGTTGACAGATAAATACTGCTTGGCGCGCTCTATAAACTCCTCGCTCTTTGTGCGGCGCAACACGCTCAAAGTCTTGTCGCTCAGCGAAAACTTTTTAGAGCTGTCGGAATCGACCGCGTCCCACAGCTGTTCTACCGTCATTTGGTCGAGCAAACGATTTATAGTGGAGGTCTGCAAATGCGAGTACGACAGCCACAGATACAGGTCTGACAATATCACTATTGCACCGCCTTGTCAATCGAACGGTACATGACCGCTTCTTTTATGTGCGCGCTCTCGATATTTTCCGAACCGGCAAGATCGGCAATCGTACGCGCAACCTTGAGTATACGGGTGTAGGCGCGTGCCGACAGTCCGAGCTTTTCGTACGCGTCGGCCAGCGCCGAAGCGGATTTGCCGTCGAGCACGCAATAGCGCTTGATCATCGCGCTCGTCATGCGCGCGTTACAGAATATCCCGGTGCCTTTGTATCGCGCCGTCTGTATTTTTCGCGCCGCGTTTACGCGCTCTTTCACCGCCGCCGAACTTTCCGCCAAATCGCCCGACGATAATTCGTTGTAATGCACCTCGTCCACCTTGATATGAAGGTCTATCCTATCGAGGAGCGGCCCCGATATGCGCGACATGTATTTCTGTATCTGCGACGGCGTGCACGTGCAAGGGCGCAATGCCGATCCGTGATAGCCGCAGGGACAAGGATTCATGCTCGCGACGAGCATAAAGCTTGCCGGATATTCCACCGATCCCGCCGCGCGCGAAACCGTAATGACGTTGTCCTCGAGCGGTTGACGCAATATTTCGAGCACACCGCGCGGATATTCGGGCAATTCGTCGAGGAATAGTACGCCGTTGTGCGCATAACTGACTTCGCCGGGATGCGAATTGGCACCGCCGCCCGTAAGAGCGATTTTGCTTGCCGTGTGGTGCGGACTGCGAAACGGTCTGCTCGCGACAATTCCCACATCACTGTCGAGTATACCGGCGACAGAGTGAATCTTGGTAGTTTCGAGCGCTTCTTGCTCGGTCATGTCGGGAAGTATGCCGGGTATACACTTTGCAAGCATTGTTTTGCCGCCGCCCGGAGGCCCTACCATGATGATATTATGCCCGCCGGCCGCGGCTATTTCGAGCGCGCGCTTGGCGGAATACTGCCCTTTTACGTATTTTAAGTCCTCGACCGCATGGGATTTGGGGTCGAGAATGATATCGCTTTTCTCGATTGGCTCGATACAGCTTGTGCCATTGATGATATCTACGGCGTCGCGCAGTGTTTTCACGCAATATACGTCTATACCGCGTATGTACTTAGCTTCATTCGCGTTGCCGAATGGAATTACTATCTTCTTACATCCGTTCTCGCGCGCCGAAATCAATATAGGCATGATGCCGTTAACGTTGCGCACTTCGCCTGACAATGACAGCTCGCCCAAGAAAACATACTCGTCGGCATACCGAAGCGGAATACCGTGCGCAGCTCCGGCCTGCTCTGTCGCAACGAGCGCACCGAGCGCAATGGCAAGGTCAAAAGCGGGGCCCGCCTTCTTGGTATGGGCGGGCGCGAGATTGATCGTTATTTTGTGCGGCGAAAAGAAGTAGCCGCTGTTTTTGACGGCCGAGCGCACGCGCTCTTTGGCCTCTTTGACGGCGGCGTCCGGCAAGCCGACTATGTCGATATTGGGCGACCCTTGCTGTATATCGACTTCGGCAATCACACCGTAACCGTCAAGTCCGTTAAGCGCGTAGCTCTTGATTCGTGACAACATCAGTCCGCATTACTCCTATGGAAAAACGCTTTGACGCTTGCCGATATTCCGTCGGCGGGCAAAAGTTGTTTTTTCTGCCCCGTCATGCCCACGCTTATTGCCACAACGGTAAAGTATAGATGCGCAAGCACTGTCAGCACCGAGCAAACGATTGTCACTGCGCTCATGCCGCCGCTCATAAGAGTCGAGCCGGTATAGCTATCGCCCGCAAAACTGTAGTCGGCAAGGTTGTTTAGATACCCCGCATTGCCGAGCACAGACAGCGAATTTATCACAAGAGCAAGGCCGGTGACGAACAGGACGGACAACAGCCGCTTGTCCTTGACGAGCGCATACGCCGCGACGAGGAGCAAAAGCGCACTTTGCATGCTTATCGCAGTCGAGTCGGGATAGTATGTTTGCATAGTAAACACCGAGTATGCCGCAAGCATGACCATGGTAGCGCGGTTGCGTTTTGTAAAATACACGACGCATACTACGGCGATAATGATAGCGAAGAATATTCCGAAGAACACCCCCGTCGGGAAGCGCGGCACGGGCGATGCGCCGTTGCGGTTGAACACAGAATACACCGATAGACCGTTGTACGTAAAATACTGCCAGCTCAGCAACGGCTCGATGGTAAATTCGTAGATATACACGAAAGGATTGAGGCTGAACTTCGCCGTCATAAACAGGCTGATCAAATACGCGCCGACGAATGACAGCACGAACGAAGCGGGAACTGCGTAAACGGCGTTGTAGTCGGCCGTGCGGATGTCCTTGCCGTCAGGCTTGTCGATTCTTATCTTTTGTATCGCGCGCACGAAATGATATATCGAGAACACTGCGACGGCGACGAAGATATATATTCCCTCTTTGCTCGAGTATGCCGAGGCAAAGGCAAAGGCAATAGTCGCGCCGTAGTTGCGCCTGGCCATGAAATAGCAGGCAAAGCACGCGAGCATAACGGTAAATACAATGGGCGTTGTCCATATGCTCGAGCCGATAAAGAAAACGGGACTGACGGAAACAAAGGCGCACAACGCATATGCGACTTTGCGGTTAAAATACTTGCTTGCGATTTTGTATACGGCGAACGCTGCGAGAACGTCCGCGATAATCAGCGGAAGCTTGATCATGAATTGCATGCCGAGCGCGAAGTCGGACAATCCCATTACGTTTGACAAGCCGCCGAATATAAGATAGACGAAATATACCGTCGGATATAACACTACCGACGCGTCGCCGTTGTAGTACGAGCCTACGCCGTTAGCCTCAAGATGCGCGAACATATTCGAAAACACCTTGTAGTCGCCGCGGTAGCCCCTGACGCACATGGCGAACACTATGCGCAACACGAACCCGACGGCAAGTATAACGGCAAGTATGCTCTTCTTGTGCACAACGTCGTTTTCGTCCGAAACGAACTTACACAGAAACACGACCGCGCCTACAATGCTCGCCACAGTCATAAGCGCGAGGAAAACTATTACTATCACGTCGGACACTACCGACGAAACTCCGTTTTGAGATAAAAAATACACGATTTATCTGCCTAAGCTCCCTTTTATACTCTGTCGCGATATATTGTAACAAACTTTTTCGCATTTGGCAAGAGTATTTGCGCCTTGATATTAAATTAAGCGGACAGGCAAAATTCGACAAATTTCCGCATATAATGGAAACTCAAGACAAATATGGAGATTGGGCTATGATATTCGAAACATTTATGGCGTTTTTATCGCGCATATTCTTCTTTACGTCGTTTGTAAACAACAACGGATCGTTTCCGAAACCACTGACGCAGGAAGAAGAAGCGCGGTATCTCGAGCTGTACCGCAGTAAAGGCGACCGCGACGCGTTCGACATACTCGTAAGACACAACCTTAGGCTCGTCGCACACATCGTCAAGAAATACAACAACGCCGGCGAGGCGGACGATCTGATCAGCGTAGGCACTATCGGGCTTATCAAAGGTATCGAAACATTTGAGAAAAGCAAGTGCTGTCAGCTTACCACTTATGCCGCAAAGTGTATAGAGAACGAAATATTGATGTACATACGCGCCAACAAGAAACACCGCGGCGTTTTAAGCCTACACGATCCCGTCGGCTCCGACAAAGACGGCAACGATATCGCGCTGATGGACGTCATCCCCCAACCCGGCGACAGCTATGAGCTGATCGAAAACCACGCCGTCGCCGACAAGATAAAGTCGGTTATGGGCGACGTCTTGGACGAAACGGAACACACGGTGATTTCGCTTCGCTACGGCTTTGCCGACGGCACAGCGCACACGCAGTCGGACGTCGGGAAGAAACTGGGCATATCTCGCTCGTACGTGTCGCGCATAGAGAAAAAGGCGATAGAAAAAATCACCCGTGCAATAAAATAACAATTATTCAATTCGGCAAAAAAATGTCCGCAGATATTGTTGATCTGCGGACGCGAGAATGACCCGTAAGCCGAATTTTGTTGTGACGGTTATCTATCTAGCCTATACGTTGCCGTATAGGTCGAGCGATTCTAAAGGGCGGCGGACAGCCTTAATCCTTATATCTTGCACCGGACGGGGTTTACACTGCTCGGGGCGTTGCCGCTCCGACGGTGAGCTCTTACCTCACCTTTTCACCATTGCCTTGCGGCTGTTGTTTTCTGTTGCACTTTCCTTGAAGTCGCCTTCACCGGTAGTTAGCCGGCGTCCTG
>JAFLVF010000019.1 GCA_022508425.1 Clostridiales bacterium | reverse complement strand
CCTGCGCCGAGCGCTTCGGACACAACGCCGTCTTTTATCAACAACACGGTGTGCGTTTCGGGCACTATTACCTGCGCCTTGGCGTGCAACTCGTCCGCGCTCTCGCGGCAGAACAGCTCGCTGTTGCTTCCCGTGAATTTAACTATTTCGGCCATTATGTAACCTCCTTGAGTAAATATATTTACTTATCTACCAACCGTTGTATTTGCGGAGCTTGGATAATACAACCAGCTCGATTGTCAGCGTCGCTATCGAGAACAAGATAGCCGACGTTCCCACACCTATTCCGTCGCCCGCTACAAACCCGATTGTTACCATTATAAACGTCGCAACCGTCATAACCATATTTATAATCGTAAGGACTACGGTGCGTTTTTCTTTGATGGAATTTACTCCGACTATATCTATGCCCAATCGGAACATGGACGAAGCGAACAGGCACGATATGGCGGCCTCGTTATCGCCGCCCGCTAAATTGGCAAGTGCGACGACAAACGTAATATAAGACACAAAAGCAAACCCGTACGCCCAAAACATCTTTGCATAATGCAAAACCTTCGGTTTTGAGGTATTGTCGCTGTCGTTAGTGCGATTGCAGTTGACGCATGCTTGTTGTTTTTTCGCGCGGTTGGCGTCTATTGCCGAAGTGAGCGCAGAGTACTGCCGCTTCTGCCCTTCGGTCGCGAGCGCCTGCGCGAGCATGAAGTACTCGTTGGTGCTGATATCTACAGTGGATTTGGCCAGCTCTTCTTCGGTCATGTTGAGCTGATCGAGCATTCTCCGAAAATACAGCAACGACGAATAGTAGTTGTACGTATTGATGGGAAGAATGTTCTTGTTGTCTATCAGATAGTCGGACAGCTTGGAATCGTTTGCGCGGTTCTTACTGCGCTCGCGCAGGAACATCCGCGCGTTTTGCATGACAGTGTCGCGCGCTTTGTCGTACTCCGCTTTCTGCGACGGAAGGGCGTACTTTTGAGCCAGATTGTATTCCGTCTCGCGCGTGATGTCCTCCACGCACACAAGCGGGCTTTGTCCGTACTTTGCCCACAGTTTCAGCCAATAAAACTTACTGACAAGATCGGGAAAGCGCTTGAACAGTATACTGTCCTCATCCTCGAACAACCGCGAACAATCGGACAGCGCGTCGAGCATTTTCTCGTAGTCCTCGGCCGCATACAGCCTGTCGGCCTCGTCGAGCGTTCTTTGCACGCGGCGGACGATACCCGTCCCGAACTGTTCGTCGACATTGTTTATGCGAATCCGCGCCGTTCCGTCGGCAAACCTAATTGCATTTTGATAATAACTGTTCGACGTGTAATCCTTGCCGCGCTCGACAAGCTCGACGTCCGACCTGATTTTGAGGTCGCACAGCATCATCAGCCACCAGGCAAGACCGTTCTCGGGGTCGTAGTCGAGCACCTCGTCTATTATGTTTTCCGCACGGTCGAAATTGCCGGAGCCGATTTCTATTTCGGCGCGCTTTAGCTTGGACCTGATATTAAACGCCGGGCCCGTAGCGGCAACGCCGCCCGATATAATGCGCTCCAATCTGTCGAGTCGGGCCTGCTCGCGCATGCGCGCTTCCTCGTTTTCCAGCCGCTCTTTTTCGCGCGCGGCCAGCCGTTTTTCTTCGAGCGCTTGCTTTTCCTTTTCGTCGACGGCGAGTATGCCGCGAATATCTACTACGAGCTGTTCGAGATGTTCGTACGGATCGTTGGTGGCGTCCAGCCATTGTACATGCGACAGCGCGCGCTCGAACGCGCCGTCATACGGCGTGTCGTCGATGCGGTAGCTGTATAGTGCTTTGCCCGCGAGCACGGCCGCCTTCAGCTCCGTCTCGCAGTCCTCCGAATATATTGACTTAAAGCTCGATACAAGAAGAAAAAGCCGACAGCTCTCGACGCCCTTTAGTATATCCCTGTCGTAGTTTTGCGATCCGGCAAGTATGTTGCGCGGCGCAATCCAGCACCTGAGTCCGCGCTCTTCGAGCCGCGTGCAAATAGCGTCCGCGATATCCTGATCGGGCGCGGCTGTACGGTGACATATGAACACGTCGCGCTCGCTGACCTTGGAGTAACGAAGCCGCTGTATGTACGCTTTGATGTTTCGATCGAGCGACGCGTCGAACGATCGCGGATGATCGGGGTATGCCCTCGACAGAAACTGTTTTATACTGTCGAGATACTTGGGCTCGACTGTGGAAACGAGCGAGTCGGATACCTCCTTCTTCTCGTCGGCGGTGACGCCGTCGAGCGAAGCGCTGTCCAAAAAGGAAGTAAACGCCGTGTCGTTGTCCGAATACCGCTCGGCAAGCGCGACATAATACAGCGCGCAGAAATCGTCGGGCAATACGGACAATATCTTCTCGGCAAAGAGCTTGACTCCAGAATAGTCGCGCGCCTTTGCGCTCTCCGACTGAAGTTTAAGCTGTTTTGCAAGATACTCGCGCCAGGCGCGTACGTCTTGCGTGTGATCGAGCGTTATTTTGGAAAATGCGGCCGCTTTTTTCACGCTGAAAGTACTGCCGCATGACGCGCAGCGGCAGAACTCGTTTCCGTCATCTGTGACTATGGCGGTACTCCCGCAATTTGTGCACCTGACATTTTCCATATTACCGTATTATTTTACCACATCTAACATTATTGAACAATAAAGCTATCATTAAAATTTGATTAAATTCTAAAAGCGGCTGTTTTTTGCGGCACAAAAAAGGCGCGGTCATCATATGCCGCGCCTAATAAACACACTTACTATTGCTTGACGACAACGCCGTCTTTTCCGAAAAATTCTACCGCCTTGTTCACGTCGTCGTAAAACAAATCCTCGGCGGTGCGCTGTATCCTCGCCTTTTTACTCTCTCCGAACGACTTAAGCGCCTCGTCGAGCTCGGCTACAATCGCATTATCGGTCATCATTAGGAAAACGTCGTCCGGAGCGACGAAAGCTATGACGTCGTTTCGCTCTCTGACAACTACGTCGCGGCTGAGCAGTTCGCGCGCCCGAGTGGCTTGCGCCGTACCCTTCTTGCGCAAATACCGCGTGACCTTGCCGAGCAGCTCCAGCCCGCTTGCGCCCGTAGCCTTCATGTGCATAAATTCGCCCTCGTCGGCGTGCTTGAGCGGTTGGGATGCGTTTGCTTTTTCCGCAGCGTAGGATATCTTGTCATTTTGTTCGTCGACAGCTTGTACGGGCTCGACGGGCGGAGGCGGAGCAACAAACGCAGGAGGCGGCTCGGGTATATCCGCCGGCGGCGGGATATATGCCGGCTTTTCCGTTACGTTATTTTTTTTTTTGCTCTCCGACGTTTACGGAGAGTCTGCGCTCAAGCGCGGCGACGCGCTTTTTCAAATCCTCTTCTTCGGCGATGCCGCTTATCAGCTTGATCAGCGCCGTTTCGAGATAGACGCGCGGATTGACCGAATACTTCAACCCGTTCTCGGACGCCGACAGCTGTGACAGTATGCGCGACAAATCGTCGAGCGAGGGGTTTTGAGCGGAAGATAGCATATATTCCTGCGCGGTGCGGTCAGCGCTGATCAGCCCGTCGAACGCGCTTGTTCCAATCGATTTGAGCACAAGCACGTCGCGCGCGTAAGCAATCAATTGCGAGCACACTGCGGACATCGATTTGCCCGAGCGCGAAAAGTCGTCTATTAGATTTAATGCGCTCTTCAGATCGCGAATGGTAAGGCTGTCGAACAGCTTGGAAATCTTGAGCGAGTCGCCCGCTCCCGTCATGGACAGGACGACGTCCGCCGTTATCGTATCGGCGGCCGCCATAATGGTGTCTGCAACCGACAGCGCGTCACGAACACTGCCCGCGCCCAGCCGCGCAATCTCGTACACCGCGTCATCGGTGTATTTGACGCCCTCTTTGTCGTAAACGGAAGCAATGTGCTTGGCGAGCGCTTCCGTCGAGACGAGTCCGAAATCAAAACGCATGCACCTTGATAGGATTGTCTGCGGCAGTTTTTGCGGCTCGGTCGTCGCGAGAATGAAAATCACGTGCTCGGGCGGCTCTTCTATCGTCTTGAGAAGAGCGTTGAACGCACCTCCCGTCAACATGTGCACCTCGTCTATGATATAAACCTTGTATTTGCACGATACGGGCAAGTATTTGACCTTCTCCCTGATATCGCGCGCGTCGTCCACGCCGTTGTTGGACGCGGCGTCCATCTCTACGATATCGACGTTGTCCTCTTTGGCCAAACGTTTGCACACCTCGCACTCGCCGCACGGATTGCCGTCTACGGGGTGCAAGCAGTTGACCGCGCGCGCCAATACTCTTGCGCACGACGTCTTGCCGGTGCCGCGACTGCCGGCAAACAAATACGCGTGACCTATCCGCCCGCTCTTGATCTGATTCTTGAGCGTGGTGATTATCACGTCGCGGTCTATAAATTCGTCAAACCGCCGAGGGCGGTATTCTCTGTACAGTGTCGACATGGTTTAATTATAACCCTTATCATTCGTATTGTCAAGTCAAAAGTAACTTTACGCACCTTTCGTCAGTCTACCGATGAGCGCGTCGACGTCTAGATTGAACGCAGAAAGATATAGCGACTTTATCTCGTCCGGGAGCTCTACCGTGAAGTCGTCGGTCATTGTCGTTTTTTCAAACAGCTTTGTCTTGATTGCCGCTTCGCCCGTCCTGCCGTCGACGACGTCCGTTTTGTACGGCTGCATGCTGGCAATGCCGACTATCTCGCCGTCCTCTACAATCACGTCGTGGCCGCCGCCCACCCTGTTCTTTACTCTGTAAATTCCGTTCTCGTCGATAATTTGCACGTCGCTCTCCCGCGCCGTCAGCACAGACAATATCCCCGTGCCCTCGCCGTCGAGATAATCTATATAAGTCCGAGCGTCGAACGTATAACTGTTTTCTCCCTCTATCCTGTACGCTCTGTCCGATACGAAAATGGTGGCATTGCCGCCGACAAAGCTTATGCATACGGGACCGTCGTCCGTCTTGAAATAGTAGCAGTAATATTCCTTTCTGCCGCGCACGGTAAATACAATCATGGAAGCGACTGCAACTGCGACTGCTGTTATCATAATAGCCGCAATTACGATAGACCCGACCTTGCTCTTGCTGACGTACAACAAGATACTTCCGACGATTACGATGGCGAAAGTTATGAGCGTGAGCGACATGATATTGCTCCTGTCGTCCTCTTTCACTCTAAACCGCGCCCGTTCTATCTTTTTCGCGGCTGAAATGAGCTCGCGGTAATAATCGCGCGTCGGCTCTATCCCTATCTCCGTCGGAAGTAAAGTCTCTTCGCTTTTCTCGTCCTCGGTGATTTCGTAATACAATCTTTTGTCGGACATAATGTTTCCTATAAGTTAAGCACACTTATGTGCGGCGAGACAGCGGTAACCGCCAGGCCGAGCGCCACTGACAATACGTACATCGACAATATGACGACGACGGTATCCTTGACAGGCCTGTTCTGCTTGACCAAGACGGCATAGCCTATCCCCGCGCTCATACACAGCCCTGCGATCGTGCCGCCGAGATTGAGCGCGCCGACCAAGTACAATTCCGTGATGACGACGGAGGCGGCGCAGTTGGGAATAAACCCGACAAGTCCGGCGAGTAACGGCTGCAAGTAACCCGTAGACCCGATAAAATCGGCAAGCCTACGCTCGCCCACATAGTAAATGATTATTCCGAATACGATATTGACGGCAAGTATGTATGCAATTACGGTGAGAGAATGTATAATGGGGTGTTTTAGAAAGACGTTCCAAATATACGCCGCTCGTTGCTTGCCCGTAGCGTTCTCGGACAGTGTGACAGTCTCTTCCAAGGCGTGATTGTGACAACCGTGAATATGTACAGATGTGCAATCGTCGTCATCATGCGCGTTTTCGGCGACCTCTTCCGACGTATGCTCATGTGCGCAACCGTCGTCTTCGCGGTTATGCTCGGTTATACCCTCTTTTTCGGCATGTTCGCCGCTTATTCTTGTATTGCGGCGGGACAGGCGCTCTATCCCGAACGCGGCATAGCCCACGATCAGCGCAAAGCACAGTTTGATGATGAGTACGGGCAACAGCTTGGCGGGTCCGCCGCTCTCGTAGCTGGACAGCATTATGGGCAGTGCCTCGTCGCTGGTTGCAAGGTACACGGCAAGAAGAGTGCCGAGAGCTATTCGACGCTTGGAGTACAATTCGGTCGCAACTACCGAAAATCCGCATTGCGGCAAAATACCGACGGCAGTACCGAGTAACGGTGCGCCGCCGCCCTTTAGCATCTTGTCCGCTTTCAACCCCTGCGACCGATATTCTATCAGCTCGATCAGGAAGTTCATGATCAGCAGAAAGGGCAAGACATTGAGCGTATCGATAAATGCGTATAAAAATACTTCGCCCATGATAGGCACTTATTCTATCACAATGATAGACTCATTGTCAACATTTATTGTCCGAATGCGCTGACGCTTCGGCACGCAACGATATGCAAAAAGTCTGTTTTTGTCGAATACGCAAAGCGTCGCCGCCGTTTGACATTTTTCGCCGAAAGGGGTACAATAGAATCATGAACGACAGGATTTGCAACGAGGACGATCTGTACAGGGCCGTCGAAGAATACGGAATACTCACCTTTTGGGACGAGGAAAAACTGTCCGCCTGGACGTTGTCGGGGGTCAGCTTTATGAAGCTGTGGTATATCCGTGAGCGGCTGATAAACACCAAAAAAGTGGCGTACGGAAAGTTCGCAAACAAAAAAGCGACGTTTGTGTCGCTGTCGCTTTTTCCGTCATTATGCGCACTGCGCCGCGACGGCTACGATTTCGATTCGCTGTGCGACGAGGGATTGTGCCCGCATCGGGAGCGCCTCGTCATGGATGCCGTGCTGTCGTACGGCGGCGAGCCGGTGCCCCGCTATGCGCTCGGCAAGAGCCTGTCGATTAAAGGCTACGACGGCGTCGTCGACTCGTTGCAAAACAAAACGTACCTGTGCATGACATTCAAAAAGAGCATGATGGGTACGGCGCTGATATCCACGCCCGAAGATCTGTTCGGCTACGACTTCGTGCGGTCGCAGTACTCCACTCCCACCGACAAGCTGATATCCACACTGTCGCAGGCAAAGGGCCTATGCGATTTCGACGACAAAACTTTGAGCAAAATTTTGTCGAAAGCGATATAACAGTTACACCTATTCGAACTAAGCCAATCTGAAGTCCACTTTATCTGCGACCACCTTGTCGACTATAATATCGATTGTGTCGCCTAAGCAAAACTTCTTCATGCCGACGGCTATCATCATTCTTCGCGGGTCGAAAGTCGCATAGCCCGGCAACATGTTCATTCTGACCAAGCCCTCCGCCGAGTTGTCGAGCTCGACGTAGAAGCCGTGCTCGGTGACGGAGCTGATGATTCCGGAGTATTTCTCGCCTATGTGGTGCGAGAGGTACTCCGCTTTTTTGTAATCGTCCACCTTGCGCTCGCACTCCTGCGCGACGCGCTCTTGCTTGCTGCTCTGTTTTGCCGCGTCGTCCACGACGTCGCAAAAACGCTTCGCCGCGGCCATGCCGTCGTGCAAGGTCGCCTTGATTATCCTGTGTATCATGAGATCGGGATAGCGACGGATGGGCGAAGTGAAGTGGCAGTAATATTTCTCGGCCAATCCGAAATGTCCGAGGTTTCTCGGCTCGTACGTCGCCTTTGCCATGGCGCGGAGCGTCACGCGGCTGACCGCGCCCTCGACCGTGCCGTCTATGCTCTCCAACAGCTTCGACACCTGCTTTGGCGTGGGCTCGAGCGTGAGTCTATCGTTTATGCCGACCGCTTCGAGATAGTCGTTTAACGCTTCGAGCCTGTCGGCGGCGGGCGGCTCGTGCACGCGGAATACGAAGGGCGACTTTGCCTTTGCGTATCTGTCCGCAACGGCGCAGTTGGCAAGAATCATAAACTCTTCGATTATGCGCATGGAAAACAGAGCGGGCTTCTTTTCAATATCTACGACGTGTCCCACCCCGTCAAACTTGATTTGCGTTTCGGTCAGCTTGAATTCTATCGAGCCTCTTGCGTGACGAATGGCTATGCGCTTAGCGGCAAGCTCTTTCATCAATTCGAGCGTGGGCACGACTTCGGCGTATTTTTCGCGCAAACTCTCGTCGCCGTCAAGCATCGCCTGAACGCCTGTGTACGTCAGCCGCGCTCTCGACCTGATTACACCCTCGCATATTTTATATCCTATGCGCTCGCCGCTGTCGTTTAAGTCGATGAGGACGGCAAGCACAAGTCTGTCCACTCCCTCGTTGAGCGAGCACAAGCCGTTGGACAATTTCTCGGGCAGCATGGGAATAACGCGGTCGGCAAGATAAACGCTCGTTCCGCGCTTGAAGGCCTCGTCGTCGAGCGCGCTCCCCTCCGTCACGTACTGCGCGACGTCGGCAATGTACACTCCCAATCTGTACCCGTTTTCCGTACTGACGAGCGACACCGCGTCGTCGAAATCCTTGGAATCGCTCCCGTCGATAGTAAATGTAACGCAATCGCGGAAGTCGGTGCGGTAAGCGGCTTTGATATCTTCTTGCGCTACTTCCGTCGGAAGCGCTTCTGCCTCTTTGACCACGCTCCTGGGAAACTCCGTACGCAGGTTGTGCGAGGCGATGACGCACTTTACGTCCATACCTATCTCGTCGAACCTGCCGAGCACGGCGAGAACTTTGGCTCTGTCCGTGCCCTCGGTGTGTCCGGGCAAGATATCGATAATCACCTTGTCGTGCTTGCTCGCGCCGCCGAGCGATGATATTTCGAGCTCGTCGCCGAAATGGCGGTCGTCGGGAAGCGCGTAAAACCGATTGTCATGATACACCACGGTAGCGATAATATTGAGCGGGTTTTTCTCGACAACCTTGATTACCCGCCCCTCACGCTTTAGCGACCCGTCGCGGCTTGAACGCCTGCCCGTCACCACCACTCTGACCTTGTCGCCGTGCCGCGCACCGCCGAGGTCGCGACCGCTGACGAATATATCGTCGCCGTCGGCGTCCACAAAGCCGAATCTGTCGCCCTTGCAGTCTATCGTTCCCTCGACTGCGGGCTCGTTACCGATATTGAATTTTCTTATACTGTAATTATTTTTCATTATATTCTTCGCTATTTAATCCACTACATAAAGTTCGGCGAGCGCCCGCGTGTATGCGACATACTTCTCTGCGTCGGACATCGCCCCGCACGCATACACCCGTTCGTACTCGGTGCCCTTTGCCTGCGTTACCGTGTACAGCCGATTGCTCGGAACAAAAGAACAAAGTTCTTTTGCCGTCTCTTCGTCGTTGGGCGAATAAATGACTGCGACGCGGTCGTCACTCGAACCTATATGTTGCGCGAAACGCTCTTTGAGCACCGACATGTCTATTCGCTCCACCTTGCCGCCCTCCAAGCCGAGCGATGTGACGCTCATACCGAGCAGACTGTTGACGTACTCGGTGATTTCGCGCGCGTTGCGGTAGTTCTCGTTGAGGAAGTATTTCTCGTCGCCCATGAACTTACGCAATTTGTCGAAGTTGCCTATACCGCGCGACGGGTCGAGCTGTTGGTTCTCGTCGCCGTAGATATGGAACTTCTTCTCGAGAACGGTGTACAACAGCTTGTACTCGGTCGGGAAGTAATCCTGCCCTTCGTCGATGTACAGCGACAGATTGAGCTTGAACGGCTTGCCGACGATGTATACATACGCCAAAAGCAATAGATACAGTTTTGCCTTCGTGTAACCCGCCCCGAGCGGCGGTATGAACGGGAATTTCTCGAGCTTGACTGAAACGGCGGGCGGATTGGGCTTGGGCAACGATGTGTTCCACTCCCTTTCTTCTACGTACCCTACCAGCGCCGCGCTGTAATTTTGCATCCGCTCGCGGTAGCTCGCTCTGACCGGCTCGAGAGCTGCGAGCAGTTTTTTCGCCGTGTCCTTACTGTAACACGCCGACACAACTGCCGACGACAGCTCCTCGTCGCCTACGACGGCGCTGTTTTTGAGTGCGCGGCGCTCGGACTGCTTGACACCGCCGAGCAATAATATAAGCTCGCGGTACAACTCCGCCATGGTCAGCCGCCGCGCCGCGCCTATCTTGAGATCGTCGACGACGGGCTGAATATGAGATTTATAGTTCTCGCTCGGAGCTACGATTATCGTGTCGTAAAGGTTTATCTTGTTGTTGAAGTTGAGATATTCGAGGCGCTGGAGCATTATCATGGTCTTGCCGCAACCCGCGCACCCGCGCACAATCGAGCCGTCGCTCTCGGCCGTTATGATTTCGTTCTGGTTGGCTTGAATGGTGGGAATGATGTCGGTTAAGCGTTTGTCGCCGCGTTTGACCTTGAGCATGTGCGCTAAGAACTTGTCGTACACGACTCCGCCCTGCTCGATCGAATAGTCTTGAAACACCGCAATCAGCTTGCCGTCGCGTATGTCGAACTTGCGCCTGAAAATCACCTCGTACGTGTAGCCGCCGTAATAAATCTTGCCGTCCTCAAACCGCGAATAAACTTGGTTGCCGAGCGGCGAGTTGTGCGAATATACGATTATCTTGCCGCGGTAGAAAATTACGTTGGCGCCCACGTAAATATCGACCTCTTCGCCCAAATCCTCGTCGGAACAGTCGCGTAGCGTCCTCGTCTTGGTCATGGACGGCGTGTCCGTTCGCTTTGTCGCACCCACCTGCCTAAGCTTCATTCTCGAAAAGTAGGGTGACGAAATCGCAGATTTGAGTATCTTGATATCGCGCTGTCTGGCGTCGTGGCCGTGCTTTTCGGCGCGGTACTCCTCCACCTCGTTCTCGTCGTAAAAATCGACTATGCGGTAGGCAAAGCCGTCGTCCTCCAGCAATGCGATTTGCTCGCGTATCATGTCTTGCACTGACGCGAGATGCTCCGCTTCCTCGTCAATCTCCTTGGCGTTGAAGTTGTCGCTTTCCGAATAGTTGATTACTTCCGAAATATCCATAGCTATTACTTCCCCATTCGGTAAGCGAACAACTCGCCCTTAGCGAATCCGCAAGCGGTCAGAACGGCCGCCCTGTCGACATCGTCTGTCAGCACGAACGGGATTTGCCCACCCGTCATAATAAGAGTAGTCAAAAATCGAGTCAGATCTTTTGCTACCTCGTATCCGCCATTGTCGTACACATGGTATATATCCATGCCGCCTATATTGCATTGGCCGATAAAACCTGCAAGCTTGCCGTTTACAATCGCGCCGTAAACGCCGCTACCGCGCATGACAGCTTCGACTTCGTTCCTATCCGTCCCGGCCCCGTCCGCAACCGCGTCGACCAACGTCGGGGCAAGCCTCTTGATTTCGAATTTACCTGACGGCAAAACGGGCATGGCGTCGAGATAGGCGTACGCCGATACCGGGCGCAAGGCCGACGCGTCTGTCGCATGCTTTAGCAACAGTACAACTCTGTCGTCGGGTTTGAATTCGGTCAAGATATCTTCAATGTCGGCGTACGATTGCGCTATACATACAATCGCGTTACCCTTCCTCGCGGCATAAACGGATTGGGTGTTGACTATCTCGTCGCCACCCGAAATATATTCTCTTATAATCGCTCTCTCTACGCCCAAAATTGCGCCGTCATCCTCGATATTTTTCAAAACCTCGATTATAACCATAACACTATATTCTAACCCGCTTATATTCTCTTGTCAAGCGAACGACACTCAATAGAGCATAAAATAAAAGGCGCGTGATACTGTCTATCACACGCCTTATTTTAATTGTTTTTTTGATTATGAGCGGTTTGCCGCAGACATAGCCTTTAAGAGCTTGCTCAATGCGTCGTTGAGCTTCTTTTGCTGTTCGGGCGTTTTGTTCTCGGGCTTTGCGCGCTCTTTCTGGAGAAGAGTCGCGACCTCGCGCATTGTCTCGCGCGGTGCGCCCTCGCGGCTGATCTGGTCTATACGCGCTATGACTTCGTCAGCCGAGCTGCCGCCTGTAGGCGCCGCATGGGCTTGGGCCTGGGCTGCGGCTTGAGCCGCCGCTTGAGCCTGAGCTTGGGCTGCCGCCTGGGCCGCCGCTTGAGCCTGAGCCTGGGCTGCCGCTTGAGCCGCCGCTTGAGCCTGAGCTTGGGCTGCCGCTTGTGCTTGCATGGCTTCTTGCTCGGCACGAGCGCGCGCGATAGCTTCTTCGCGAGCGCGACGACGAATTTCTTCCTCACTCTCCGTCGGCTCGGTCATGATTACGGGCTCGGCCATAGGCTCGCCGTACATAGGCTCGACCACCGGCTCTGCGGCTTCGTATACGGGCTCTTGCGCCACATACGGTTCAGCAACAGGCTCGACCACCTGCTCGGGTTGACCGCCGAAATTGTTAAAGCCTTGCGCCGCTTGGTTAACGGGCGCGCCGTTTGCGTTAGGCACCGCAGCACCGCCTTTCTTGCCGTCGAGGGCAGGAATGAAAGCTTCGTACGCTTTCACGCCGCCGCTGTGTGCGAGACGACCGACTATTCCGCCGACTAACGTAAGCAATCCGCCGACGATGAGAATTATTGTGGGCATGAGATAGGGCGCATTATCGAGCACTGCTCCGTCCACCTTGTCGGCGGCGAGCTTGCCCGATTCCACCATCGCCCGCGTCGCCATCACAGACAGCGGAGCAACGACAAAAGCAATGCCCGCACATATTAAGGTCGCGGCCAACGTCACCAGCCATACTTTGGAAATGAGCGAACTGCGGTAAAGCGATTCCACACAATCCTCTTGAGAGAGGAAGTCGGACGGGCTGACGCCGCCGACCTGGATTGTGCGCGCGCGTTTATAGTTCTTCTTGATGCCGGCGGGCATTTTCTTCATAAACGCAACGGCGCTGTCGGGCTTAGCCGCAACGGACTTCATCAAAGAGGTGACGCGCTTAAAGTCGCCCGCCACCAAACCGATGACGAGCGGCACCGCAAATGCCACCACGACAACCGCCAACAGCACCATCAGCCACATATCGGGCTGGAGCTTGAGCGTTTCTATGAACATTTTGTTGAAAGACTTGAGCATGTTTTTCTCCTTTTCTCACGTAAGACCGAGCCATCGATCCCATTCTATCCTATTTACCGTATAGAATACCGCATACAATTATATCATACTATTTTTGAAAAATCTATACTTTTTCAAAAGTTTTTTTGTTCATGAAGATATTTTTTGTTCATTTGTCGGCGCAAATTCGCCTTTCACCGTGCAATTACGCTAAAAACCTTCGTCACAACTCTATTAATCCCTTTCTAAACGAGTATAAGTATTTGGATGTCACTTTATACGGCGTACTGCGCTCCACCGCCTTTGCGTACAGTTCGAGCTGGGTACGATATTCGGGACAATCGAGATTGTCGGGCGACGTCGTCTTGTAATCGACAATTATTGCCGTGCCGTCAGACTTTACTATCAATAGGTCGATTACGCCTTGGACAAGCACGTTCGTCTTGGAATTGCCGTTTGTTTTGTAAAGCTCGGCGTAGCTTGCGTCCATTATGAAATACCGCTCGCGGAATACGTTTGCGCTGTTTTCGGTCAGCTTCTTCATTGCCGCCGCCGCGCGCTCGATATCTGCGAAATCTATGTATTCGAATCCCTCGATATTCCGTATCGCCGCAACGTCCGGATTGTCGAAATCTATCAACTCCATCGCCTTGTGGTATGCGTTACCGACGGCGCAAGGGTCGACGTCGCCCCTTTTGCCGCCATGCGCCTCGCCCGATACGGACGGCACGTTCTTGTCGTCGATTGTAAGTATTGGCGAAGCACTTGTATAGTCGCCCTCCTCGCCACTTGCTTTAATTACCGCGGTGACGCTCGTCTTGATGGGCGCCTTGAGCTCGGCAAGCATATCTGGCGAAAGTTCGCCGTCCGCATACGGGTCGGAAAATATCTTTCGCTTGCCGTAGTCGAAATCGCACGCGCGCAACACTGCCTGCACGACCGCGCCGCCGTTATCCGGCAGCACGCTCTCCTCCATAACGACGTCGCGCTCGCTTTGTTCGTACTCGTCGCGCGCCATACCGCGCATAAAGTCGAGATAATGCGAGTTGGGCTCTTTCGATTTTCTGTACGGTGTTTTTCCGCAAACGACGACGTCGGTCTTTGCCCGAGTGAGCGCGACGTAGAACAGTCTGAGCTCTTCGCCGCGAACGTCGCCCTTGCCCTTTACCGCCGCCACAATATACGGCGCGGTGAGCTCGAGTTCGTCGTTTTCGAAATCCGGATACTTGAGCATTACTCCATCGTCGCACACGATAATCTTGCCGACGAGATCGCTCATGTTGAACTTTTTGCCGGCGCCGGCTACTATAACGTGGTCGTACTCCAAACCCTTCGACGAATGTATGGTCGTTATCGTAATCGCGTCGCTGTCGGCGGCGACGGACAGTTCGAAATCGCCGCTGCTGCAATAGTCGAGAAATTCCCTTAGGCTCTCGAAGTCCGACGCAAACTCTATCAGCGCTTCTACAGAGCCCGCCGCCGCCGTCGCGCTTGCGTATCCGAAGTAATCCGTTTTTGACGTGATGTATCCGAGCGCCTCGGCCGCGGTATGGCATTTTGCATACAGCGAGAACTCGTCGCGCAATGCGACAAAATGCCCGAGCTTATCGCCGTAGTCGCCCGAGTATGCCGCGACCTTTTGATACAAAGTCGTGTTCTTGTCAAATGCGCGGCCCAAATTTTTCTCGCCGCACTTTGCAATCTCGAGTATTTGCTCGTCCGAAAATCCGCCCATAGGCGAACGCAACGCGGTAAACAGACCGAGATCGTCAAAACGGTTGTCCACATATCTTGCGATATCGACAAGCGCGGCGGCGTACGGGAAGTCGGACAAGCGCGACTTCTTGCACACGTTGCAACGAATGCCGCTCTCTGCAAGAATATTTACAAGATCGTCGACAAATCCGTCGGTCATACTGCGGACGAGCACGGCAATATCGCTCAAACTGTGAGCTTCGCTGTCCTTCTCTTTCGTCAATCGCTCGACGCGGTCGATTACGAGATTGGCTACAAGCTTGGCCTCGGGATCGACTTCGGACTCGGTAACCGCGTTCATAACCGAGTACGGCGTTCCGTCATCCGCCCTCTTCTCGCCGTCTCCCGATATTTCGTAAAACTTAGCGTCGCCCTCTTGGTCGGAAGTGCAAACGAGCTTGTTGACAGAATAATCGGCGCCGCCCAAATCCTCGGTCATTACGCGCGAAAATATATCGTTTACAAAACCGATGACGCGCTTGGACGAGCGGTGGTTTTCGGTCAGATACACCGCCGTATAGTTGTCGTCTTTGAGCGCTTTTGCGAAAAACTCGGGACTGCACCGCCTAAAGCCGTAAATGGACTGCTTGATATCGCCCACCAAAAACATTTCCGCACCGCACTCTCTGAACCTGTCGGCTATCGCCGCCTGCAAGGGATTGACGTCTTGGAACTCGTCGATAAATACATAATCTATGCTCTTGGCAATCTCTTTGCGGCACTCGGCGTCCGACAGAATGCGCTCCGCGCCGTGCTCGAGATCGGAATAGTCTATTTTGCCTATGGCCGCTTTTTTCATGTCATAGCCGTCGAGCGCGTTGAGCGCAACTTTTGTCAGCGCGGCAGACATAGGCGCGCTGTCTATTGTCTTTGCTTTTTCCATAGCAGCGCGATATGTCAAAAAGCCCGCACAGTCTTTTTTCAGACTCAAGAACGCGTCGTTTATTTCTTTTCTGATCTCTATTTCTTCGGGAGTTTCTTTCTTCTTGTTGGGTCTGTACGAGGTATCGGTTAAACTGTCTATCTTGCCGTCGAGAAAATCCTCCATCTCGTCGAGCGGAGGGATAACGAGCGCAAAGCCGTTGTCGACGGCATCTTGCTTGATTGCGTTTCTGCGCTCTATGAGTGCGGCGCGTTTGTTTGCCGCCATACCGTCGAGCGCGGCAAAGTAGTCGCTGTCCGAGCGCGGCCTCGTCAAATACTCCCGCGCGTCTGGAAGGGACAGCGCGAACATTACAATCAAGCGCACCGCACGCTTGACGTTGCCGTCGTCGCGGCGGGACGCGAGCATGTCGTACGCCATGCGAAAATGCGGTTCGCCGCTGTCGAGCGCGTCGTCAATGCACGCGCGTATGCAATCGTCGAGCACCGCTTCCGACTCCCCGTCGTCCATGAGAATAGCGGCCGGATCTATTCCCGCGGCGTAGTAATACTTTCTCAGCAATTTTTGACAATAGCTGTGGAGCGTGCCTATATTGCCGACTGGCATGCCGTCTATCGCGCGCTCTGCGATAACTCGGCAGTCCGAACTCTCGTATTTCAATTCGTTTAGCCGCTCGGCGAGCTTGACTCTGATATCCGCCGCCGCCGCACGCGTAAATGTCACAATCAGCATGCGGTCAAGCTCGGCGCCGGACTTCAATTTCTCGACGATGCGTTCTATCGTGGTCGCCGTCTTGCCGCATCCGGCCCCCGCCGACACGATAATATTGCCGGGCGAAGTTATCGCTTTGATCTGTTCGGCGTTAAATTTTATCCTGCCCATAACCGTCACCTCGCCTTCTTGTCAACGCACAATGCTTTGTACGGGCAGTAATCGCATGCGCCGTCGGCGGGCGTGCGCTCGATGTATCCGCTGTCGATTTCGTCGGCGGCAATGCTAGCCGTAGTCACGCACCTGTCGATCAGCTTGTTAAAATCGTCTTGCTCGAGCAAGGTGGCCGAATTTCTGAAATTCTTATAACCCTCTTTTGTCTTGATCATTGTGTACGGCAACACGTCCGACCTGCCGTCGACGAAAATCCGACTGTCGTAATCGCCTATGACCGAATCGTCTTTGACAATACAGCCGCGGAGCTTGCTGTTGTTGTCGCCGAAAAAGTTTTTGAGCGGAACGTAAAACATGCCGGTGACGTACCTGTCCTTGCCGACGGTCGCCGCGTACATGGCAAGCTGCATATCCCGCCCGTCGAGACATTTTCCCATGTCGAATTTCTTGTCGTTTGTCTTGTAATCGATGATGCGCACGCGATTGCTGTCGTGCTCGCACTCGTCCACGCGGTCTATGCGCCCTACAAACGGAATACCGGCCTTGCCCAATAGAATATCGCCGCCGAAGCCGCGCTCGGTAAAATCTTTGATAGGCCTATACGCGCCCGCCTCGATAATACGCTTGTTGGTAACGGCGTAGTCTGTCGCGTCGCGAATGATGTTGTCATGCTCGTGCTTGCTCGGCTCGAGCTTGTTGTCGGCTATAATCCTGTCGACGGTGCGCGTAATAAATTCCGCCGAGGTATCGTAATCGGCCTCGACAAACGCTTGCATAAATTCGTGCATAACCACGCCGAAATCGGGCGCGGAAAAAGACTCCTTGCGCCGCTCTTTCACACCGACGGAGTCTGTCAAAAACCGCTTATAAGGACAATCGAACCAGTGATTGAGCTCGCTTACCGACAACCTGTCGTGCTTTATCCCGTTTATCGTCGGAACAAATGAGGGCGACGACTCTTTGCCCGTCGCCGCTTTGAGCTCGGCCGAATACAAAGTATCGCCGCGCTCGGCCGCCTCGCCCGCCGCGGAATAACTGCAACACACCCTCGCGACATACGGCGCACTGACCGATTTTTTGAGCACCGCCATCTCGTCCGAGTAGCTTCTGTTGTTCCTGCCGTCGAACACGCTCGACAGAAATGCCGACGGCTTTGCTCCGTCCGCAGTGTGGTACAAACACGTCACGTTCCGCGCGTTTCGCATCACCTCGTACAGCTCGCGTCGCGAGCGACGGTTTAGCTCGCGCACGGTCGGCTCGATTGTACCGCCACTCGCGATGATATCTTCGTCGGACAACAGCCCGGTATCGACGACCGTGCTCGGAAGCACGCCCTCGTTGAAGTCGGCGATGTACAGCGTCTCGCATTTCGTCATGCGGAACGTCTTGTCACTGCCGATTATCACGCGGTCCGAAAAGCGCGGCACAGACCTTATCTCTACGGACTGCGCCGCCGAGAAGAAACACGCCGCGTCGTCGACAACGGACGACGAGCCGTACTTTCTGATCAGCTCGATGATGTTGCGTATGGGCGTAATCATGTCGGTAAAGACGAGATCGTCGTCGCTTGACAGATGTTTTACGTCCGCTTGCAGCTTGACAGAAATCCCCTCGAAGTCCTCGCCCGTTATCAGCTCGTCCACCGCGTCGGGAAAACTCTTCCCGTCGAAATACGCCGCGAGCTTATACGCGCGGGACAGTGCGCGCCGCGCACCTTCTCTGTCGAGCACGCGCGTCTTGGGACAAAACCTTATGCCTCGCGCGTTCAGCTCGTAGCCGAGCTCTTCCGCGTCGATATCTTCACACCCCGAATACCTATTGGCGCACAGTGCTGTAATCACTGCCGCCGAACAGTCGCCCGAATGGAGCTTGTACGCATGCTCTATCAATTTCAACGGCGGCATAGCGTACAGCGGCGCGCTGTTATCGGCATAAAAGTCTATATCGTATTCGCGGAATATACGCGATATCGCACGGGTGTTTTGACAAATAACTGAAATATCTCCGTATTTCCCGCCCCCTATCACATGGTTGCGTATTCGCGCCGCTATGACTTTGTACTGCGAAACGGCGTCGGGCGCGCGGTACACTTCCATGTTCTTTATCGTCAGCTCGGGCTTGACGTCGACATCGAAGTATGTAAACCCGCGACATGACTTTGCTATCGCGTCGAACACGGCGTGATTAAGTCTCGTCGCATCCGCATATCCTATCGCGTAAAACTTGGCGTTTCGTATAAACGGAGCGTCGGGCGCGGCGGCAACAAGCGCTTTCAGCTTGCCCGCCGAATCGAGATATCCCTCTTTCAGTCTGTCGTACTCGCTCTTGATGATTGCAAGGTCGTGTAGTTTGCCTTCCTTCGCGTCGCCCGCCAGCACGGTCATGTCTGCGTTCGATGCTTCCGCCTGTTCTATCGCTTCGTACACCTGCCGCGCAAAATCGGTATAATGCGACGCTCGGGCATAGTACGTCAAGTCGTTGATTACCGTGTTGACCGCGCGGCGCATTAGTATGACCGAGCCCTCGCGCGACAGTGTATTCATATTGCCGAGCACGCGTCTGCACAATCTCGACAGGGTGATTACCTCGCAGTCTATCGCTCCGGTGCCGTTAAACAATGCCTGCTCGACCTTTAGCGTATAGCGGTCGGGCGTGAGCACGACAAAATAATTGTCGGGCGAAAAGCGCCTTCCCCTGAGTTCACCGACCAGCGCGTCGAGCGCGGCGGAAAAGCTGTCGAACAGTCTCACATTCTTCATACCGTATAATTATACATACGAACGGCGCAAAAAGCAAGTATTACCGAAGAAACGATTGCAAAATAGCTCAATCTGTGTTAAAATATCGGCATGAGAAACAAAATCAAAAGAATGCTTTGTATTTTTTCGGCGACGTCGGTGGTGGCGCTGACCGCGTGCAGTAACGTTCCGGCACTGCCGACGTTTGACAGCGAGCTGCCTTGGCACGACGCGAGCGGCGCGTCATACGAGTTGCTCGACTATACGGTTGCAGTTTACGATACGCGAAACGGCAGCGGCGACGACGTCCGAGTCAAAATCGCCGACGGTGCGCTGTCATTCGAGCTGACCGAGGAAAGCCGCGTCGACGGCGACAGAAGCTATTCGTCGCTCGACATGAACTTCTCGGTGACGTACAACGATTCGGCACCCGAGGCCGACCGCAACAAGACTGACAGGATCGCGAGCACGACCGAATTTGCCACAACCAGCCTCGTCACGAGCAAAATGCACAAATCCGTAAACCTCGAAGAGCGCGAGGGCGTCAACGATTATTCATACACGATAGACGCAGATTATTTCGACAAGCATTCCGCCACTATGGATTTCCTCGACAAGCAATTGTCCATTTCCATACCGTCCGGCATGTACTACGACAACGAGACTATGTTCTATCTGGCTCGCGCGACGGCGCTTGCTGCCGGCGGGTCCACTACATTCTACTTGACGGGGCTGTTCGACTGCTTCATGAACGGCGGCTTTGAAAACATCACCATGGCCACGTCCACAGCATCGTCGCTCAACACAGTGTACCTCGGCGATTGGGTCAAGGACTTCGGCGTGGAGGGCGTTACCGACGACGACGGCGTTACCGCATACCCGATATCTTGCTACAACACTCAAATCGCAATGAACGTCGAAAAACACGGCCCGCCCTACTATGTTCTGTACTCCGAAAAACCTTTTGTACAAAACGACAAGGAACATAATAAAATCCCCGTATTCATGTCGTTCTCGGAATACGAGCGCGGCAAACTCGTGCGCGTGACAGAATACACGCTGTCCGCCTGCGCGTTCGACAAGGCCTGATAAAATTTATGACGGGAATAATCTTGGTAAACGCCTACGCACCCGTCGTCATGACGCGGCAGGTCGCTCGGCTGAGAGACGAGCTGGTCTCTCGCGGCGTAAAAATATCCGTCAAGCAAAACAACACATTCCCCACTGCAATACGCAGCGGGGATATTGCATTGAAAAACTTTGACTGCGATTTCTGCCTGTACCTCGACAAAGACAAGTACGTCGCACGCATGCTCGAAGACAGAGGCATTCGCCTGTTCAACCGCGCGGACGCGATAGAAAAGTGCGACGACAAGATGACTACGCTCATCGAGCTTGCCGGAAGCGTTCCCGTTCCCGACACATTGCCCGGGCTGTTATGCTACTACGACGACGCTGTTGTTCCAAAGCATGTGCTCGACGACGTGCAATCCCGCCTCGGCTATCCTGTGATAATCAAAGAGTCGTACGGCTCGCTCGGCAAAGGCGTGTACAAAGCGGATAACAGACTCGAGCTCGAAGAAGTTGCGAACAGGCTGAAAAACATTCCCCATCTTTTTCAAAAATATATTGCGCAGTCGCACGGCAAGGACATGCGCGTAATAGTGATAGGCGGCGAGGTCGTGGGCGGAATAATCAGAAGCTCCGACTCCGACTTCCGCTCCAATATCGGCTTGGGCGGCAAGGCACAAAAAACGGACGTGCCGCATGACATAGCCGACATGGCGGTAAAAGCTTCCGATATACTCGGGCTCGACTATTGTGGGATAGACTTTCTTTTGTCATCCACGCCACTGTTGTGCGAGGTAAACTCCAACGCGTATTTTGACGGCTTCGAGGCGGCGACGGGCATTAACGTCGCAGGACTATACGCCGAGCATATCTTACACGTAATGAAGAACAGATAACAAAACTCAACAACAAAAAAAACGCGGCAGACTATCAAGTCCGCCGCGTTTTTTTATTCTTCTATCAACTGCCCGTTATTGTCGAGCGTACCGTCGTCACAGATGACGACGTAAGCGCCTGTGTAAAGATCCCATTGATATCCTTTGCTTATATTCCGCCATTCTTCTACCGTGCCGTCATATTTAATCTCCGCCAATTTCCAGCAGCCGCAGAAAGACTCTCGTCTCAACCACGTAACCGATTTAGGTATCGTTACGGTCGTCAGCTTGCTACATCCGAAGAATGCTTGCATTTCGATATCCCATACTTGATTGCCGATCACCACGCTTGTCAAGCTCGTACACATACCAAACGCAGTACTCCCAAGCTTTGTAACCGAGTCCGGTATAACTACGCTCGTCAGCCCCGTCTCCGAAAATGCGCCGCTTTCGATGGTCTCTACCGATTCGGGTATATCGAGCTCGGTTATTTTCTTGCATCCATTGAACGCATACGACCCGATGCTCGTGACTGCGTCGTGCAATACCAAGCTCGTTATGCTTGTGCAACCGTAGAATAGATAATCGCCTATTTCGGTAACCGCATCGGGTATCACAAGCTCTGTGAGTTTCTCGCCGTCGATATAGACGCTATGCGTAATACTTACGGGATTTGCTCTGTGATCGCCGAATGTTATGCCGCACCAGTCCTCGATATCTCCGGTAAAATATACGTTCTCCAATTCGTAGCATCTTTCGAATGCGCCACTCTCGCTTTTTGTAATACTGCTCGGTATCTCAAGTGTCGTCAGATTGGCGCAATTGTTGAATCCTGTATATGTTATTGTCGTTACCGGCTTCTCATTATAGGTTGCCGGTATTTTTATATACACATTATCTTTCGCGGTGCCTGCCTCGACGCTGTAGCCTATCACCGTCCCGCGATCATATATAGCGGTATATTTCAATCCTTCGGTTGCGGGCGCGTCGGGATCTATCGCGCCGCAGTGCTCGCAAACGCCGTTGTCGTAGCTGTGCTTGCCGTTGGGTTCACCGTCGACGTCGCGCGTGTCCGTTTCTTTGCAATATTCACACTTAGCCGTTTCCGTACCGGCGTCCACGCAGGTTGCGTTGTTATCGGGCTTGTATGTCTTGAAGGTGTGTATGCCCGTCTTCGGATGCGCGGTGCTCGTGCGCGTGTCCTTCTCGTCGCAATTGGCGCACTCCGCCGTTTCCGTGCCGTCGTCGACGCACGTGGCGTTGTCGTCGTATACGTATGTGCCGAAACTGTGATCGCCTGTAGCGGGATAGCGCTTGGAAGTGATTGTATCCGTCTCGTCGCAGTATTTGCACTTACCTGTCTCGGTGCCCGCATGTCCGCACGTGGCGTCATTGTTGTATACGTAGTTTATGTATTCGTGCTTGTGATCGCCGTTGCCGCCGCCCGTGCCGATGCCGGGTGTCTTATCGCCACCGCCGCCGGTGTTACCACTGCCGCCGCCCGTGCTACCGCTACCGCCGCCGAAACCGCCGCATGCAACGAGCGTAAAGCACGCCAGCACGACGAGAACAACAGTGGCTATTATCAGCCACAATCTTTTGCCGCGTTGTTTTCTTTCCATAAATCCCTCCAAAAGAATATCGTGCTTCGTTACAGCGCGCACCGATTGTGCGCTCCATAACATTACCACATGTTTCATTAAGCCGAGACGGAGATACATATCGGCGTATGCTCACCCGATTCGAATATTAGGTGTGCGGCATAAATATGATAACATATTTATAATAATCCTGTCAATGTTTTCAGAAAAATTCAAACAAAATAAGTCTCTTCTGTCGGAAAAGGCATTTATATCTGATATGCTTTATGCGTATCGATGAGTTACAGCTCCTCCACAAGCTTACCGACTATCGATGCGCCCACCTCGTCGAGGGGCGCGCTGCTGCCACCCTCGAATATGTAATTCGCCTGCCATTCGTCATCCGCCAAACTGTCCGCCGTGATAAAGAAGGTGTAGAGATTCTTATTTCTGTAATTGCACATCGCCTGCAAGCCCGCGCATTCCATATCGACGGCGACGCAACCTTTTCCGATAAGCTCGTCGCGCCGCGTGCGCGTCTCGCGGTAGAATCCGTCAGTCGTCCACACTCCGCCGTTAATCGCCTTTACTCCCGCATTTTCAAGCATTGATTTTACAATGCCTGCGTTCTTAACTGCTATCGACTCGGACGGCGGCGCGTAATGATAGCTCGTGCCCTCGTCGCGGAACGCCTCCGTCGGCACGACGAATGTGCGCGGCGGCGTGGAAACGAGCGTGCCACATATGCCGTACGCGATGAGGTTTTGTATGCCGCACGCAAACAGCTCTTCGCCAAACGCCGAGGCCGCAGGCGCGCCGATGCCGCTCTTGACCAACAGTGCCTTTTTCTTGCCGGTAGTGATTTCATACAGCGTTTCGTTGATCGAGCTGTACATCTTACCTATTTCGCGCACGCCGAACACTTTGTCAAACGCTTCGAATATGTGAGAGCTGAACACCATTATTACGGTGTTAGCACCCGTATTTTCAATTATTTCCGCCACACCGCTCGACATGGCGTCGGGCTCAATCATGCCCTTTTCATCAATGAATTTTATCATGGTTGACCTTTTACAAAACGAGCGCGACTTATTGGCCGCGCTCCGATATTTGTTGAAAGAACTTATTGACGACGTAGCCGCACAAGAGCATAGAGCTAAGCCCCAACCGACGGGAGTTTAGTAAAACCTAAATGCCCGAGGGCGGCGCGTACCTTCCGAACTATCGCGCAATGGATACGCCGCCGATGCATAAGACGTCAAAAACTATATATTAAGGGTAAGAGACTCCGCGAACTGCACCAACGCCGCATACGCCTTAGTAGTATCCGCGCGAACGTTTATGCCGGTGACGAAATACGTTTCCGAAGAAAGGTTTTCGTTGTCGGTCTGCGTCCTGTCTATGCGCGCGTCGATATACGGATAGAGCTCGATTTCGCCGACCCTGCCGTCGGTATTGCCGATGAGGACCTTGAGCCTGTCGAAGTACACGGTCTCGCCGTCGACTTTTATGGACTGCGCGGTCGAGTAATCGATATTGCCGTCGGCGCCGATCTTGACGGGATTGTACACGAATTCGATCATGAACTTGTCGGCGTCCGACGCAACGGCTTTGACGTCGCTTGCCGAAAGTTCGATCTTCTCTTTTGCCGCGTTGCGCTTGAAATTATACGAGAAATCCCAATGCCCTTGCAGAATGCCGTTCATGACGCTGAACTTCATATCGCCGAGCGCCGCTTTTATCTTGCTCTGGCGGGTCTGATCCATACCCTCGCGCTCGGTCTTGCCGCGGTCGTAAAACTCGTAGCGAATGGGCTCCGAGATATCGCGCGTGGGATTGACCTTGACCGAGCACAACACCGCAATCGCAATGAGGATGAACGCGGCAATCGATACCACGATAATCACCGCGATATTCGCCCGTCTGTGAGTTTTGCTGTTCGTAACCGTCACATTATTTGATTCTTGAACTTTCTTAGCCATGTTTCTTCCGTCCAAAATATAGAGTTTTTTTCTTTTTATTTAAGTCGCGTATCGAGCGGCCGTAACGTCAGTTTTTGTCCTCGTCGGTCTCGTCGCCCGATTTGGGCTTGACGGTGCGCGGCTTTCTCGAAATGGGCTTCTTCGTGCTGTGCGATTCTTCGCCCTTGTCCGCTTTGTCGGCCTCGCTTCCGCTGACGACTTTGTCGCCGACATCGACGTTGTCCGGCTTGTCGGCCGTTCCTATCCCGTCGAGTTTTTCGGATTTGTCGACCTCGTTTGCTTTTTCTTCCGTCTTAGGCGGATCGAAAGTGAAAGTCGGTTTCTTAGGAATGTCGTGCGCTATCGGATCGATATCGGAAAGCTTCTTGATCGGCGCCTTTTCCATATCGTTGCGATGCGCGGCCTTGTAGCTCAAGCGCTCCTCGAGCTCTTTCTTGACCTCTTCGGGCGAAGCGCCGTCCATGAGCATGTCGACCTCTTCGGCATAAATGGTCTCGCACTCGAGCAACACGCGCGCCATGTTCTCCATGATTTTGCGCTTCTCGGACAGTATGCGAACGGCCGTATTGTGCGCCTCGTCAATCAGCCGCTTAACCTCTTTGTCGATCTCGGCGGCAACGGCTTCGGAATACGAGTGCTGTGTCTGGTAGTCGCGGCCGAGGAAAACCTCTTGACTGCCGCCGTAGTACACAGGTCCGACCTTGTCGGACATACCCCACTCGGTGACCATCTTGCGCGCAACGCTCGTCGCGTGCTGAATATCGCCTACCGCACCCGCGGTGTAGTCCTCTATTATCAGCTCCTCCGCCGCGCGGCCGCCCATCGCCTGGGCCAACGTTCCGAGCAATTTGCTGTACGGAACATGGTTGTTGTCGTTGTCGGGGCGGTACATGGTATAGCCGGCCGCTTGACCGCGGGGAATAATGGAAACCTCTTGAACGGGATCACAGCCCTTGATAGACCGCGCAACGATGGCATGCCCCGCCTCGTGATAGGCGGTAATGCGCTGATCGACGGGGGTGACGAGCCGTGATTTCTTCTGCGGGCCCATTACGACTTTGTCTATACCCTCGAACAAATCCTCCATGGTGATGCGCGTCCTGCTGTCGCGCGCGGTCAGTATTGCCGCTTCGTTAAGCAGGTTTTCTATATCCGCACCGCTGAATCCGCTCGTAATGCGAGCGAGCGCTTGAAAATCGACGTCCGACGCGAGCGGTTTGTTGCGCGCATGGACCTTGAGTATGGCCTCGCGGCCTCTGACGTCGGGAAGATTGACGTAAATCTGTCTGTCGAAGCGACCGGGCCGCATAAGCGCGGGATCGAGAACGTCCGAGCGGTTTGTAGCCGCCATGACGATGATATGCTCGTTTGATTCGAAACCGTCCATTGCGACAAGCAACTGGTTGAGCGTCTGCTCTCTCTCGTCGTTGCCGCCGCCCATACCGGCGCCGCGCTGTCTGCCGACCGCGTCTATCTCGTCGATAAACACTATGCACGGCTGATTCTTCTTGGCCTGTTCGAACAAATCCCTTACTCGCGACGCGCCAACGCCGACAAACATCTCTACGAAATCGGAACCCGACTTGGAGAAGAACGGTACATTGGCCTCGCCTGCGACAGCTTTGGCAAACAATGTTTTACCCGTGCCGGGCGGGCCGACAAGCAGTACGCCGTGCGGCACGCGCGCACCGACTGCGGTAAACTTTTGCGGGTTTTTGAGGAACTCGACAATCTCTTTGAGCTCCTCTTTCTCTTCCTCGGCGCCCGCGACGTCCGAGAATCTGACCTTGGTCTGACCTTGAGCGTTGGTCTTGGTCTTGCCGAAGTCCATAGTCGACTTCGTGGAATTGCTCATCGCTCGGAACATGAACACCGTCAAAACGACAAGCAGAATGAGCCCGAGTATGGGAATTATATAATCGGTAATGCTCGTCGCATAACGGTTGTTAAACGACAGCTCGACGGCCTTGGCGGGAACGATTGCCTCCCCCTCGTCGTCGAAAAGCACACCGTCGTTGTAATCTTGAATGAACTCTATAATATCGTCACGAATATACACGCGGTAGTTGTACTTGTTGCTGTCTACGTTGGTCACGTACGCGGTGTCGTTGTCGATATAGACGGCCTGCACGTTTCCGCTCTTGATATCCGTTTGCAAATAAGTATACGTCTTCTCGCTAAGGCCTGTCGTGGCGTACACTACTACGCCGACGATAACGCCGATGACGATAAGGCATGCAACTATTATCAAAACTTTAGTGCTTGTTTTCAAACTGCGCTTTTAACCTCCTTTATTTTCTACGCTTTGCTACCCGGCATTAAACTGCCGCCTACAAACAAAATAGCACTATACCGAATATCCCTAATATCGGTATATCCGTTAGTATAGCACTTTTAATCGGTTTGTACAAGTGTTTTAAGCGCCTATATGATATTTAATTTGTTTTTAATGAAAAAGCGGCGCATATCTTCGACAATGATACGCACCGCTATATTTAGTTATTATCGAAATTATATAGACTATGAACTAGCAGGAATATAAGGATAAATAATATATACTTCCGTTAAAGCGCTATTGTTCATCTCTGCCGCATATCTCGCTGCCGTAATTGCAGATTGAGAAATTTGAAGAGCTTGTCCAAATCGGTTACTCATTTCAACATTGACATTTAGTTGTGCACGACTGTTTTCAAAATCGGGTATTATCGTACCTTTCGTACTGTAGACATAAGCCACATGCTTTGAGTTGCAAACAGTTACGTTGGCTCCTTCAGTATAGACGAGTATATATACATCATCACTTTGAATATCATTTCTTGAAAAGTATATATCATATTTTCCGTGTACGTCCGTGTAGCTCGTACCGAGAGGCACATCGTCGCTTACAGCACTTGAATATGCTTCCACTTTTACATACTGTGCAGGATGCAACGTGCTCCACGAATTATTCCTCCAACTGATTGTACCCGCCGCACCGGCACATGTCACCGTTTGCACAGTCACCTGATCTATTGTGCTCGGTTTCTCATATTCCTGTTCATCTTCTACAGGTTTTGCATTCGACAAAGATTTGGTCATTGACGCGATATTGTGCTCTGTCCCGTCGCAAACATATTTTCCGCCCAACACAATGTTTGACAACTCCACCTT
>JAFLVF010000018.1 GCA_022508425.1 Clostridiales bacterium | reverse complement strand
AAAAACGGCAATACTTTTTGAGCTCGATCCTGTCGGGATCGTTCTTCTTGTTCTTGGTAGTGTCGTAATTGCGCTGTTTGCATTCTGTGCATTCGAGCGTAATGTTAGTATTTTTAGGTTCCATGACCGCCCTCCGAAAGTGCTCTTGTCCGGCTAAATTCCGTCCTATCGGCGAAATTTTCGTCAGCTGATAAAACACCGCCGAAACGGTGTTTTACTAAGAATATCATATTGTTTTTGTATTGTCAAGCGTTTTGTTTGCTTTTTGCGAAAATTAAATTACGCTTCATCGTCTGTCTTACGCTTCGTCGTCGGTCTCGCCTTTTGCCTCTTTGATCTGGTCGGCGGTGGGAATATCCGAGCTTGCGCGTTTTCCTACAAACAGCGGCTCGGCGCCGGCAGGCCCGTCCACCTTGTAGAAATGGGTGTACGCGTTTGCCCACTGATCTACCTCGGCGTAATAGGTGAAGTATCCGTCGACGTAGTCGCAAGGCGCGCCCGACGTAGTGGTGTTTTCGGCAAGCTTTTGCGCCTCGCCGTAACCGTCGAGATTGGACCACAGCGGAACGCGGTAGTAATCGTTGCTCGATCCGGCATAATACACATAGTTATTGTATACGAACTGTATCGTGCCGGTAACGTCGGCTATCGTTTCGAACGATCCGTCCTGCTTGTAAAGGCGCATGGAAGAGCCTGCAACGCCTATATAGTAAACGGTGTTGGACAGCGCGTCGGGGCGCATAACGTATGTGGCCGTGACAGAACTGCTTATCGCCGAATCGAACTTGCCGGCGACATTTACGTTGGCGTCGGAGCCTTTGGCGTCCTGCGCCTTCTTGTACGACGGAGACTTTTCCATCAACACATCGTGAAGATTGGTGTACGTCATGTACGTCGAACTTGATACGCTGTCGGTGGAACGTATAAACACAACGCCGTCGCGCACCGCTTCGATCGTTTCCGTATTGCCGTTCATCGACAGATTGAACTGCTCGCTGCCGTCGGGGCGCATGCCCTCGATGACGGTACCCGTCTTGGGCTCGCCCTTGTCGTCGTCGGCTTCGCGAACGTAATAGATAAAGTCCTCGGGCGTGTCCGTCGAAATGCCGTTATAGTATTCGTCGCGCACGGGGAAATACACACTCGTAGCGCCCACGTCATATTTGACCGGATCGTCGGTCTTTTCCTTAGCGACATTGACGCCTATCGAAATAATCGAGCTTCCCTCGTTGACCACAAGGTAAACCTTGCCGCCGTATTTGTAGAACGCATACGCCGAAGAGCTTGTGTCGACGCCCTCCGTCGTCGTGTAAATCTTGGTGGGCTTGCCGCCCGACAGCGGCATCATAAAGAAGTCTGTACGCGAGGTTTGAACGTTGCCCATCTTATCCTTTGAGTTGTTGGGCGAAGCGAAATATGCGTAGTTGTCGTAGATAAACAGTCCGCCGCGATTGTACCCTGTCGTACCCACAGTCTTGGGCGCGATCGACGTTACAAACACGTCCTTTGTGGGCGCGTCGAAATAATCGGTGCCGTCGGTGTACTTAAATTCCACCGCTTCGCCGTCTACGGCGGGCTCGAACGTCGCGGGCGCTGACCCGACCTTCGATCCGTTGAGCTCGGCGCGGTACAACGCGCCCTTTACGACGTTGCCCCAAACATTGGCGTTGCCGTCGGTATCGTCGTAGCCGCGAGTGCCGTTGATAAAGTAAATGTAATTGCCGTAGCCGACGGCGTTTCCGCCCTGGCTGGTAACAACGTAGGACGTGTCCTGCGCCGCGAAATCTACTTTGTCGTATTTATCGCCCGAGCACGCGACGAGCGCGGGTGTTAGACCGATTGCCGCGACGAGTAATGTCGATATCGCGGTTTTTGTGGCGAATTTCTTTGCTTTCATGATATCTCCGAACTGATTATAACCGTGTAAAAATAAGTTTATAACATGCGCCGATGCGCGTCAATCTTTTATTTTGAAGGTAAGCTTGGACGAGAGCAATCCTTCTCCGCCCACCTTGACGAGCATTCTGTCCTCCGACTTGTCGGGGCGAACCACCAACAGCGCTTTGCCGCCGTACGCCGGGCATGTGTCGAAAGTTCTCTTCCTTAACAGCGGGTCGGCGTTGATAAACGAAACTATTTCGCCGCCCGTCACCGTCGCGTTGAGCTCGCGCATAGCGTACGGCACAATATTGCCTTCCTTGTCGCAAACATCGACGTGCACAAAGCCCAAGTCCCCTCTCGAGAGCAACAGGCTCTTGGTAAACGGCTCGAGCTTGACCGATTTGGGCGACGCCGCTGACTTGAGAACGTCGCGAGCGTGCTCGAAGCCCTTGTAGTAACAAATCGCTTCAAGCTTTCCGGGATAGTATTCGACGTTGAATGTGGCTATGTGCGAATTGATTTTGCCGGCGAGTTTCCTGCCGAGCAGTCTGCCGTCGAGATACAGCGCGACTACGTCGCCGGAGGTATAAACCTTGACGGTAATCTGCTGACCGAGGAAGCGCGGCCAGTTCCACAGCCGCGATACTTCGCCGGTGTCGGGATCGACGGCGGTTATATACGCCTTACCTCTGGTGCCGAGCACAATGCTCTTGTGCATGCCGACGGGTTTTATATCGCAAATGGCGTCGAGATCGCCGAGTGTGCAGTGATGCTCGTTGATATGCCCACCGCCCGGGTAGTCGATGCCGCACTCATTGAAATCGCCTATTACATGCGGCGTTTTCTCCGCGTCGTTGATGCTCTTGAACGCACGCTCCGATTTGGTGCGAGAGCCGACCACCAGCCTGCCGTGCTTGATCTTCTCCGTAGCGTAGAGCTGGTCGAGATAATTGAATCCGCAGACGTCGACGTTGTCGAACGCGCCGAAAGTCAGCGTTTCGTACAGTTGCTTTTCGCGCCCGGCGTTTATCTTCTGCTCGTCGGTCTCGAAATGCCGCTTGACGCCTACTTTCTCAAGCTCGGCCACCGTCGGCACAAACTCGCGTGCGGACACCGTTATCGGCCGCGTAGGATCGATTTCGCGAATGACCCTTGCAATCTGTCCGATCAGCTCGTGACCGTCGCCTCTGTTATAGCACTCGGGCAGGTCGTCCCCTACGCCGTACATCACGACGCACGGATGATTGCGGAGCGCCTTGACGCTCGACACCGTTACGCTCTCGTAGTCTACGCCGAAAGCATGGGCGTCAAGCGGAGCTTTGCCTATGCCGAGCACTCCGAATATGTCGACGAAAGCGTACATGCCCAGCTCGTCGAGCGCGTCAAGCGCCGCCTCGCCCGGACAGGTTACAAAATGCACAGCATTGTATCCGAGCTTTTTAAGCGCGGACAACCGACGCAACTCGTTGGAATAATTGCACACACCGCCGACAGCCGCGTCAGCATGGGATACGTACGCACCGACGAGCACGGTGTTTTTGTTGTTGATATACAGGCCGCGCGCATGGTTGAGCGCGTATGTGGCAAGACCGAACTTAACGCAGTCGGCCGATATCTCGTTGCCGTCGGCAATCAGCCTTGCGGTCATTCCGTACACATACGGGTCCTCGTTGGTCCACTCGTAAGGCCTGCTCAATCTTACGCGCACGGAGAAGGCCTTGGTCGCATTGGCGCGAAGATATACTTTGCGCTGTTTTTTGCCGGCGCGTTTTCCGCGCGCGTTTGTCGCGGTGCATTCCAATACGAACTTTTGCGCAGGCCCGTTGTTGACTATCGTGACCGTTGCCTCGGCAAAGGTCTTGTCGCCGAGCGTGACCGTCTTGACAAACAGCGAGCCGCTCTCCAAATCGACGTCGTTTTGAACGACGAGTTTGATCCCGCTCGCTATGCCGAGCCCTATGTACTTGTCAGCCATGGCCGGCGAAGAAAACATTTCGATACGCAACTCATTATGCGATGATATGAGCTTGTCCGTGATATCGAACTCGGTGGGCGCATAAGAGGTCAGCTTGCCCACGACTCCTCCGTTGACGAATACGTCGCCGTATCCGCACGCGCCGGCGATTACAAGCTTGACCTTGTCGCCCTTTACGGCGGGCAAAGCCCTCGTGAACACCGCTTGAGCCGCGGGATAATAGCCGTTTTTGTCGCCCAATGCGCACGAATAATCGCGCTGAGTATTGTAAAGAGCGTCGAATGGCAAATCGCACTCAATCTCATCCGTCGTCTTAACAACCCAATTTGCGTTTATATCGATAATTTCCATGATTACATTATAGCAATTGTCAATTCAAAATGCAACCGATTTTACGCATTTTTCGGTTTTAGCACGGCAAAAAATCGAAAAAATACAATTTTTTCGAATTTTTTTACAATATTTGATTAAATCACGGCGAACGGCTCTTTTCTGTCGGGTTTAGTTACATAATTATATCGCTATATACGCTGCCTTACATGCCCGAAAAGGGGTGTTTTCAGCCGCAAATTATACCGCCGCTCTTCAAATCTTGGAAGATCAGCCAATATCCCCTGCCCGTCGGCGCGTTCTTGTGCTTGGGCAGCCACTGCGCGTCGCGGCCGAACGGCGAAACCTTTTCGTACTTGCCGGGAATGGCGTAGCACAAGAACAGATCGCCGCCCCTGCCGACCGAAAGAGAATGCCCGTCGAAAGGAACTTTTACCCAGTCTATATCGGGCAAAATCATGTTCAGTTCGCCATCTTTTGCCGCCGAAGAAAACAGCTTGTCTACGTCGGCGCGGCACCGCTCGAAGAAAGTGGCTTCCCTAACCTTCTTGACCTTGTCCTTTGACTTGACGGTCGAAGCGGACTTGGGCTTGATCGACACTTCGACGGAGGAACACAGAGTCTTGAGATATTCCGCTTCTCTTTCCCAAGGCAACACCTTCTTCGCGCAGTCGGCGGGATTGCCATGTGCGCCGTCGACTGCCGTTGCCCCGACGGCCGCCGCTTCTTCCATTGTATCTACCTTCCCTTCTTCTTCGTCGTCGACAACTTCACCGACGACGTTGTCTTTATCTTCGAGAACATTCGTTTTCGTATTTTCGACTTCGGGTGCGGCGTCGGTGCTTCCGACTTCTTCGACTGCGGGTGCGGCGCTTTCGATTTCGGGCACAACACTCTCGACTGCGGGCGCGGCGCTTTCGATTGCCGGCGCGACTGTTTGTGCGCTTTGGACGGCGGGCCGCTCTTCTCGAGCCGTGCCGTTTATGACCGGGGCGAGCCCGTCAAGTATGCGCGGCGTATCGAGAAAACCGTCCACCTCCTTCATGCGCGCAGATATATCGAAGGGCGTGTAATAGTTGTCGCCCGCGATGAGATCGTCGCCGTACACCGCGCGCAACTGCGGATTGCCGCTGCCGTCGGGGTCGGGCAAAACGTTTTTCACGGGAGGCGGCAAAGGCGCCATATCGACGGGTTGTGGCAACACGGGCGGAGGCGACGTCATTCTGTCCGCTTTTGTCAGCAGATCCATGATATTGGCCTCCCACATTCGCTTTCCTATCGCGCCGTATAATTTCAGCGAATTGTCGAACACCGCAAAATGCAAGTACGACAAATCGAGCGAACTGTCGTCTATGTAGAAAACGAGCGACGGATCGGCGCACGACGGAAGTTCTCTTACGACCACGCAATTCCTCGCGACGACGCCCACCTTCAATCCGGCCGTCGGCGGGATTGAAAATGTGCGCAAAGCAAACTTAACGCCGAGTGCGCTCCGCTCCATCAGCACGACGCCCTTGCCGACGCCCGACAAAATCAACATTTTTTTCTCGTACCGCATACACCTATCCTCATAACCTATTTTACATAATAATGTATGTCGGTATTTGTTTGATTTATGATATTAAACCCGATATTGCGCAAAAAGAAAAGAGGGGCTCGCGTATTTATCGCAAGCCCCTCTTGTTGTCAATATCATATTCGCTTTTTATCGGAGTTCGTCCTTGGTCCGCGGGAACTCGATGGTGTCGCGGATATTGGTCATTCCGGTAACGTACATCAGCATGCGTTCTAAGCCAAGCCCGAACCCGCTGTGCGGCACACTGCCGAACTTGCGAAGATCGAGATAGTTGTCGTAGTCGCTGAGCTTCATGCCGCGCGAGGATATCTCCGCCAGAAGTTTGTCGTAGTCGTTTTCGCGCTCGCTGCACCCTATTATCTCGCCGACGCCGGGCACAAGAAGATCTGTCGCCGCGACCGTCTTGCCGTCGGGATTTTGCTTCATGTAGAAAGCCTTGATTTTTCGCGGATAGTTGACGACAAACACAGGCTTTTTGTAGTACTCGTCGGTGAGATAGCGCTCGTGCTCGGTCTGAAGATCGAGTCCCCACTCCACCGGGTAAACGAACTGTTTGCCCGACTTTTTGAGTATTTCGATTGCTTCGGTGTAATCGACGCGCGCAAACTCGCTGTCGGCGACGTTTTGAAGCTTGGCTATCAAGCCGTTTTCAAACCGCATATCGAAAAACTCGAGCTCTTTTTTGCAATTGTCGAGAACATGCCGAGTGATGTATTTTATCATGTCGGTAGCAATACCGATTATGTCGTCGATATCGGCAAACGCAACCTCGGGCTCAACCTGCCAAAACTCCGCCGCATGACGGGGCGTATTGCTGTTTTCGGCGCGGAAGGTGGGTCCGAATGTGTAAATCCGCCCCAATGCCGTCGCCATTACTTCGCCTTCGAGCTGGCCGGACACCGTCAGTCCCGCGGGCTTACCGAAAAAGTCGTTCTTGTAATATTCGTCCTCTGTCTTGATCTTGGGATCGAAGCCCACCGTAGTCACCTTAAAGACCTCGCCCGCGCCCTCGCAATCGCTGCCGGTGATTATGGGTGAATGGACGTAGTAATAGCCGTTGCGGTGGAAATATTCGTGAATGGCGTACGACAGTTCGCTTCTGACGCGGAACACGGCGTTAAACGTGTTGGTGCGCACGCGCAGATGCGGTATGGTGCGAAGATATTCCATGGTGTGCCGCTTCTTTTGGAGCGGATAATCGGTGCCGCTTCCGCCCAGCAATTCCGCTTGAGCAGCGCGGATTTCCACGTCCTCGTCCTTCAGCCCGTGCTCGACGGTACCTACAACCTTGATCGCCGCGCCGAGACTTAGCATGGAAGCAAGCTTGTTGCCGTCGGTAAACACCGCTTTGTCGAAAACAATCTGCGTGTGTTCTAACTCGCTACCGTCGTTTAGCTCGGCAAATGCGACGTTTTTGGAGTCGCGCGATGTACGCACCCAGCCGCATACTGTGACCGATTTGCCGATGAGCGTTTTGTCCGCTTTTACCTTTTTCAAATCCAAATGCTGCATATTTCCCTTCCGTAAGTTGATATTGGTTTTTCGTGTATTATAAGTATACCATTATCGTCGACTAAAGGCAAGCCTTTGTCAGTCGTTATATTCGACGGAATACAGATACAGCGCAAACGCGGGCGCAGTTTCTTTTGCCGCCGTCCTGTCACGCTTCTCGATCAGCTCTTTGATATCAACTTTCGCGCCGCTCCCTATCTTGACGAGTTGAGCGGCGATTATACGCACCATGTTGTACAAAAAGCCGTTCGCCGTTATAAACAGCTTGATAAATTTCCCGTCGTCGTCAATACGGACGTCGTACACCGTTCGAACGGAAGTCTTTGCACCGCTCCCCGCCGCCTTAAACGTCGAAAAATCGTGCGTGCCGACAATATCCTTCGCCGCCGCGCGCATAGCTTCTACGTTTACGTCGCCCACGCACAGCGCGCGGTTGTACAGTACGGGCAAAGCGTTGCCGCGGTACATCAGATACATGTAAGTTTTTTTCTTAGCCGACTTGCGCGCGTCAAAGCTTTCTTCCGTTTTCTTTGCAGACAGTATTCTTATGCTCTTGGGCAGATGCGCGTTCAGCCCACCGACAATCACGTTTTCGGCAAGGTCCTTCTCGAGCGAAAAGCTAGCCACCTGACCGAGCGCATGCACGCCGGCGTCCGTCCTACCCGAGCCGACGACCTTTACACGCTCGCCCGACAGTAGAAATATGGCTTTCTCGACCGCGTCTTGAACGCTGTCGCAATTCGCCTGGTGCTGCCAGCCGCAAAAGCCGCCGCCGTCGTATGAAATTGTGATGGCGTAACGAATCATATTACAGCGACAACACTCCTATCCATGCCCAGCCGAGATAGTTGTATTTGAGAAAAAGCACGCACACAAACAGCGCGGCGAAAAACAACAGTGCAAAAACGTCGGAGGCGTGGAACTTAAGTTTCTTCATGCGCGTTCTGCCCTTTGCGCCGCGGTAACAGCGGCTGTCCATCGCGTCGGCAAGATCGTCGGCGCGTCGGAAGCTGGACACAAACAGCGGTATCAGCACGGGCAACATCGCCTTGATTTTCTTGAACGGATTACGTGATTCGAACTGCGCGCCGCGCGCCTTTTGCGCGTTCATAATCTTGTCTGTCTCTTCGATTAGCGTAGGTATCAGCCGTAGCGCAATGCTCATGATAAGCGCCAGCTCGTGCACGGGGAAATGCAATTTCTTGAGCGGCGACAGCAGGCTTTCCAGCCCGTCGCACAATTCTGTCGGCGTGGAGGTAAGCGTAAGTAAAGTCGGCATCATCACGAGCAACAACAACCGCCAGGCGAGCTTGATCGACGCGTATATTCCGCTCAAATATATGTGGAATATTCCGTACTCGGCGAGCGGCTCGGCGTTTGAATCGGTATAGAAAATAAGCGTCAGTACCGTCGTAATCAGTACGACTATGATTACCATTTTCAGGCCTTTGAGCACCTTCAACGGCGGCACGCACGACAAAAGTATCAGTATTATTACAAACGCCGTCAAAAATCCGAACGAGAAAAAGCTCTGGCAAAAGAACACCATGACGAGAAACATGATGAGTATGACGAGCTTAAACCTCGGATCGGCGCGGTGTACGACCGAATTCGCGGGATAGTATTGACCGATTGTGATATCGCGCATTATCGGTCACCCCCACTCAATTCGCGTGCGGCGAGGATTGCCTCCACCAGCTCGTCCTCCGTCAGTATCGCATGGTCGATTTGTACGCCGCGGCTATTAAGCCCCGCCGCGATTTGCGTGACAAGCGGGAGCGCGATATGCCCTTTGTCGAGCATATCCTTGGACCCGAACAGCTCACGCGGCGTGAATGTTCCGACAACCCTGCCGCTGTCCAATACGGCAATCTTATTGCAGTATTCGGCGATCTCGTCCATGTTGTGCGAGATCATTACTATTGTCTTGCACACGCTCTTGACCTTGACGATTAGGTCCATGATTGCGCGCTTTGCCTTGGGGTCGAGCCCCGCCGTCGGCTCGTCGAGTACGAGAACTTTAGGCGCCATGGCAAGCACGCCGGCAAGTGCCACTCGCCGCTTTTGCCCGCCCGACAGCTCGAAGGGCGACCTCTCGGCGATCTCGTCAAAATCAAGCCCGACAAGCTCGATGGCCTCTCGCGCCCTTGAACGCTGCTCGTCGGCGGGCAGTCCGAGGTTTTTCGGTCCGAACATGACGTCGCTAAGCACCGTATCGTCAAACAACTGATGCTCGGGATATTGAAAGACCATGCCGACCGTCGCGCGGAGCTTGCGGTAATCCAACTTCTTCTGCGACAGGTCCATGCCGTCGACAATGACCGTACCGCTCTTCTTCTGCACTCTCGTCAGAGCGTTAAAGTGCGAGACAAGAGTGCTTTTGCCAGCGCCCGTGCTCCCTATTATGCCGAAGAAATCGCCCTCTTGTATGTTGAGGTCGACTCCGAACAGCGCCTGTTTGGTAAACGGCGTTTTGGGACTGTACACATAAGATAAGTTCTTGACTTCTATCATGCGCCGCCCCCATCTTTCTTGCCGAATGCCCTTGCCGCGCAATCGACAAAACCGTCTATATCGAGAGGATATCCTATATCAAACCCACGCGCGCGAAGTTTTGCCGCGACCCTAACGGGCAATGGCAAATCGAGCCCCGCCTGCGTAAACACCTCGGGATTATTAAACAGCTCTTTTGTCCCGTCGGCCACGATCTTGCCCTTATTGAGTATTATTATCCTGTCGGCGAGCGCCGCTTCTTCCATGAAATGCGTTATCATCAAAACGCCCATGCCCTCGTCGCGGTGAAGCTTTGTCACCACGTCGAGCACCTCCCGCCTGCCGTCGGGATCGAGCATGCCCGTCGCCTCGTCGAGTATCATCAGTTCGGGCTTGATGGCGAGCACGCCGGCGATAGCGACGCGCTGTTTCTGCCCGCCCGACAAGCGGAACGGTCCGGACTGCGCATACTCGCTCATGCCTACGCTTTGCAATGCCCAATCGACTCTCGCCCTGATTTCTTCGGGCGGGAGTCCGAGGTTTTCGGGTCCGAATGCGACGTCGTCCTCCACAATTGTCGTCACCATCTGATTGTCGGGGTTTTGAAATACGACCCCTATCTTCTTTCTGATGTCGTACAGCGCGTTCTTGTCGGCGGTCGAATTGCCGTCGACGAGCACTTCGCCATCGTCGGGCAAAATCAAACCGTTGCAAAGCCGCGCAAGCGTGCTCTTGCCGGAGCCGTTGCAGCCTACAAGCGCGACGAACTCGCCGCGCTCGATATTGACGCTGACGCCGGACAGCGCCTCAATATAATCGTCGTCGCCGCTCGGATACGAGTAGCCGACGTTTTTTATCTCCACAAACGGCATGTCAAAATTTTAGCATTATTCAATTAAAAAGTCAAACGATTAACCTCTTGATATATCACAGCGCATATGTCGGCACGAGAAAAGGTCCGCCGCAATGACAGCGACAGACCTTTCATCGTTTTTAAGTTGTGCAAAACTTTCGTCCTCGCCCGCTGATACAACAGGCAACAGTGACAGTACAGACTTACCTGTTACATCATCTCGCCGGGCAAGGGTGCAACTTCTTCTTTGTTGCCGCCACCGCCGGGGAGTCTGAAGTGTTCCATAAGGAATCCGACAAGCGAGCCTACGCTCTCGTCGGGAACTACGTGTATGAGCGCCGCCATTTTCACTTTGTTGGTGCCGTCGCTTACATTGCATATTAAATAAATATCACAGTCGTAAGCCGCGTCGAGGAACTCTTCGATAACGTCGTGGGAAATGACAAGGCTGGTAATCTTGTCGTTGTAGGTTATTTCGATATCTACACGCTCACCTTCGTCATCGTAATAGCAAGCATCGACGTCGCTAATGGTGATAGTCTTGCCGCAAGTCTCAAGGTAGATGGTAACGTCGCCTTTCGTGTAGCCCGAAACAACAGCGTCAAAGCCATAGGCTGTCATGATGCCGCCGTAGGGATGCTCGGCATACTCGATGCCGTCAAGGAAGTCTGTAGCGGCTTTCTTCGCATTGATAGCTACGGTAACGGTTACTTTGTAGTCGTTGTTGCGGAGGAAGTGAAGGTCCTTGGTATCGCCCTTGTAGTTGTGCGAGATAAGTCCGTCGATCTTGAGCTCGGTGATATCGCTGTCGGTCATCTTGAAGCCGATCTTGGCGTTGACCGTTTCGAACGCGAAGTTTTCCGTCGCAACCATCGCTTTGAACTCGGGATTGGCTGTGTCAATATACGATTTGATCTTGATATTGTCGAGATAGCGGACAACCTCGGGTGTAAATTCTTTGATTATATCGGCAATCGCGTCGACCTCTTCGGGGGTGGCGGGATAGAAAAACATGGGTCCGACAATCATCATGGGATTGAATTCTTCCATGTCGATTCCACCTTCCATCAATTGAGGAATAACGGACGCTACGCCGGCAAGCATTTCGCCGATGGTGCGGTCTTTGATAGCGGCCTGCTCTGCGGCGTCAAGCTCCAAGCCCATATCCGCGAGCGTGCCGAATACGTAATCGAACAAATCGTCGGCATCGTTGCCTACTACCATCTTGACAACGTTATAGAGCGATATATCCTTGACAAAACCGTAACCGTCATCGCTCGCGGCAAACCCGAGAAGGTATTCAACCGAATACTTCTCACCGAATGCCTTCGCTAAAACGGCGTCAACGGTGTCAAGCAACGACGCGTCGTCGGCATACAGGTCTTGAACGAATTCAATCGGAGCATTGACCTCGTCCTTTGCCTCGATGTTGGTAACAAAGCCGCCGTAATCTTTGTCGTAGCTGAACAGCTTGACAATCTCGGAATAGTCTACGTCGCCGCTTTCTACGTCGGATAACATGCCCGACACGATATCCGCCAAATAATTATACGCTCCACTCGGTAAACCGACCGAATATACGCCGTTGTCGTCAAAGTAAGATTCGTGCGCGCCAAGCATGCTGACGTAGTATTTGCCGTCCTCACCCATAGCGTACATGTAGCTCTTGCCGATGTCGACGATTTGCGTCTTGCCGTCCTGTTCAAGCTTGACGGCGTCGCCGCTTACAGTAGCTTTGACGTCGAACTTGTCGCCTTCCGTGTTCTCCTTGCTGGAGGTCATGCCGGTTACGTGGAGTTCGAGCGTGCCGGCATTTGTGATATTGTCTAAAGCCGTCTCGATCTTAGTCGCGGTGAGCGTGGGTGTATCGCCGCCACCGCCGGGCGTGTCACCGCCGCCGCCGGGTGTATCGCCGCCACCACCGCCGCCGGGGTTTTTGTTCTTGTTACCGCAAGCTATGAGACTGAAGCTCATGACGAACGCAACAAGAAGCGCAATTATTGCCAAAAGTTTCTTTTTCATTGCATTTCTCCTTTTATTTATTATGTTACGGTATATTATAAACAATTCCCCTTCGGTTGTCAACAATTACCTTAAAATTCTAACAGAATTTTAATTTTTGTATGACAACTTCGACAAAATATATATTTCTCTGACACTACTGTATGTTGCCTTTTACGTAATTGATTGTCCCGCCCGCTTTGAGAATAGCCTTTTGTCTGTCGTTAAGATCGAGTAGCGCTATAAACGTGTAGCCTTTCGTTACATTCTTTATTGTAGCCTCGCCGCCGTCGATTGCGTTAATCGGATTGAAAGAAAGCTCGTCGCCCCGGTCGATCTTGTCATAGTCGGCTTTGTTGTCGAACACGAAAGGGAATATGCCGGAGTTTATCAAATTGTCGCGGTGCATGCGGGCAAAGCTCTTGGCTATCACCGCACGAATACCAAGCTGCAAGGGGGCAAGCGCGGCATGCTCGCGAGAGCTGCCCTGTCCGTAGTTCTCGCCGCCCACTATTATGCCACCGCCGCTACGCTCGGTGCGCTCGGCAAAATCGGCGTCCACAGTCGACAGGCAGAACTTAGACAGATACGGCACATTGGAGCGGAACGGCAAGAGCTTGGCGTTGCTCGGCATGATATCGTCGGTTGTGATGTTGTCGCCCGTCTTGATTGTGACAGCTTTTTCAATTACGCCTTCGGGCGGCTTGCCGACGGGGAAAGGCTTGATATTGGGACCGCGCACGACTTCGATATCATTGAAGTCCTTGGGGTCGAGAATGAGGTTGTCGTTTATATCGAACGCGTCGGGAAGCGTTATGCCGTCAAGTATTTTAACGTTTTTGGGTGGCTCAGCTACCACACCGGCTATTGCGCTGTAAGCGGCGACTATCGGCGACACGAGATATACTTTGGCCGATTTCGTTCCGCTACGCGCGAAGAAATTGCGGTTGAAGGTGCGCAACGACACCGCATCCGTCTTGGGGCTCTGCCCCATGCCGATGCACGGTCCGCACGCGCACTCAAGCACACGCGCTCCGCTGTCGAGTATATCGCCTAAAGCGCCGCAACGGCTTAGCATTGTCAACACCTGCCTCGATCCCGGGCTGATTGTCAGCGAAACGTCGGGATTTACCTTTTTGCCTTTGAGAACAGCCGCGACCTTGAGCATAGTCAGTAGCGACGAGTCTGTACAAGACCCTATGCACACTTGATCGACCTTCATGCCCTTGATATCCTCTACGGGCACGACGTTATCGGGCATGTGCGGTGCGCTGCAAAGCGGCTTTAACTTAGATAAGTCGATTGTAATGCTCTCGTCGTAGGTAGCGCCATCGTCCGCTTTGAGCTCTATATAGTCCTTAGCTCTGCCCTGCGCCGACAAAAACTTCTTTGTCATCTCGTCGGACGGAAAGACCGACGTCGTCGCGCCGAGCTCCGCGCCCATATTGGTTATTGTCGCGCGCTCGGGGACGGACAGAGTGGATACGCCCTCGCCTGTGTATTCCATGACCTTGCCCACGCCGCCCTTGACGGTGAGAATGCGCAAAACTTCGAGTATAACGTCCTTCGCGGTGACAGACGAATGCAATTTGCCGACAAGCTTGACTTCGACGACCTTGGGGCAAGCGAGATTAAGCGTGCCTTTTGCCATGGCGAGCGCGACGTCCAGCCCGCCCGCGCCTATTGCGAGCATGCCTATGCCGCCGCCCGTCGGCGTGTGCGAGTCCGAGCCGACGAGAGTCTGACCGGGCACGCCGAACCGCTCCAAATGCACTTGGTGACAAATACCGTTGCCCGGCTTGCTTACGTACACGCCGTGCTTAAGCGCTACAGACTGAATATACGCATGGTCGTCGGCGTTTTCAAACCCCGACTGCAACATGTTGTGGTCTATGTACGCGACCGATTTGGTAACTACCTTGTCGACGGCCAGCGCCTCTAGCTGAAGATAACACATCGTGCCCGTCGAGTCCTGCGTAAGCGTTTGATCGATGGAAATAACGATAGGCGCGCCGGGCACGAGCTCGCCCGACACCAAATGTTTAGACAATAATTTTTGCGTTAAGTTCATAATCAACCCCTTGTCTGTTCTCGTTAAGATAGTGCCGAAAACGGTAGCACTACGACGTAGTCGCGCCGCAGACGGACAACCGGCGACGAATACGCCGTCAGCCATTCTCATTGAAGTATCGCGGTAGCGGCTTAATCGTCCCTGTCGTGTTCTCGAGCGAAAGATAGTCGAAATCGACCTCGTCAATAAACTCCGACTTCAAAAATTTACAGATATTGAAGTGCACGAAATTGTAAGTATGGCTCTTTAATATTATGGGCGTGGGTATATCCATGCCGTGCGTGATAGCGCAAACGTACTCGAACAACCTATCCTCTTCAAACGGCCCGTCAAGCGTGTACATAAAATCGCGCGTGATTTTGTCACCCTTCATCGTTTTCGCCCAAATGCGCGGAAACACCTTTGCTTTCAATTCTCTACTCGTCGCCATAATGCCCTTTCAACCTGAGATTTATCTCATATATAATAGCATATTCCTCACATTATAGCAACCGAATAAAGCTGCACCGATTTATAACGACACAATCACTATTGCAAAAACGTAATATATATGTTATAATGAATGAAAGTAAATAGAGATCAATATATGCGCATCAAAAAGTTTTTCAAGACAATAGTCGTTCCCGCCATTCTCGCCGCAAGCGTAACGGTATCGTGTTGCGCCCTGTCCGCCTGCGCCGATAATGACAACGAGAACGATGCGCAACAACTGATTCAAACTTCGGCCGACGAGCTCAAAACGTTCATGGCCGACGCGCGCAGCGGCAGAAATTTCACAACCGTGTCGATTTATTCCGACGGCAGCACGTGGGTTTACTATGCTGACGACGACAAGATAAAGACCGACTACAAAGGAACGACTACTTACGGCCTTATCGAGGACAAGCATATATACAGGATATATCGGACGGACGATTTGCAGTGGCACAGGACGGACGATGCAGGCGACTTGAGAGATCCCGAAGCGCAATTAACCATACTGTATAACAAACTGATTTTCATGCCGTGGAACGAATACGACAACGAAGCAAATGCGCTCGTCTGCGCACTCGACGACGGCCGCGCAACCGCAAAACTCGAGAGCGAAAAATTGACTGTCGACATAGTATTGGATACGGGCGTTACCACAACATTTATTGTAAAAGATATAGGCACTACAATCGTATCCATTCCGGACGATATAGCAAACGATTGACGTTAAAACCGATAAAAGCGCCGCAATGTTTCGGACATTACGACGCTTTTTCCATACTTATTCACTATTCACTGTTACTTATTCACTGCGGTACGCAGTGCCGCATCATTCCCACTCGATTGTGCCGGACGGCTTGGGCGTAAGGTCGTAGAGGACGCGGTTTACACCTTTTACTTCGGTAGTGATACGCTCGGTGATATGCTTTAACAGCTTATAGGGGATTTCCTCTATGGTCGCCGTCATGGCGTCTTTTGTATTGACTGCGCGAATGATTACGGGGAAAGCGAACGTGCGCGCTCCGTCCTTTACGCCCACCGACTTGAAATCGGGCACGGCGGTAAAGTACTGCCACACTTTGCCCTCCAAGCCGTTTTTGGCAAACTCCTCGCGCAATATCGCGTCGCTCTCGCGCACAGCCTCCAACCTGTCGCGCGTGATGGCGCCGAGGCACCTGACGCCAAGACCGGGACCGGGGAACGGTTGACGGTATACCATGCCGTCGGGAAGCCCGAGCGCAGAACCGACGACACGCACTTCGTCTTTGTATAGGAAGCGGAGGGGCTCGACGAGTTCAAACTTCAAGTCGTCCGGCAACCCGCCCACATTGTGGTGCGCCTTGACACCCTTGCTTTCGATTATATCGGGATAAATAGTGCCCTGCGCCAAAAACTCTATGCCGTCTAATTTACGCGCTTCTTCTTCGAACACGCGGATAAACTCCGCGCCGATAATCTTACGTTTTTTCTCGGGATCGGCAACGCCCTCGAGCTTACCCAAGAAGCGGTCCACCGCGTCGACGTAAACGAGGTTTGCCTTCATTTGGTTGCGGAACACTTCCACCACCTGTTCGGGTTCGCCCTTTCTCAATAGGCCGTGGTTGACGTGCACGCAGACGAGCTGTTTGCCTATCGCCTTGATGAGCAGCGCCGCAACTACCGAGCTGTCTACACCGCCCGACAGAGCGAGCAAAACCTTTTTGTCTCCCACCTGCGCTTTGAGCGCGGCAACCTGTTCTTTTATAAAGCTGTCGGCAAGCGCTTTTGTCGTTATGCGCGCCATGCTTTCGGGGCGTCTGTTGTTTTCCATAATCTTCCTCCGTTATTCGCTGATTTATATATGCATTATACTATATCCGCCACGAAAAAAGCAAGCAAAATACAGAAAGCGGCGAAATCTCGCCGCTTTGTCGTCAATTATTATATATCCTTTATTCAAAACGCCCGAAAGAGTTGTGCTGACGGCGTAGGCGCGCGTCAGACGGGCGACAGGCGCTATAGTGCAGTCAGAAAGTGCAGTCCTGACGGCGTAGATACGCTTGAAAAGCAGGAAGCGCGAGCGCCGACCGACGGGAGTTTAGTCGGACCTAAATGACCGAGGGCGGCGCGATGCCTGACGAACTATCGCGCGATATATACGCCGTCAGAGGGTTATTCCCACTCGATTGTTGCGGGAGGCTTACTCGTAATATCGTACACTATGCGGTTGATGTGCTTGACCTCGTTGACTATGCGGTTAGAAACCTTCTCGAGAACGTCGTAAGGAATGCGCGAAAAGTCCGCCGTCATAAAGTCTGTCGTCGTAACGCCGCGGAGTGCGAGAGTGTAGTCGTACGTCCTGCCGTCACCCATGACGCCCACCGAACGCATATTGGTAAGCACGGCAAAATATTGGTTTATATCGCGGTCGAGCTTGGCGTTGGCGATTTCCTCTCGGAATATAGCGTCAGCATCCTGAAGTACTTTCACTTTGTCGGGCGTAATCTCGCCTATAATACGTATCGCAAGCCCGGGGCCGGGGAAAGGCTGGCGCCACACGAGCTTATCGCTTAATCCCAGCGCCGCACCAAGCGCGCGCACCTCGTCCTTGAACAACAGTCTCAACGGCTCGACAATCTCTTTGAAGTCGACGTACGCGGGTAAACCTCCGACGTTGTGGTGCGACTTGATGACGTCGGCGTCGCCGAGGCCGCTCTCTATTACGTCGGGATAAATCGTGCCCTGCACAAGATAATCGACCTTGCCTATCTTCTTCGCTTCCTGCTCGAATACGCGTATAAACTCCTCGCCTATTATCTTGCGCTTTTGCTCGGGCTCGACTACGCCTTTGAGCTTAGACAAAAATCTCTCGCCCGCATTGACTCGCACGAAATTTACGCCACTGCCGGCAAAAGCCGCCTCGACTTCGTCGCCCTCGTTCTTACGCATCAGCCCGTGGTCGACGAATATGCAAGTCAACTGACTGCCTATGGCGTTAGCCAACAGCTTGCACGCGACCGAGCTGTCCACGCCGCCGGACAACGCGAGTAGCGCCTTGCCGTCGCCGATCTTCTCGCGAAGCTGTTTTGTTGCGGTTTCGGCATAGCTTTCCATCGTCCAATCGCGCTTGCAACCGCACACGTTAAAGAGGAAGTTGCCCAGCATATCGAAGCCTTGTTCCGTATGGTTGACCTCGGGATGGAACTGCGTGCCGTAAAACTTCTTTGCACTATTTTCGATAGCGCCGAACGGACATTTCGCGCTGTGCGCAATCGCCTTGAATCCGTCGGGCAGTTTCTTTATGTAATCGTTGTGGCTCATCCAAACGACGGACTTTTTCTTCAAGCCCTTGAATATGGGCGCGGTCGTGTCGAACTCGCAGTCCGTCCTACCGAACTCCGCCGCCGCCTCCGCGCTCGCCGCGCCTATCTCGCCACCGAGGCCGTAGACGAGAAACTGCGCGCCGTAGCATATCCCGAGGATGGGAACACCAAGCTCGAAGATTTCTTTGTCCATGCGCGGCGAATCGTCGAGATACACCGACTTGGGTCCGCCTGTGAATATTATTCCCTTGGGGTTAATAGCACGGATTTGCGATATTGGCGTTTTGTACGATATGACCTCGCAATAAACGTTATGCTCGCGCACGCGCCGCGCAATCAGCTGATTGTACTGCCCGCCGAAATCGATCACCAAAACAGTCTGTGCCTGTGCCATATAAACTCCTTTTGTAAATCTTCAAAAATAGATGTGATGTTTTTGAGATATTTATTGACGGCTTAGACGCGGCGCAGGCGGACAACAGGCGACGAGGCGCGACGGGAGTTTAGTCAGACCTAAATGACCGAGCGCCGAGGAGCACGTAGTCCGCATCCGTCCGATGCATAAGCCGTCAATTGTTTGAGTGTTTGCTTAGTCCGAGCATTTTCGCTCTTTCACGCAGTCTCGCCGTCGGGTCGAGCAAGCGCTTTCTTATGCGCAATGACTTGGGCGTGACTTCCAAAATCTCGTCGTCGGCCAAGAACTCGATGCAGTCCTCGAGCGACATGCGCATGGGAGTGATCAGCCTTAGCGCCTCGTCGCTGCCCGAGCTGCGCGTGTTAGTCAAATGCTTCTTCTTGCAAACGTTGACGACGATATCCTCGCCGCGCGGATTGAGCCCGACCACCATGCCGGCATACACGGGTACGCCCGCGCCGATAAACAGCGTGCCGCGCTCTTGCGCGTTGAACAGTCCGTACACGACCGACTCGCCCGCCTCGTGCGCAATGAGCGCCGAATATTCGCGGCGGACAATCTCGCCCTTAAACGGCTCGTAGCCATCGTACACACTCGACATAACGCCCTCGCCCTTGGTATCCGTCATCAGCTCGGATTGGTAACCGAACAGCCCGCGCGCGGGAACTTTGAAGTTCATCTTGATCCGACTGCCGTGCGGCGTCATATCAATCAGCTCGCCTTTGCGCAAACCCATTTTGTTCATAACGGTGCCCACGCACGGCTCGGGCACGTCGATAAACACTCTGTCTATCGGCTCGCACTTTATACCGTCGATTGTCTTAATCAGCACCTTGGGCATGCTGACGGCAAACTCGTAGCCGTCGCGCCGCATTGTTTCAATGAGAATAGACAGGTGCATTTCGCCCCTGCCGCAGACTACAAAGCTGTCCGCAGTCGCGCCGTCGCTTACGCGAAGGCTCAAATCCTTGATCGCTTCTTTGTACAATCGGTCGCGCAAATGTCGGCTGGTCACGTACTTGCCCTCGCGGCCCGCGAGCGGCGAATCGTTGACCATGAATGTCATCTCCACGCTGGGCTCTGCGATCTTGACAAACTCGATAGGCGTCATGTCCTCTTCGGTGCACACCGTGTCGCCTATACCCACGCCCTCTATGCCCGAAACGCACACGATATCGCCGACGGTAGCAGTCTGCGCATTGACGCGCTTGATGCCGTCGTACGTGAAAATACTTATAACCTTACTCTTTATGTTTTTAGTTTCGTCGTGGTAGTTGGTTAAGACGATATTGTCGCCGACGTTTAGCGAGCCCGCCCCGATCTTTCCGACGGCGAGCTTGCCGACGTAGTCGTTGTGCTCGGCGGACGATACAAGCATCTTGAACGGCGCGTTTATATCGCCCGACGGCGCCGGGATATGCTCGATAATAGTTTGAAAGAGCGGTTGCATATTTCGCCCGCGCTCGGTAATATGCTTGGAAGCGACGCCGTCGCGCGCCGAAGCGAATACGAACGGGCTGTTGAGCTGATCCTCGTTGGCGTCGAGGTCGAGGAAGAGCTCCAGCACCTCGTCGACGACTTCGTTTAGCCGCGCGTCGGGTCGGTCTATCTTGTTGATGACTACTATTATCTTAAGCCCGAGCGAAAGCGCGCGCTCGAGTACAAACCGCGTCTGCGGCATGGGCCCTTCGTACGCGTCGACGACGAGCAGCGCACCGTCCACCATCTTAAGCACGCGTTCGACCTCGCCGCCGAAATCGGCGTGGCCGGGTGTGTCTACTATGTTTATCTTGAATCCGTCGTACACGCACGACGCATTTTTTGACAGTATGGTAATGCCGCGCTCGCGCTCGAGTGCGTTGCTGTCCATTACGCGGTCGATAACCGTCTGGTTGTCGCGGAAAACGTTACCCTGCTTGAGCAGTTCGTTGACAAGCGAAGTCTTGCCGTGGTCGACGTGCGCGATTATCGCTATATTCCTAATTTTTTTCTGTTCCATGTTAATCAAAAATCAAAGCCTTGTAAACTATACGAAAATTATAAAACATTCGGTCGAAATAGTCAAACATATCGTCATGAAAACAACGCTATTGGTTTTTAATAAATTTCAAGTAAAAATATATCGCTCGCGTCCTTAATTAAGTTTACATCGTTATATTAAGGTGATATAATGTGCTTCATAAGGAATGTGCGTAAGCGCCGACATGGAACAAACAGCCAAACAACCGAAACGGAAAAAAGAAATAGACCTCACCTCGGGCAACCTGTTCGTCAAGATTTTGTACGTATCCTTCCCGCTGATGCTGTCGGGCGTATTGCAACTTTTGTACAACACCGCCGATCTCGTTGTGTGCGGAAAGTTCGGTTCGGAACACGCCGTCGGCGCGATTTCGGCAACACTTGCGCTAATCAATCTCATAATAAACCTGTTTCTCGGCCTGTCCGTAGGCGCGTCCGTTTTGGTATCCCGTCACTACGGCAGGCGCGATATCGAGGCGTGCGAACGCATAACGCACACGGCAATGCTACTCTCGCCCATTTTAGGTCTCGTCGTTGGAGCGCTCGGCATAGCAATAAGCCGCTCATGCTTAAAGCTGATGGGAATATCGCCATTGCTTTTCGACCTATCGGCGGGATATTTAATGATTTACTTTGCGGGTCTGCCTTTCTCGATGGTGTACAACTTCGGCTCGGCGCTCATGCGCGCGACGGGCGACACGCGGCGACCGTTTTTTATACTGATGTGCGCAGGGGTGGTAAACGTACTGCTCAACCTGCTGTTTGTGATAGTGTTCAAGCTGGACGTAAACGGCGTCGCGACGGCGACCGTAATATCCCAGGGCATTTCCGCCTGCGCCGTCGTAATTTTCCTCAAAAGGAACAACAGCTACATACACCTCTCGTTCAAGCGGCTGAGGATATGCCGCGACGAGCTCGTCGGCATAATCAAAATCGGCGTGCCGGCGGGAGCGCAGGGCGTTATTTTCTCGTTGTCAAACGTTCTTCTTCAGTCAAGCATCAACAGCCTCGGCAACGCCTTCGGCGAATACATCAACGACGGAAGCGGTGCGGCGCAGAGCCTCGAGGCATACGTGTACACCTGCATGAACGCCGTATCGCAGACATGCGTTGCCTTTGTGAGCGCGAACTACGGTATAGGCAACTTCGACAATATAAAGAAATCGATAGGCTATTCGTGCATTATCGTGTCCGCATACGGCCTGATTGTCGGGGGGCTTATGGCGCTTTGCGGCAAACCGCTTTTGGGCATGTACACGTCCGACGCCCAAGCGATAAAAGAGGGTTATGGCAGACTTATCGTCGTATGCCTGCCGTACCTATTATGCGGGTTAATGGAGACCGTCGCCTCGTCCATTCGCGGAATGGGAAAATCGCTCCTACCCGCGATAGTGACTTGCGTGGGCGTATGCGGAATCCGCATAGTGTGGATATACGCGGCATTCCCCGCGGCACGGTTCCACAGCCTGCAAGGGCTGCTCATATCCTACCCGCTGTCCTGGACGGTAACGATAATAATCCACCTGATATGCCTTTTTTCGCAGTGGAACAATTTCAAAAGCTGCACGCTTACTCCGGTTGCGGAGGCCGCCGCAATCACCGCCGAAAGCGCGGCCGACGATGAGTCAGACACCCGCGCGACAGACGGTGTCGACGTCTTTCCGACCGCCGACACTCCGCCCGCCGACACTCCGTCCTCGACGGAAAGCGTCAACGCGACGATTGCCGAATGAGACTTTTTAGAGCCTACGCGACAACCGCTGTAAAATATTTCTTTAATGCAAAAAGAACAGCCGAAAACCGACTGTTCTTTTTTTTACGTTTATTTAGTTGCCGGCGCTCTCGTAGTTGCGTATACCGACGTGCCATGCGGCAAGCGCCAGCGTCATGAGTATGACGGCGGCAATCGCGCTCCACAACACCGACCACCAAATATTATTCCCCGTCACAAGGCACTCGACGGGATAGTACAAAAACAAGCCAAACGGAATGACGAAGAACATTATCGACGTAAACGCCTTACCCATGTACCGCACGGGGTACTTTGCGTAGTTGGAAAATTCATAGACGGTGTTCAGGAATATGCCTGCGGTTTTCACCCAGAACGCGACCGACGCGAACAACAGTTTAATTCCCGTAAAGCAGAATATGCCCAAGATTGCGCACAAGATTAAGGCTATCACGCCGCCCGCCGACCACGCTATTCCGGACTGCGGACCGAATATGCTCATTATGACAATGCCGACGACAAACTCGCCTATGCCGTCCCACTTGAACGTTTTTGCTATAAATTGGAACAGCGGGTTTATGGGGCGCGTGAGGTACATGTCGAGTTCGCCGCGCCGTATAGCCCAATACGCGAGCATCCACAACTCGTCTGTGAATATATGGTCTATCGCCTTGGGCACGAGCGTAAACCCAAACAGAAAAGCGAGCGTCTCAAACGTCCAAATCCCTATCGCCGGTACCGTGCTGACGATAAGGTAAATCGTCCCGAGCGAAACGACCTCGGTGATAGCGAAGCTAATCATCATTATTATCGAATCGGCCTTGTACGACAGTCCGCTCCTAAGGCTCATCGACACGTATTTCGGATATAATCTAAGTTCTTTAATCATATCAGGGGACCTCTGCATAAGTGACGCGTCAAGATTGCGTCGAAAATTTCTGCGATAGGCAGGATATGTGTCGCGGTCGTAGTCGTAGCCTACGTCCGTGACACATAGACGAACATAGCGCTGAAATTGGCAGCAAGATTGGCGCACGAACGATGCAAGAGGTTCCCTATCCTCCGAATACGACTACCTTCCTGACGGACGACATATACGACAGCTTGCCGATTATATTGATTACGATAATCCAGGCTATCGCGATAGCGAAAGACAGCGCGACATCTGGCAAACTCACAACGCCGAGATACAGCCGAATGGGCATGCTCATCATAAAAGGGAACGGCGTGAAGTTGAGCACCTTTTGCGCCCATTGCGGAAAGACAGACAGCGGCACCATGCGCCCCGACAAAAAACCGCTTATCGTCATCGACATGGAATTTATGCCGAACGTCGCTTGCGTCCGAAACGCAAGCTGACCGAACAGAAAGTCGTACGCTTCATTTACCAAGAAGGCAAGAACCAACGCCGGCACAAACAGAAGTACGTTGTACCACACAAGCCCCGTAAGCCCGAAGCCCAATACCGCAATCAACGTGCCGACTATCACCGTCGGAATGCCGAAAATGATAAACTTGCCGATAAATATGCCGAGCGACGTAAACATCAGCTGCAAGCGGTAGCTAATCGGCTTCATCAATCTCATGCCGATAAGGCCGTCGCGGATATCGCTCATAATCATGCCCATGGAGTCGGACATCGTTATTTCAAACATTGCCGCCGACAGAATTACGTACAACAGCATTTGCGGATATGTAAAGCCGCCGATTACTCCACTGTCGGAGAACGAATATATCGCCCACCACAACAGCCCCATAAGCGTTGCGCTCAAGAGCGAACCGAACAGCCACAGCATGACGTTGCCGCGGTAAGCAATCAGCGTTTGAAATCCGGCTTTGGCGAATATTAAGTATCTTTTGAAAATGCCCTTTTTCATGCACGCTCCCCGTCCGCCTGTCCGTCACCGTCGCCGTCCTTGTTGTCCTCGTAAATTTTCTCTACGACTTGTTCTATCCCCGTTTCGGACAGCTTGACGTCGATTACCTTGTACGTGTTGAGCAAGAAACCGAGCAGAGTGTCGACCTTGATTTTTTGCGCGTCGATTGTAAATGTGGTGAGCAATCCGTCACTCTCGGTGGAAATATTGGATATCTCGTACTTGTCCGTGACCGCCGTCGTATCTATGGGGGCGTCCGTTTGAATAGTGACGTTTCGCTTGTCGCCGAACATGTGCTTGACCGACTCGAGCGAGCCGTCAAACAGTATCTTGCCGTTGTCGAGGATGATGACGCGCTTACAGAGTAGCTCGATATCGCTCATCGCGTGCGTAGTTAGAATGAGAGTCGTGTTGTACTCCGTTTTGAGCTTGTTGATAGCCTCTATGAGATTGCGCTTGACGAGCACGTCCAGCCCTATCGTCGGTTCGTCGAGAAAGAGCGTCTTGGGATTGTGCAACATCGCCGCCGCAAGGTCCGCACGCATGCGCTGACCGAGCGACAAAGTCCTGACGGGCGCGTCGATAAAGGGCTTCATATCCAACAGCTCGATCAGCTCTTGAAGCCGCGTTTGATAATCCTTTTCGGGAACGTCATAGATGTACCGAAGAAGGTCGTACGTTTCGGTAAGCGGCAGATCGTACCACAACTGCGTTTTCTGCCCGAATACAACGCCGATTGTTTTAAGCACGGCGTTGCGCTCTTTCCCCTTGTACGGATGCAAACCGTCGATGAGTATCTCGCCGTTTGTCGGGGTTAGAATGCCGCTCATCATCTTGATGGTGGTCGACTTGCCCGCGCCGTTCGCGCCGATATATCCTACCGACTCACCGTCCTCTACAGTGAACGAAATGCCATCCACCGCCTTGACAAGCGTGTGCTTGCGCGAAAACAGCGTCTTGAACATGCCCCATACGCCCTTGCCGCGTATGGGTTTTTTGAAATATTTCTCTACGTTCTTCAGCTCAATCATGGTTGTCTCCAATAGTTATGCACGTAGCTGTCGTTCACAAAAGCTATAAAATATCACTCTTCCAAGATATATTTTAGCACTTGCCCCCCCCCCCGCGTGTCAAACGTTTTGAGGGTGGATTTTTGCTTTTTCCGTAAATATTTCGTTATTTTTTTACAGCGAAAATATCAGGTTATGAACACGGATTATAGCAAACCGCACACGGTATGTCAAGCGTATTCATGATGTTTTTTTCGCATTATTTTGAGCGTTTTCTTCTATGTACTATATTGATAATCACGTACAATCCGACAAGAACGACGATAGAACAAACCGCGACGATGTACATAGTCCACATCGGCACCGACTTATCGAAGAAATACATATTTACGTCGAGCGAGTCGAGTATTCCGTTTGCCGCTTCCGTGGGGAAGCCTGCGGCAATGAACTTGTCGAAATATCCGCTCATAAAGTGATTTCGCATCAGTCCCGTAAAATACGTGCCTGGCAGGCACATAACCACGTTTCCTATACCCTTGCCGAATTGCGAAATGGGATAGTACGCGCCGCAGATAAAGCCGTACACCGTCGACACTATCGTGCTGACGGCGCTTATCGCGCCGCGACTGCGCAAGAAGTTACACACCACCGACGACAGCGCTGTGCCAAACAGCGAACCCAGCAACACGTCAAGCAGAGCCGCCGCCACCTGTCCCGCGCTCATGGCAATACCCGACGCCGCGATGTAGATAAAGCCGACGCCCGTTGTCACGTAGCATATAGCGAGCGTGATGATTGCCGTACCGAAATAGTATCCGAGTGTGAGTACGCTTTTTCCGACGGGAGTAATCAACAAATCGTTTCTCACTCCCGATACCCTGTCGCTGACCATAGCCATATTAGCGACGAACGCGACCGTGACCGTACAGGTCGCAAGAATAGACGATACCTCGTACGACGCGATATAGCCGTCGATCAACTTGGCGTCGACGACGAAATCGCCCAAGTTCGCCGAAAAGCTGTCTTTGAGTACTCCGTCAAGGAAAAGTATATACAACCCGAGTATGACGAGCGGCGAAATGAGCGCCGATATGACCGCGCCCTTGTCCTTGAAAAACGTTTTTATATTGCGCACGGTAAACGCCGCCGTCTGCTTTATGTACGTCTTGATCCCGTTCATCAGTTGTCACCTACAAGCTTCTTGCCCGTCGCGGCCAAGAAAACGTCGTCCATCTTGCCCTTGCTGATTTCGTAGTCGGTAAACAGCTCGGGGTGGGCTTTTATCAGCGAAGTCGCTTGCGCCGTATTTTCAAGCTCGATACGGCAGCCGCCCGCTATTCTTTGAACGGGCATGCCGAGTACGGCGAGCTCGTCCTCCGTCTTGTCGTAGAACGATACAAAGTCGCCCGTGTATTGGTTTTTTAGCGTCACGGGCGTACCCTTGGCTATAATACGCCCACTGTCGATTATTACCACATAATCGGCGTCCGCCGCTTCTTCCATATAGTGCGTAGTCAAAAACACCGTCATGCCGTCATGCCTCAACGCGTCTATAACAGACCACACCGTTTTGCGAGTCTGCGGATCGAGACCTGTCGTCGGCTCGTCGAGTATGAGAATTTTGGGACGGTGAAGCAGAGCGCGAGCTATGTCGCACCGCCGCCGCTGTCCGCCCGACAGCTTGCTTAGCGGTCGGTTTTCAATTTCCTTTAGCGCAAGCATTTCGTCGAGTTCTTTATAGCGCGCTTCAAACTCCTGCTTGAATATTCCGTACAACGCCGCGCGGCTTTTGAGGTTTTCGCGCACGGTGAGCATTTGATCGAGTACGCACGACTGAAACACCACGCCTATCTCGCGCTTGATCTTGGGCATGTCCTTGTCCACGTCCATTCCGTCGACGGTTATATGCCCGCCGTCACGGTCGAGATTTCCGCACAACATAGAAATGGTTGTCGACTTGCCCGCTCCGTTCACGCCGAGGAAAGCGAACAGCTCTCCGCGCCGCACCTCAAACGAGATATCGTCAACCGCCCTGATTTCGCCGAAGCTCTTTTTTAGCCCGTCGATTACTATTATCCTGTCGCCGTTATCAGTCACCGTTTATTCCTCACACTATATAGACTCTGTCGGGACTTACGTCTTCGTCATCATCATCGCCGTCGTAGTTGTTGCGCTTTAGCACGATTGCGCCTTTGACCGTCATGGTTATTCCCATCACCGCTATGACAAAAGCTATTACTCCGCCGACTATTGGGTTGAGTATTGTGGCAAGCCATTCATCGCCGAGCGCAACGAACAACGTCGCTTGCAAAGCAAAGATCGATACAAGCGAGCTCGCAAGAGAGAAATTCCGTATTGCGCGCACCAAAAAGCCGCCGTGCTTCCTGGCGCGGTGTCTGCCGACAATGGCGGTAATCAGCTTGATCATCGTATACAGCGCAAGCGCGCACACGTACACAATCGTTCCGCCGAAGAAAATATATCTGTTTCTATGCCATATTACGAGAAGAATGACCGGAATGATTGCAAGCGCTATTACGATAAGCATTACTCCGCTGAAGATATACGACTTGATTCTGACATTCACATGGTCGGCGTCTTTTATTCGGCGCTTGACGTAAAAGAAAACTATAGCGCGACAGGACGCAAGTACGAGATTGTACAATACGAGCGCACCCAACCAAATCGAACGGGAATGCACTGCTATCACCGTGCCGAACACGACGTACGTTATGTTGAGTATCGCCGAACACACCGACGTAACGTACGAGCGAAAGCCGAAGTCGGCCACAAAACGTTTGACGTATTTGTTGCGCGCCAAGCGCTGCGGAATATCGCCGAACGACAAAAACAAATACAACGACGAAACAAAAGCAAGCACCGCCGCTGCGTACAGCAAAAACGCCCACGCCTCGGCACGGTGGTCAAGACAAGCTACGTATATCGCCGCCGCAACTGCAACGACAGTCAACGTCCATACGGCTACGTCAAACCATATCGGCGGCTTCAAAAAAAATTCATTTATTCTCTTTTTGTTGCTGTTGTTACTCACTCTCCTATATTGTACCATATTTGCGCAGTTAGGTCAAATTGTACCGCGGCACGAACAAAACAATTTTACAATAAAAAACTCCAGCCGCATTCAAAAATGCACCTCCAAGGTTTTGTCCAACCTTTGGGGTGCATTTCACATAGCAATGTCTTAATGTCAGCGGTATTCTTCGCGCAGTCGGCTCCTTTACAAATCTTCAGCCCAAGTATTTGCAAGCGGCTATTGCCGCGGAAGCGCCGTCCGCAACGGCGGTGGTAAGCTGACGGATTTTTTTCGTGCGACAGTCGCCGGCGACAAACACTCCGGCAGTAGCTGTCGTGCAGTCCTCGTCGGCGGTGATGTAGCCTTTCCCGTCCAGCTTGACGACGTTTTTAAACGGCGCATTATCCGGCTCTTGCCCTATGGCGATAAAACACGCTTTTACGGGTATCGAGCGCTTTTTACCGGTATCTCGCTCGTCGAACACGCACGCAGTAAGCTCTTCTTCGCCCTCAAACGCGGAAAGGGTGACGTTTTTTATCCACTCGACGTTAGGCTTTTGCAGTAACGTTTCTTCAAGCGCTTTATCGCCGAAAAATTTATCCATCCAGGTACAAACATACACCTTGTTGCAGTATCCCGAGAGCGCAATGCCGTACTGGAGCGCGGTATTGGCGTCGCCCACAATCGCCACATCGTCGCCGGAATAGAACGGGCCGTCGCAAACCGCGCAGTAGCTTACACCGCTACCGGTCAGCTCTTCCTCGCGTT
>JAFLVF010000017.1 GCA_022508425.1 Clostridiales bacterium | reverse complement strand
CTCCCGTTTCCTCTTTTAATTCTCTTTCAGCAGCTTCAAGAATGCTTTCACCTATCTCTCTATGCCCACCCGGAACCTCGTATGTATTTCTCGCTTTATGCTTACAAAATACCCATTTCCCATCTGTTTTAGATATAATAACTGCAAACTTCAGAAGTTCATCTTTCACTTGCTCATAAAAATTGACTTGTAACTCCATATATATACTCCGTTAGATTATTGTTTATCGTACAAACGTTATAACATAAAAAAGGCTAAAAATGCAACCGCTTGTCGGTATGATTTTTTGTAAGCTATTTCTTCGCTTCCGCTTTTTCCGCTTTCAGGTTTTTTAACGTTTCTACCCCGGTATTTATCGGGACTATACAACCTCGAGGACATGCGATCGCGCATTGCATACAGCCGATACATTTACTGTAATCTATTACGGCGAGATTGTCGGACAGCGTTATCGCGCCGTTCGGACATGTACGCTCGCACTTCCCGCACGATATGCACCCGACCTTGCACACGCCGATTACCTCTTTGCCCTTAGTGGTGTTAGAGCATGCTATATACAATTTGGCGGACTTGGGAATGCGACCGATAATCTTCTTGGGGCACGCGGCAACGCATGCGCCGCATGAAATGCAACTGCCTCTATCCACCTCGCTTGCGCCCGTTGATTTTGAAATCGCTATGCAGTTGTTCGGACAGGAATTCACGCATGTGCAAAGCCCCATACAGCCGTATTCGCACGCCTTGCTTCCGCCGGACAGTATCTCCGCACTCCTGCAATCGCCGTAGCCTTGATAGTCGTATTTGTCGACGGCGCGGTTGCCGCCTGCGCAGTGCACGACGGCGACGGTGTCCTCGCTCTCCGTCTCATCCATGCCGAGAATATTCGCAATGTGCTTCTTATTGTCGGCCGACGTAGGATTGCAACGCGAGATATCTGTCTCGCCCTTGAACAAGGCCTCGGCAAACTGCGAGCAGCCGGGATATCCGCAACCGCCGCAATTGGCGCCGGCTAAGTACCGCTCGATATCGTCTATGCGCGCGTCGCGGTCTACCGCCATTTTGTCGCCGAGGTACGACAGACTGAATGCGAATATGCCGGCAAGCGCCATGACAATCAGTATTGGAACTATTATTCCGAGAAAAATTTCCATATCTATCCTTGTAGCGATTGCCTTATGTGAAAGACAAGCCCGAAAAGCCGTAGAACGCCATTGCCATGATTCCCGCCGCAACAAGCGCGATGGGGAATCCGACAAACGGCTTAGGGATTTCGTACAGCGATTGCTTCTCGCGTATGCCAGCCATGAGTATGAGTGCAACCGTAAAACCTATCCCGGTCGCCATGCCCGTTACGAGCGTTTGGAAGAAGTCAAGACCTTGCGACACGACAGCGTTTGCTGTGCCGAGCACCGTGCAGTTGGTAGTAATGAGCGCGAGATACACGCCGAGCGAAGCGTACAGCGTGGGCGAAAGTTTTTTGAGCACTATATCAAGCAGTTGCACCAGCGACGCGATAACAAGTATGAAAACAATCGTGCTCAAATACGCTATCGACAGCGGCTCGAGGACGAAGGTGTACAGTATCCAGCACACGCAAGCCGCGACCGTAATTACGAATGTAACGGCAAGTCCCATGCCGACGGACGACTGCGTTTTCTTGCTGACGCCGAGGAACGGGCATATACCCAAGCTCTGATTGAGAACGATATTGTCGGTCAGTATTCCTGCGATCACTATTGAAACGATAGTTATAAAATAATCCACGCTTTACACCTCCCGCTCAATAAGGGCTGTATTTTGCTTTTGTCGCTCTCTGACGTGCGAATACACGGCGTTAAACACCGCCATCATCAGTCCGAGCACGATAAACCCGCCCATCGTTTTGTCGAAAAATCCGCTGCCCAACGCCGCGCACAAGCCCTGTCGCACCGCGCCCAACAGTGTAATCGACGCTATAAACCCGAGCCCCATCGACACCCCGTCGATAAGCGACGGCAAAACCTTGTTCTTGCCCGCAAATGCTTCCGCCCGACCGAGTATGATGCAGTTTACTGTGATGAGAGCAATAAACGCGCCTATACTGTCGTTGAGATCGGGCAAGAATGACGACACAACCATTTGCACAAACGTTACGAGCGACGCGATTATGATTATGTACGCCGGGAGATGAACTTTGTCCGGTATAAGCTTTCGCAGCGCCGAAATAATCACGTTGGAGAATATCAATACGAACGCCGTGCAGACGCCGAGAGAGAATGCGTTGATTATATTGTCCGACTTGGCTATCGTCGGACACATGCCGAGCACGAGCACGAACACGGGGTTGTTGGTTATGCCGCCGAGCGCAGTCTTTTTGAACTCGTCTTTAGTCATCTCTCCCCCTCCGTATTCGATTTTTCGCCTATCGCCGATTGAATTTTGTCCATATAGTCGAGCGCGAACTTGTCGGACAGATTGAGCGCGCGGTTGATTGCGGTCAGCGACACCGTCGCGCCCGTCTTGCCGACGATGCCGACAAGATCTACGTCGCCGTTCATTCCCGCGACATTGTCAAGCAAATCGTCGGGAAGTTTGGCAAAATAGCTTTCGTTCTGCTTTTTGACGGCCGCGCCGACTATCTTTCCGTCGCGGTATGCGACGAGCAAGAAAATGTCGCTGTCGCGCCCCGCTGCTTTACTCTCTATTATGTACGCGCCGCTATTATCCCCCTTCACCTCGCAATACACGGCGAGAATTTCGGCGCGCGCCGATTTATTCGCTTTGTTAAAGTCGCTCAAGTCCACGTCGTAGTCGCTTTCGTACAGCATGACTATATAACCGTTGTCGAACGCTTTGTCGTCATCTTCGCCCGTCGGGCAAATCCCGTTGATAAGCGAGGCGGTAGTTCTGTCAAGCTTAGGCGTATACTTGGGGAAAAACATATTGCACACGGCGAGCACTCCCACGCACACAACCGATATGCCAACAAGCACGGCCACCGCTTTCATCGCGTTTAAGACGGATTTGGTCATTTGCCCACCGCCTTTGCGCCGTTTTCGCCGTCTTTTGTCGGCTTGACGTAGCCGAACGGCTTGGGCAAAATATATTTATCGATAAGCGGCACTGTCAGATTCATTATCAGCAGGGCGAACGAAAAGCCCTCGGGAAAATTGCCGAACGAGCGAATGAGCGCTGTTATAAGGCCTATTCCTATTGCGAATATCACACTGCCCTTGAATGTATTGGGGCTTGTAGAATAGTCGGTCGCCATAAACACCGCACCGAACAACAGTCCGCCCGACAGAACGTGTGCAAGCGTGTCGTACACCATTGTCACGCCTTTGTCGCCCGACGGCACTACGTCGAACAGGAATGCAAATACTGCGAGAGAACCGACGACTATAAGCGGCACGCGCGCGTCTATGACTCGCCTAATCGACAGGTACGCATAGCCCGCGAGTATTGCTATCACGCATGTCTCGCCCACAGCCGCCGTCGAAATGTTGCCGAGGAACATATCGAGCAGCGCCGAAGCCGTAACGCTCTCACGCGTACCGAGCCAGGTTGCGCCCGTCGACACTAAATTGTCCGCAAACAGCGAGCTCGTCAGATTGAACGCGCCGCTCGCGCCGAACGCGATAAACAGAAAAATTCTGCCCGTACATGCGGGATTGGCGAAGTTTCTGCCAAGCCCTCCGAACAGCATTTTGACAAGTGCGATTGCGAATATCGAGCCGAGCGCGCACAGAATAACGGTGTCGAAGCTAAAAGCGATTGCGCCCGATTTACCCATTATGTTCAAGCCGAATTTAGACACCGGCATTACGGCCGGAAGATTGAGAGTGAGTATAACGGCGGTGACGGCGAACGACATATCGGTTACGCTCGACCGCTTCACGCCGTCGACGGTGAAATTCTTTGATATCACGAGATTGTACAACAGCTCGGTACCGAAACAAAACACTATACATGTAACGAGGTTTATAGCTACGTGATAGCCGAAGAACACGATGGCGCATACAACGCAAGGACTTAGCGCAATCAATACGTCGATCATTATGCGGCGCGTCCTGTTGTTCGACGCCACGTGAGGCGAAGAAGAAACCGTTTGTTTCATCACTTACCTCCCCGCAGCATTTTCTTGCACAATCTTACGGACTGAACGATTGGCCGCTTTGCAGGGCAAACGTACGCACAGCAACCGCATTCTATGCAATTTTTCGCGCCGTACTTCTCGGCGGTTGCGTAATCGCGTATTTGAGTATACGCGTCTATGTACATGGGCATGAGATTCATTGGGCACGCTCTCGCGCACTTGGCGCAATTGATACACGGCGACGACTTGTCCGTATTGACGGCGTCGTCGTTCAAGAACAATAGCGCGTCCATCATCTTTGTAGTGTAATAATCGAGATCGGGCAAGGCAAAACCCATCATCGGCCCGCCGCACACTGTCCGCACTACCGACGCGTCCACACCGCACTTCTCGGCGAGATAACCAAACGGCGTTCCGTTGCGCACCCACAAGTTTTTGGGCGCGAAAACCCCACCCGTCACTGTCATTGCGCGGGCGTAAAGCGGTGTGCCGGACGTTGCCGCATCGTACAGCGAATACGCGGTATGAACGTTGCCCACGACGACCCCTACGTCCGACGGCAAGCCGCCGACGGGGACCTTTCGCTTCGTTACAGCATAAATCAGCTGCTTCTCGGCGCCCTGCGGATACTTGCTCTTCAAAACGTCGACTACCGCGTTTATCTTTTCGCCCGAAATCGCGCGCTCGAGCGCCGCTATCGCTTCCGGTTTGTTGTCCTCTATGCCGATGTGGAATTGCGGTATACCGAGCACGCGGGAAAGCAGCTCTCCGCCGCGCAAAATCTCAACCGTTCGCTCTATTATCAGCCTGTCGTCGCATGTTATGTACGGTTCGCACTCGGCGGCGTTGAGTATAAACGTGTCAATCGGTTTTTTTGGCGAATACTTGACCGCCGACGGGAAACCCGCCCCGCCCATGCCGACGATGCCTGCGCGGCGCAAGAGGTCTCTTATGTCGTCTACGGTAAGCTTGTCGGGCAATTCGAGCTTTTCTTCCTCGTACTCCCCGTCGTTTTCGATAAATACGTGCAACGCCTTGCCGGTGACCGTTTTATGATTTTCGATTGACTTGACGACGCCCGAAACCGACGAGAAAACGTCGGCGGACACCACTCCGTCCGCGACACCTATACGCGTCCCCGCTTTTACCCTGTCGCCCACATTGACCGTGCATACCGCCGGCTTGCCTATATGCTGTGACAACGGGATTGCGACAATGCTCGGCGCGTCGCATACAGCGATTTCGTCGAGGCGCGTGAGCTTGTTGTGAGGAAGATGAATCCCTTTTTTGAAAGTCAGTCGCAAACCGTTTTACCAACCGAAATTTTAGTATTGTCATTATACCAAATACACGGTATTTCGTCAACGATTTGACGCGAACTATTCCTCGCCCGAGCCTTTCTCACGCTCCGCTCGCTTTTCTTTACGCGCCTTTACGATTGCGACGATCAGCTTGATTGCCTGTATCACGCCGAGCGTCGTCAAAAACGCTCCGAAGCATGCTTTAAGCACGTATCCTCGAGCGCACTGCGCCGCAAAGCTTCCGGCTATCGCGCCACAGAGCGCAGTTATCGTTATCGGCAGGGCTTGAGCGAACGATACATATCCGTTCTTCTTGTGTATGACGAGCGCGATAACGGACATGGGGATAAACGCCATGAGGTTTATCGCCTGCGCCAAATGTTGCTCGAGCCCTGCGCACAGCGTCAGTAGCGGAATGAGCAGTGTGCCGCCGCCCATTCCCATGCCGCCTATTATTCCGCCGAGTGCGGACGCTATGATTATTATATGCTGAGGCGTCACGGTACTAAAAGTTTTACCCCCACCGCTATCATCATTGCCGCAAACACCGCGGCGGTGGCGTTGCCGCTGAGCTTGTCAAGCAACATCGCGCCAACCGTGCCGCCGAGCACAACCCCGACTATCGCGCACAGCACGGCGGTCACGTCGAAATATCCGTTGACAATATAGATAATCGCGCTGACTATGCACACGGGAAGTATGACGAACAGCGCCGTCGCATGCGCGCGTTTGACGTCCAGCCCGTACAGCTCGAGGAGTGGCACGCACAGCATTCCGCCGCCGCCTCCGAAAAAGCCTGAAATCAACCCCACTGCGCCGCCGCCGATCAATCCGAAAGTTTTTCTGACGTTATCGTTCATATAAATAGTTTTGATGTATATTGCAAAAAATAATCGGGTAATTGCCGATAACGGTATTTTGCCTTTGTGCAGTCGCGGCGTACGGCAAAAAAATTCACAGTAATATCGTTATATTGCTCAAAATCATTTGCAATTTCGGCGTATATATTATATAATGTTATACGGTATAAGAAAAGATAAAAGGTGTAATATGCGCATTATCAAAAGATTCACTCATAAGACGGCAATACTTATCGTCACCTTAGCGGCGTCAATAGCGCTGTGCTTCGGCGCGTTTATCCTATCCTTCTCCGGCGTCGGACATGCCCGTGCGGAGGATACAAAGGAATACACTCCGACATCGCTCGATTTATCAAATCCCAACTTCACCAATTCTTCGGGTTCCTACCCGGCTACTCCCGACGGCTGGACGGGAGAGAATATCGACGGCGGCAGCGGCGGCGTGAAAGCAGGCGTTGTCGATCTTACCGCTTCGGTGTACGACAGCGGCTCGGAAAGCGGCAACAAGCTGTTCAAGCTCAATCAGTACCCCGAATATGAGCATGACGACAGCACACCCAAGACCATTTTCAATCCTACCGACAGACCCAATACGGACGAAAAAGCACTGCTAATCAACACTATGCCCGGCGCGTCCGTTGCATACGCTTACAAGTCGTCCAATATGACCTTTAATCCCGACTCGTACTACCGAGTTTCGGCATGGGTCAAAACAGGCAACTTCGCGCCCAATACCGGCGCAACAATCAAGCTGACCGGGCTTGGCAACAGTTGCTCGTTTACCAACATCAATACCGTTAAGAATATCGAAAAAGACGGCGACGGCATTCCCGTACTCAACAAAGACAACAACTACGGCTGGGTCCAGTACACAATCTTTGTTCGCACCGCCCCGTCCAAGACGAACACCGTCAACCTCGTGCTCGGAATAGGCGACGCGCCCAACACCCTTTCGGAATTGACAAGCGTGCCTCCCAGCACCGCCTCCGGCTATGCATTCTTCGACACCGTTTCGGCAGAGAGCATTTCGGCGCGCGAGTTCGCACTCTCCACCAACGATTACACTTCTACCGACGGCGTGACCTATGTCTCGAACAAGGGCACGAGCATGGCGCTCAACCTGTTCGACCTCGACTATCTCGAGTACGACGGAGACGAAATAGGCACATTCTCCGAAGGGCTGAAACATTGGAATCAAAACCCCTCTTACGACTTCGATGAGGATCACGTTTATCCCGGACAGGCGCGTCCGACAATCTATCCCTCGTTTATCGATATCGACGTCGAGGAAAACGATTACGGCCTTACTCAAAATCCGTGGGCGCCTTTCGGCAGGGCCGAAAACCGCAACAGCGTCAATAACGATATGTTCGCCGGCACCAACGGCAACATTTTGATGATAACTACGCACAACGGCAAAGCCTTCCGCCCCGCGGCAGGCGGCGTAGCTTCGCCCGACGTGACAATCGAACGGCTCAAGTATTACCGCTTCGGCGTGTGGGTAAAGGGCGATAGCGTCGAGGGCGGCAACGGCATCTCGATAGCCGTCAAGGGCGAATCCAACGATCCTACGCAGAACAACAAGCTCAATCAGTGGTACAACAACCTCGACGGCGACAGCGCCGACAAGGTCCACTACGGCTGGAAAGAGCAAGTTGTTTATATTCAGGGCTCTGCGGTCAAAGACCTTAATGTTCACTTCGAGCTGTGGCTGGGCACGCCCGACGCGCAGTCGTCCGGCATAGCGATGTTCGACAACGTCACGTTTACCGAGATTACCTATTCCGAGTACGCAGACATGTCGGCGGCCGACAGCGGCAACGTGTTGACTCTCGACACCGCGGTCGAGGACACAGGCGTCACCAACGGCAATTTCGCCAACGTCGGAGATCTCGGAGACGAAATCGAATATCCCCTCCCCGTAGCCGAGTGGGATTATTACAACGCGGCCACGGTGGAAACGCGCGGCGGATTCTCTAAGCTCGAAGTCAACACCGACAACGCCAAGCACGGCATCATTCCTACAGATGACGCGATATTCAATTCCATACGCTCAGGTTTACCCGGCGTTAAGAATCCCAAGTATTTTGCAAACAGCACGACGGGCAATGTACTGTTGCTCTCTTCCACCACTCCTACGGCAATCTGCTACTCGTCGCCCGACATCGTCATCAACATTGACAAAGCATACAAGATTACGGTCGACTTAGCGGTCGAAATTCCCGACGACAGCTACGGCGCTTCGCTCGTACTCAAAAACGTCGATACCGCAATACTCTCCACTATCGAGGGCATAAAGAACACTAACAACGCGTTCAAGACGTACACCTTCTATCTCGACGCACCCCTTTCCGATCAGACGCTCAAGCTCGAAATTTGGCTCGGGCTCAACGACCGCAAGAGCAATGCCAGCAAACTGTCAAGCGGCAATGTCTATGTTAGCAAGGTTTCCTCGACAGAATGGACGGCGGAAAGCAATTCCACAATCGAGAAAGAATACAACGCCAAGCTAGAGCAGTACAAATCGGATATAGCCAACACGGTCGTGCTGAAATCTCTCGATTACGGTGTTTACTCGTTTAAGAGCCCGTCGCTCGCCTACTATGATGCATATTCTTACAACATGTATCCCGACGACTATGCGCCCATATATTCCTGGAACGTAACGTCGCCGCAAGTCAGCGCACTTAAGTACGGCGTGTTCGATACCAACAATATGAAAAGCCTCACGCCGTATGCCGGATTTGAGCGCAAAGACGAAAGCGGAGCCATGCTCTTAGTATATAACACCGCGCCCAACCGCTCGACCATAGCATACGACAACACCTTACAGCTCGTATCCAACCTATACTACCGTCTCGATGTCACCGTCAAAGTAGTGCTTTCCGACGAATCCAAGAACAACGACGATATGCACGGGCTTGATATAGGCATAACGGGCTCGGTTACCGACAAGTTCGAGAATATCAAAGACACAACCACGCTCGTCGCCCAAGGCAATGAGAATAGCCGCGACAAAGAAACATTTAAGACATATTCGTTCTATATCGCGACGGGTAGCGACGGCGGCACTCTCGGCATCAACCTCACGTTCGGCGGCGAGACCCCGCGTAGCTATATCAACGGCATGTTGATCATCTCCGACGTTTCACTCACGTCCATAACCAACACGACGTTTGAAGATATCGAAAACAACGCCACCGAATATCAGAAGGCCGTAAGATTGTCCGAAGCGCCGGCCACAGACAACACGGACAATACCGAAGCGCCCAAAGGTGAAATCGCCTGGTGGATAATCCCTACCGTCATATTCGGCGCGGCATTGCTTGCAGCTATCATACTCATCATCGTCATGCGCATACGCGACCGCGTAAAAAAGAACAAGAAGACCACCTACTCTTCCGAGTACGACAGAGAAGCCGCATTCAAAGAGCTCGACCGTCTCGCCAAGGCCGATGCCGAAGCGCAAAAAGCCGACGCAAAGGCCGATACGCACAACGTCGACGAATTTGACGAGCAGCCGTCTGTGGCCGACGACAACACAGTCGACGACGAGAAAGTCGAAGAAGCTGTCGAGCACGGTACGGACGACGTCAAAGAAGAAGCTGTCGAAGAAAAGAAAGAAGTAAAAGAAGAAGCGAAAGAGAAAGCGGCAAAAGAAGAAAAGACAGATGAACTCGACGACTAACTTAAACTCAATTCAAAAACCCCTCGGTTAGACCTACCGAGGGGTTTTTTGTATGTTTTATTGAGCAATCGACTAACATACAATATGCTATCATAAACAAAACCATCCATTAGATGAAATATAATCAAGAGACGGTTATTTACATACAGTAAGTATAAAAAAATTAAAGATTATTTATTTGCTCTATTTCTACCTTAAGCTTGATAAGAATATCGGTGATTAACTTGTTTCCATTAAAATCACCCTTCTTTCTACTTTCAACGACCATAATGGAGTCAACTATATTTTTAATCAACAATAGCCTTTTCATTTCGTCATCGCCATTCTGATATTTCTCATAATCAATTCTCAAACGAATATCTGCCCGTCTTTCTTTTCGTCTTATGAGTTTTCGCTCTTTATAAACATCAGAAAATCTCGGGGACAATATCATAGGATAAGCAGATAATATTTCAATCTCTGTTCCATAGGTATCATCGGCGCGCAATTGATCTTCACGCTCTTTATCGGTGATAAAGCTCAAATCTTCTTCAATCTTATTTTGCAGTTTTAGAAACAATTGCATATCAATATCAGCAACTTCCGCGCTGCAACAAGATAGTCTCATTATTACCTCACCAAAAGATTAATTTAGAGATTGGCGCACGCCGCTCTGATTGAAATTCGGTTTAATATCCGCCGTCCACATGCAGTAGCGCACCGTTGATAAATGACGATTTCTCGTCGGCGAGGAACAGCGCGGCGTGACTGATATCATCGGGTCTGCCTATACGCCGTACAGGCGTATTGTCTACTATCCTAATCAGTGCGTCCGGCGGAACGGGATCGTTCATATCGGTTGCAATCAGCCCCGCCACTATCGCGTTGACGGTGACAAGCTCGCCCACCTCGCGCGACAGCGCCTTTGTCAATCCGTTTACGCCCGCCTTTGCCGCTGTATATATTGTTTCGGTGCTCGAGCCGCGCTCTGCCCAGAACGAACTGATATTGATAATGCGCCCGAAGGCATTGGATATCATGTCGGGCAAAAAGGCATGCGTGACAAGCCAGACGCCCTTGAGATCTACGCCTATTACACGGTCGAAATCTTCTTCTTTGTCGAACTGCAACAGCCCCATGTGCGCTATGCCTGCGTTGTTGATCAGCGTATCGACCGGACCGAACGCAATTTCACGCTTCATGCGCTCTACGTCGGCGGCGGACGAAACGTCGGCCTGAACGGCTTGGCAGACTATCTCGCGCGAATTGAGCTCGTTGACTAACTGCATGGCAAGATCTTTGGACTTGTTGTAATTGATAATTACGTTGTACCCGGCCGCGCCGAAATCGACGGCAAGTTGTCGGCCTATTCCGCGCGCACCGCCTGTTATCAGTACTGTTCTCTTCCTCTGCATATGTTTTTCCGTTTACTTAATATTGTCGGGCAGGTCGTTCTCAAACAGAACTACCTTGTCGCCGGATATGCTCTTGAGCGCTTCGACAGCCTCGTCGCGCGACGAGAATGTCATGATATTATTCTCATCCATGCCACCGTCGATTGCGCCGCGCTTGATATCGACCGCACGCGATCCAATCAGCATGGCGACGTCGCAAACCCTTGAAATATCCTTGCCAAGCTCGGCGTTACACTGCTTCTCCACTTCGCCGAGTTCTACAAACCCCGGAGTAATGATAATCTTCTTCCCGTCGAATGAAGCGAGAACATCAAGCGCGTTCCTCGCACCGTCGGGATTGCTGTTGTAGGCGTCGTCAATGACGGTGACCGACGGGTCGGCGCCCGGAATGAGCTGTAATCTGTGCTCAACCGGCGAAATGTGCTTGACCGATTCGACTATTCTTTCGGCATCCACACCGAGATACGACGCAACAGTCGCGCACGAACACACAAGCTGAGGAATGTGCGCACCGAGAAGTTTTGTCTTAATATTGTAGCGCGTGCCGTCGATGACCATGTCGAAGCTCGTTCCGTTGCCGTCCACTTTGACATTGTCGTAGCCGATAGCGTCTCCCACTACCTCTACCTTGCACGGTGCCTTGCGAGAGCTTAGCTTCTTGCAATCTTCGTTGTAGCCGTTTAAGACGAGCAACCCGTCGGACGGCAGGCTCTCGGCGAGCTCGTACTTGGCGTTGGCGACCCCTTCGCGCGAGCCGAACGTCTCAAGGTGCATATCGCCTATCGCAGTTATCAGTCCGATCTTGGGCGAAACAATGCCGCAAAGCTCGCGTATATCGCCTTTGTACCTAGCGCCTAGCTCTGCGATAAAGTACTCCTCGCCGTTATAATCGTTGTTGACTGTCAGGCACACGCCCATCGGCGTATTGAAGCTGCCCGGCGTTGCTATCACATTGGGTCCGTCCTCGTTTTTCGTGCCGAGCATTGCCGCCAAAATGTTCTTTGCGGTAGTCTTGCCGAAACTGCCCGTTATGCCGATTACGGTCGGATTGAAATCCGCCAATTTTTTGCGAGCACGCACAATGTATTTGCGGTTGTTCAGCTTCTCTATCGGGGTCATGACGGCATTTGCCGCAATGACGACGAACGGTGTGAGCACGCCTAACGCGGCGGTAACGGTCTGACAGTACGGCGAATAATATGCCGCCCAAGCGATTCCCGCGCCGAGAACGAGTGACAACAGCACTTCGGCCGCCATCAGCCGCTTCATTCTGCCCGTATACTTGGGCCCTTCCCACTCGACTGACGAGATAATAAAGACGACGGCAAGCACGACATACAGTACTACCGCGCAATACCGCGCATATTTATAAGTTCCGAAACATCCGACGTATACTATCATCGCCATAAACGAGAACAGCGTGAAAAGCACGTATCTTATCAATACGTTGTATCTCGTCGCTTTAAAGTACGCAATAACGCCGCGCGGCTTGTAGCCGGACAGCTGAATAATCTTGAATATGGGTATTCCGCAAACGCTTGACAACAGCGCCGCTAAACCTATGAGTGTGACAGAAATATAATAGTCCATTACTTACCCTGTTCCGTTCGTTGTCTATATGACGAACGTCTTAAGCAAATTTACAAACCCGAAATGCGAGTCGACGTAGGCAAAGTGTCCGCCGTCGAGAAAGCACAGTCTGCTTCCCTTAATCGACCTATGTAGTCGCCGCGCCATATACGGCGGCGTGTCCTTATCGTTCCTGCCCCAAACGATAAGCGTGGGACATTTGATGGAATGAGTAAGATTGTCCAAATGAGCGTTTACAATGCGCACGAACACCTTTCTTTGCCCGCCGCTCGTATTATTATAATCCGCCGAGCCGTATCCGTCAAGCGGTTTGCCGTGCTTAACCGCTCTGCGGTAGCGCAAAACGGCTAAATTTCGCTTTATACTGTAGCGCGGCTTGAGTCCTGCGCTGTCTACGAGCACGAGCTTTCCGACCATTCCGCGCGACGCCAATATTATACCTACACGCCCGCCGAAGCTGTGCCCGATGATTATCGGGTTTACGAGCCCGTTGTCCTCTATAAAAGACGCTACGTGCGCCGCGTAATCGTACACTCCCCACGTTTCGGGCACTGTTTCGGGAAAGGCATAGTTGAATACGCGACACCCCATATCGGACAAAGCGTTGTACACACCGGCAAAGGATTTTAAGCTTCCGCCCCAGCCGTGCAGGAGCAAGACGGCGGTCTTGTATCTGTTCAATTCGTCGGTGTTGTCGATATACTCTGCGCTCACTCCGCCATTCGTGTACGTCATACCGCCTCCCGCAATCACAGATTATCTCTTCGACTTTGTTACAGGTGCTTCAGTGCGTCACTTTGCAATACTGTGAAGCTTTATATCTCGAGCTCCATTATGATTGCGTCGGTATTTCCGTAGTACGATTTTCGTATGCCTTTTGATATAAACCCGACTTTTTCGTACAGCGCTTTTGCGCTCGTATTTGACGCCGAGACGAGCAAAAATATTTTTTTCACTCCGCACGATTGCGCATGCTCTACTAATGCCCGCAACAGTCTTGTCGCGACCCCTTGCCGCCTGAAAGCACTGTCTACTGCGATGTTGCCGAATTCAATCTCGTCGGCGGCCGCCTCGCCCGAAACGTAGCCTACCGTTTTTCCGCCGCATCTCGCCGCAAGGAAGATGACGTTGGGCTTGGCTATCTCGGCCTTGACCTGCTCTACGCTCCACGGGCAATCGATATATTGCCTTTCAAGCTCCGCTATATCGTCGGCGCAAGCTGTATCCGCGGCGGATATTGTTATATCCGTCATAGATCGCCGTCACCGCGCTCGGGTTGAGCTTTTCTTATGTACAGCGGCAACAGCTCCTTTTGCTCTATGCGTGACGATATGTGCTTCTTTACCGCCGCTATCATCTCTTTCTCGCCGACGCCCGATTGTCCGCCGAAAACTTTGCCGAGTTTTCTGTCCGTCGAGACGGCAAAGTCGGGATGAGACTTGATATACTCCGCCGCGGCCTCGACCGTCACACACTTGGGAGCGTCGAGTTCGACGTCGCCGTCGTAACGCGCGAGATACACGACGTTACTGCCCGCCGCGGCAAGGGATATCACCTTGCGCTCCTCATTATTATATGAATACAGCCGAAGATTGTTTACGGCAAAACAGGGCTTGTCAAGCGCATAGCAAAGCGCCTTGATCGTGGTAAGACCTATCCTCAGCCCGGTAAACGAACCGGGCCCCACACATGCGCCCAAAATATCTATATCATTCACCGACATGCCGGCTTGACTCAAAATACTGTGCACGGTGGGCATGAGCGTTTCCGCTCCTGCGTTGGAATAATTTTCGGCGTAATACGTCTTGTCGCCGACGCCAAGCAGTACGCGCGTGCCTTCTGCCGTATCTACAAACAGATAGTTCATCTCGTTATCTTTACCTCGCGGCCGTTGCCGACCTTAGTAATATACACTTTAATTGTTATAACGCCGTCGAACAGCTCTTTGACGTTCTCCCACCACTCGACCGCGCACAAAACGCCTTCCGCGCCGATAAAGTCCGTAAGACCCGCTTCGAAAGCCTCGTCGGCGTTTTCGAGGCGGTATGCGTCGAAGTGACAGAACTTGAGCCTGCCGCCCTCGTATTCGTTCATAATCGTAAACGTAGGCGACACAACGGTGGAACTCACGCCGAGCCCTTTCGCAACGCCCTTGCAAAACACCGTTTTGCCCGCGCCCAGCTCGCCTGACAGCAGTATAACCTCGCCGCCGCTCATTGATTGTGCCATCGCCGCACCGAGAGCTTCCATGTCCTCTGGCGACGAAATGTTGTGCGTAACGGTTTCGCCGATATCTGCGCTTTGATCGATAGTCTCGGATTTTTCGGCGTTACTTACTGTCGCGGTAACTTTCTTGCGCCTTTCTGAAAATATCAGATTGAACAGCCTTTGGAACTGCTTGTATAACAACAGCACCGCCGCCGAAATGAATACCGTCTTGACGAAGTTGAACAGTACCGCCCAGTACCACACCGTGAGATAGAAATCCATACCCATCTTCCAGCTCGGCGAGCCTGCGTACGCCATAAGGAAGAACGGAAAGGTCAGCACGTAATTTACAGGCACCGACCACACTGTCTGCGCCGCGCTCCCGACAGCGAGCGTGATAAATACCGTCTTTATGTTGCGGTGCTTCAGATACACTATCGACGGAATAAGTATATACGGAACCATGATTACGATGTTGGCAATCTCGCCCACTCCGACAGTCTGCGAGAATGTCAGCGCATGCAACAGCTCTTTGAGCACGCCCACGATTATCCCTGCGACAGGCCCGAGCGCAAACCCCGCCATCATTACAAACGCATTGGAAAAGTCGATTTTCAAAAACGGTACTGCGGGAATGAGCGAGAACTCGAACACCGGGAAATACAGAATATACGCGAGCGTGGTAAACACCGCCATGCGCGCTATATTTTTTGACGTAAATATTTCCTTTGCTTTTTCTTTCATACGACTGTTCTTTGTCATTGTGCTCATATTAAACTCCGATTCTATATACGTGCGAGCTTAAATATTGTGGGCGCCAGCAGCGATGCGAACGCCGCCATGACGAAATATCTTAAGAAACAGTACAGCATGGGTATGCTCTCGGGCAAAAACAGCTTGAAACCGTTCTGTATAGCGATCGTAACGCCGCCGCCGATAACGACTCTCAAGACATACGTCCACCATTCGCGGTGAGCCGAGACGTCATAGCGCACGAAACGCTTTTCCACAAAGTACCCTATATCGAATGCAACGAACGCACCCAGGCCTTTCAGTATATCGGCGCTATCGTTTAGTTGATGAAGCCCGGCCAACACACCGATTGTCACCGCCGCGATAATTACCGCAGGTATAACAAAGAATTGCTCTCTGTCGCCGAAGAGACTTAGCAACGCATTAAACGCTATTGCGCAGAACACGCCGACAGTCAAGCCGCAGAACACGTCGGACAGGTAGTGCTGACCCAAGTACATACGCGACAGCATTACGAGCAACGTCAGCACGATTCCGATTACCGGAATTACCTTGTAACGCTTGCCGTACTTGATAGAACAAACCGTAACGAGCGACGAAATGCTCTCGGTATGTCCGGACGGAAATGAATACGTGACCTCTCTCTCGCCTATGCTCCTAACCCGATCTTGATAGGCGTTAAACGGCCGCACGCGCTTAAAACCCTGCTTCATGAAGTTTGTCACAGCCACGCCGAGTATGTAAACGTTGAACAGTCTGTACGCGAACTTCTTGTCAATGCACCAATACAGCACTATGGCAACAATCAAGAAGAACATTTCCGTGCCGAAGAAGGACAGACCCTTGTTCAGCAGGTCCATAAACGGACTGCTGAGCATTTGCAGTGCGCGTATGATGTCTACTTCGAATTGCATTCTATACTCAATCTCCGTACTTCTCGACGTTGTGTCCGTCGCTCCACAGCCGCTCGATGTTGTAAAACTCGCGCGTCTTGTCAGTAAAGATGTGTATGATGACCGAGCCGTAATCGAGCGCCACCCATTCCCTGTCCACGTCGCGCCGAGTGGGGTCGAGCCCGAACTCTTTGGTCATTCTGTCCTCGACGTAGCCGTACAGCGCCTTTACGGCCGTCGACGACGTCGCAGAGCACAGTACGAAATAGTCGGCTATTATCGTTTTGCCCTCGAGGTCGATTATCGAAATGTCGTGCGCTTTATGCAACGACAGTTCGCTAGCTACCGATTTTGCAATATCCTTTGCGCTCGCATTGGAACGGAATACAATCTTTGTTTCTTGCTTGGGCGTAGGCATAAGCTCTTTGTGCTCATTTACTTTCGTAACCGACTTTTCGGTCATGGGCACAAGCCGCACCGCCTTGCTCTTGACTTCGCTTAATGCCGCTGTCTTTGTCCTACTGTTTGCTGGCAACGTCTGCTTGGATACCGCCGGGAAATGCGCGTTCCTTTCTACCTTTGCCCAATACTTTTCTATCGCGGCGTTAGTAAAAGAACACGTCTCGGTATCTTCTTTCGTCTCTTCCCAATCGGCAATCGCCTTGATTGTAGCAAACATCGCCGCGTCTTTGTCCTCGCTTGCAATCTTACGCAACTCGTACACCTGATCGTACTTGCGCCCGACCTCGAGCTTGTCCGCAAGATACACCATTTCGCCTATATCGGACATGTCGTCTGACGCCGTCGTGTGCGTCCTGATTGCATGCTCGATATCTTTCGAAACGCCGAATTCCTGTTTCGCTATATACGCACCGATGGGCGCGTGCACAGTCGGCGCAGGAAAACCGGATAAATCTACTTGCTTGTAATCTTTGACGTCCTCTTCTTTGGCGATATCGTGCAAAATACACGCAATCACCGTGTCGTTGACGTTGGCGCCGTATCGCTTGGCAAGCTCCGCACCGCACTGCGCTACGCCGTAGCTGTGCTCTATGCGCCTCGCCTTCAGTCCGTGATTATGCAACGCCTGTACGTATTTTGCATATGGATTGAACAATCCCTTATTCACCGCCGCCGAATACACTGCATCCGGCATCATCTTGTTTTCCTTGCCGAAAGCAAGGTCTATCTTTATCGCAGTAGACGAAATATTCACGCCGCCGAACTTGGCATATGCCAGCTTTATTCCTTTCTTTTTGAGCGATTTTACCTTGCCGTCGTTCACGTCAAAACCGGGGCGTTTGACCACGAAGAAAGTGACGAGCTTGGAGAGCTTGTCTATATCGTGCCACTCATCAAGTCTAGTCAGCTCCTCGCTGCCTATTACGAAATAAAGTTTGACGTTATCTTTTCTGTACTTTTTGAAAAAGTATTCGGCGGTGTCGACGCTGTAGCTTATGCCGCCGCGGGATATCTCGCGCTTGCTGACAACGGTCTTGCCGCTCGAAAAAACCTTCTTGCAAAGCTTATACCGCTCGGCGGCGTCGTCAGCTCCGCTCTTGAACGGAGAAATAAACGACGGCACGACGATTACGTTGTCAAAAACACGCTCTAAGTTTTTGACAATATCGACGTGGCCGAAATGCGGCGGATCGAAGCTTCCACCGAATATAGCTATCTTTTTGACTTTTACATTCTCGTTAACTTTCATAAGTGAACTCCGTATCGAGTATTCGGACTATATCGCCGTCCTTTATCCCCGCTTTTTTCAGCGCTTTGGTTACTCCGCCGTTGTCAAGCCTGCGCTGGAAATACATAAAACTGTCTCTGTCGTCGAGTACGACGATGCGCGCCAGCCTCTCTATGAACTCTCCGCTGATGACGAACGCGCCGTCGCTCGCCCGCGTTATGGCATATGAATTGGGATCGGCCTCGGAGAAAGAGAATGGCTCAAACTCAATCGCGCGCGGCGGCGGCAAATTTTTGAGCTTTTTGGTTACGATTCTTACAAGATTAACCAGTCCCGCATGCGTGACGCCGCTGATTTCGACGATGTCGCCGTCAACGCTTGCGCGGAATCTGTCGATGCTCTCTTTGCTCGCGCTGTCTATCTTGTTGAGCGCTATTATTTGCGGCACGTCGCGAAGGTCTTTGTTGTATTTGAACAGCTCGTTATTAACAGTCAAATAGTCTTCTATCGGGTCGCGGCCGTCCGACGACGAAATATCGACTACGTGCACGATCAACCGCGTTCTGTCTATGTGGCGCAAAAACCTAAAGCCGAGCCCCGCGCCGTCGCTCGCCCCCTCGATTAGTCCGGGTATGTCCGCTATGGTAAACGACACGTCGTCCACAGCGCACACGCCGAGGTTGGGATAAAGTGTGGTAAACGGATAATTGGCTATCTTGGGATTGGCGCGAGTGAGGACGGACAGCAATGTCGATTTGCCCGCGTTTGGAAATCCGACAAGCCCGACGTCCGCAATCGTCTTTAGCTCCAAAATTATCGCCCGCTCTTTAGTCGGCTCGCCGCGCTGGCTGAATCCCGGCGCTTGGCGGCGCGACGACTTAAACCGCGCATTGCCCTTGCCGCCCAATCCGCCGTACAACACGACTACTCTGTCGTCCGGGTTGTACATATCGGCTATTATGTTATTGCTCTCGGCGTCGCGCACGACCGTACCGCGCGGAACTCTAAGCACAAGATCGGCGCCGTTCTTGCCGTGACGGTTTTTGCCCGAGCCGTTGGCGCCCTTTTCGGCATGGTAGTGCTTGCCGAATCTGTATTCCGAAAGCGACGACAAGCTCTCTTGCGTTTCGATTACGACGTTACCGCCGTTGCCGCCGTCGCCACCGTCCGGGCCTCCGTTGGGCACGTACTTCTCGGTGTAGAACGACGTGCAGCCGTCGCCGCCGTCGCCCGCTTTTATATAAATTTTCGCTCTGTCTATGAACATATTGATTGATTATTCCTCAAAAGCCTTTCTCTACACCTACACAATATATGCCGACGGGCATTGCCCGTTTAGCACGCAGTTGCGGCAGTCGGGGTTGCGGGAATGACAGCAGTCCCTGCCGTGCCTAATCAGCAGAAAGTGCGCATTGCGGTAATCTTCTTTATCAAACGCTTGGCACAAATCTTTTTCCACTGCGTCGGGCGTATTGCCGTCGGACAGGCCGAGTCGACGCGACACTCTGAATACATGCGTGTCCACTGCGATAGCGGGCTGATTGAAGGCTACCGACAGCATGACGTTTGCCGTCTTTCTGCCCACACCGGGAAGCGTAATCAGTTCGTCCATCGTTTGCGGCACGCGGCCGCCGAATTTATCTATCAGCTCGTCACAGCACGCTTTGATATTGGCGGCTTTGTTCTTGTACAGTCCGCACGACTTGATATACTCTTCCAATTCGCCTAAATCCATATCGCGAATGGCAGACGGAGTATTGGCGCGCTTAAACAGCTTGTCCGTCACGATATTGACGCGCTTGTCCGTACATTGCGCGCTCAAAATGACGGAGATAAGCAATTCAAACTCCGTTGTATATTTTAGCTCGCACGTCGCGTCTGGATATATTTCGTTAAGTTTTTCGAGTGTACTGTGCATGATACATTGTACCACAATCGCAGATTGATTCTTCGACTTCGTTACAATATGTTGCAAGTTGTCGTTCTTTCCGTAACCGTGATTCGTTTTATCGTACCACAATCACAGATTGATTCTTCGACTTCGTTACAATATATTGTAAGCTGTCGTTCTTTCCGTAACCGTGATTCGTTTTATCGTACCACAATCGCAGATTGATTCTCCGACTTCGTTACAATATGTTGCAAGTTGTCGTTCTTTCCGTAACCGTGATTCACTTAATTGTATCATATTGCCCGAAAAATGTAAACCACTTAACATCAATTGTCGGCATTATATATCGATTTGTACTCCCCTCCGTCATGGACATACACGGCAGTCAGGTTGTTGTAATAGCCGCGATTGAGCACGCCTTGACAAAGCTCGTAATCGTCGCACTTGACGGACATTCCGCAACCGGAGGATAGATGCGGCGTATTTACAAAACTCGCCGCCCCGCCGTAATCTTTTACCGCGTCGACAAATCTCATCGCGCTGTTCCTCGAAGAAAACGAAAAAATGTAGCTCATACCGAAAATTTCCTCTTTTTTTGTTCTAAACCGTCAAATTTCGCATTGACTAATACAGACGGTTTTTTTTCCCGTCTATTCCGTTATATGTGCTTGGAGAGTGACCTGCCATGATTTATTTCGACAATGCTTCAACTACTCTGATCAAACCCGATTGCGTTCTTAAAGCCAATGCTTTCGCCGCCGAATCCTTAAGCGCAAACGCGGGACGAGGCAGTCATGCGGCGGCGGTCAAGGCGGCGTCGATAGTTTATAACGCGCGAAAAGCCGTAGCCGAGCTGGTAGGTGCGGACGAGGTTATCTTTACTTTCAACTGCACCGATGCGCTCAATACGGTGATATTCGGCACGGCACGGCGCGGGCACGTCGTCACCACGGTGTTTGACCACAACAGCGTTTTGCGTCCACTCAACGAGCTGTCAAAACGCAATATTATCCGCTACACCGCCGTCAAACCGGATGTGCACGGAGTTATCGATCCCAAAGACGTCGAGCGCGCCATACGCCCCGATACGTACATGATAATAGTCAACCATATATCCAACGTCGTAGGTACTGTCGCGCCCGTCACGTCGATTGGCGCTATCGCTCGCAGGCACGGCCTATTGTATGCGGTGGACGGCGCGCAGTCCATCGGGTATGACGACGTAAACATGAAACAAATCGGATGCGACTACCTGTGCTTTTCACCGCACAAGGGCTTGCACGCCATGCAAGGCATAGGATGTCTGTGCGTAAGATCGGGCGCGCCGCTTAGGCCGTTCCGTTTCGGCGGCACTGGCACAGCGTCGCATTCGCTCGATCAGCCTGCGGATATCCCCGAAGGCTATGAATGCGGTACACTGCCCGTGCACTCTATACACGCGCTGACCGCCGCGGTCAATCATTACAAGAAAATGTCGCTTGAAACAAAAAAGAACCTCATCGACTGCGGCGAAGCGTTGCGAAAAGGTTTGGACGCCATACCGGGCGTCACGGTGTACGGCAAGCTCAACCAACTGCCCAACATAGTTTGTTTCAATCTCGAAAATACCGACGCGGCAATGGTCGGCGATATACTCAACGACGAGTACGATATAGCGGTGCGGTGCGGACTGCACTGCGCACCGCTCGCGCACAAAACATTGGGCACAATCAAAACAGGCGCCGTCAGAGCTTCGCTATCCTACCACAACACTATGGACGAGGTGGAATTCTTCTTAAAAGCCATACGAGAAATAATTTAGCGCGCTACTTCCCTTCCGATTTAATCGCTTGCACAAGCTCGTTAAGCCGCTGTCTCGCCCCGTCGTCGAGCGAAGAAGAAACGAAATCGACAAAGCTGTCTAACATATCCTCGGAGAAGGTGCCGTCTTGCTTTGCGCTCGCCACGGCACGCATTAGTTCGTCATTAAGCTGTGTTGCATTCATGCCGTCGTACTTTTGCGCGGCGGATGATATATCTTCTTTGGTCGGGGCGCGGAAGTTTCGCAATTGTCGCATAATAATTCAAGCCTCCGCATTTAATGTATGCAAAGGCTGAGTAAATAGTTCGAAGGAGTGAATATGGATATAAGCAAACTCTTGCCGCTCATCATGGGCGGAAAGCTCGGCGAAAGGGAGCAAGCAATCCTAAAAGCGTCGCAAAGCTCCGACCCCGCCGCCATGACTAACCTCTTGACCAAAATCTATTCGGAAACGCCGCGACAAAGCGACGTGTACGCTACGTTCAAGAGGATTATACCTGCGGAAACATTGGGCAAAATCATCAAATACTTCGACGGCGCGAGAGAAAGCTAAAGCTTTACTGCTTTATAACATTTTCGAAATCAAGCACGCGACGCGGAATGTCATTGCGTCGTTGAAATTGCGAATGTTCAGCCCCGTCAGCTTCTCTATCTTGTCCAGCCGATAGATAAGCGTATTGCGGTGGACGTACATGAATCTGCTCGCTTCAGAAATATTGAGCGAGCATTTGAAGAACGCGTCGGCGGCGGTCATCAATTCCTCGTCGTCCGTTATTGTCTTGAAATTTTTGTCAAGAACGGTCTTGACATATTTTTCCGCGACGACGGGTGACAAATCGGACAAAATCTTGACGAGCGCATATTCTTTGTACGAATATATATCGTTATTCGGATCGAATTCCGCACCGCCCACGAGCGCAGACCGCGCGTAAGAATAGTACAGCGGCAACTCCGACACGCCGTGCGCTATGCCGCCAACGCCGATTTTGATATTATTTCCGCCCTCGAATTCTTCGGACAGGTTTTCTTTGAGAACGAGCGCAAACTCACCCGCCGAGCGGTAGTCGCTGTCGCTGTCCGCTTTTTTGCAAAACGCCGTGACATTATCGCCCATGTCGGCGCAAAAGTCATTCGGCATGGTCATTGCGGCGATATATTCGCCCACTTCCTTATGCTTCCCGCCGCCGAACACGGCAAATACATAGAAATCCGATTTACCGACATGCACGCCCGGCGGAATCTCGCCCGTTCCGTCCAAAAAGGCACGTACAGGCTCGTCGACGCTCGAGTACTTAATAAGCGCCGACAGTATAAACTCCCGAGACAGCGCGGCCACTATCTCGCTCTCTTTGCCCGCGCCGTCAAAGCGAAAGGCATATATCTTCGAGCCGTATTCGACCTTGAACGTCGTAGTACCGTCGTTTTCATCGACGTATACGTCGCCTACGACATTCGCCGCGTCCACTCTTTCGAGCGTAAGCCCCGTCGCCTTATGCAGTTTTGATAAAATTTCGTCTACTTGTTTCATGCCGATACCCTTCTTTTTGCTATTCGCCCGTTACCGCTACGTACTTTTCCGTTCTTTTTACTATTCTCGCGCCGAACTGTGCTGACAATGCGTCCATATCCAGTGTCGGCGGCGCGGTAACGTCGAATGTGACGTCGCCGCAAAATATGATATTCGCTACCGTGCACGACGGCGTTTTACTTAGCGACGCGCACATTTTCTTGTAAGCCTCGCCGCTTGCTTCTATTCCGTACTCGACAAATCTTTCGTTGCGCGAAAATCCGACTTTGTCGATCAGCTCGGTTGCCGCCGCGCGGTATGCCCGCGTCAGGCCGCCCGTGCCCAGCTTGATTCCGCCGAAGTACCGAACAACCGCAATCAACGTCTTTCTCGCTCCGCTTGACACAAGCGCCGTATATATCGGCTTACCCGCCGTGCCTGACGGCTCGCCGTCGTCGTAGTAACCGAAATCGTGCCCGTCCTCGTCCGCTATAAACGCATAGCATATATGTGTAGCGGCCTTGTGTGCGCTCCACAGCCCGTCGATAATATGCTTTACATCGTCGCGGCAATCGATTGCACGCGACAATGCTATAAACTTGGATTTCTTCTCGACAAGCTCATTTTCGCCGATGTTTACGCGGACAAACATTACAGAGTGATTACAATTTTGAGGTGGGTCTTTTTGCCCTTGTGCAATACAAACTCCTTGCCGTCTGTATAATCGCCGACCACGCCGTTGATATTGTCCACCTTCTTGTCGTCGAGCTTGACGCCGCCGCCCTCGATCAACCGCCTCGCTTCGCTCTTGGACTTGGCTATGCCGCACAACATCATGATTTCGGCTATTTGCGCATCCTTCCCGGCCGCGACGTCGACGGTCTGCATATCGTCGTCCCCGCCACCTTCAAACGCGGCTACAGTCTGTTTTTCCGCTTCTATCGCTTCCTGCTCGCCGTGAATGAGTTTGACAACTTCATATGCGAGCCGCTTTTTGGCTATGTTCATGCGCTCGTCGCGGTGGGCGCAAAGCGCTTTGATTTCGTCGAGCTCGACGTACGTCAACAAGCGCAAGCAGTTTTCGACCTCCTCGTCGTCGACGTTACGGAAATACTGGTACATTTCGTACGGCGACGACTTGTCGGCGGACAACCACAACGCGCCCTTTTGCGTCTTGCCCATCTTCTTGCCGTCCTTGCTCTCAAGCAGCGTGCAAGTGAGCGCGTACGCGTCCTTGCGAAGCGTTCTTCTGATAAAGTCGGTGCCCGCCAAAATATTGCTCCACTGGTCGTTGCCGCCTATCTCGAGCTCACAGCCGTAGTCCTCATACAACCGCAAAAAGTCGTACGCCTGCATGGGCATGTAGTTGAACTCCAAGAAGCTCAAGCCCTTTTCAAGCCGCGTCTTGAAGCAGTCGGCGGTCAGCATTTTATTTACCGACAGGAACGCGCCGTAGTCGCGCAGAAATTCGATATAGTTGAGCTTGCACAGCCAGTCTGCGTTATTTACTATTACTGCGGCGTTATCGCCATCAAAGGAAAGAAAACGCTTTAACTGCGGCTTTATCTTCTCGACGTTGTCGGCAATGGTCTCTTTCGTCATCATTTGCCGCATATCGTTGCGGTGCGACGGGTCGCCCACCATGGCCGTGCCGCCGCCCACCAACAGTATGGGTTTGTGCCCGGCCTTCTGCATAATCGACGCCGCCATAAGCGGTATGAAATGCCCTATGTGCAGACTGTCCGCAGTCGGATCGAAACCGCAATAGAACGTCACAGACTTTTCGCCGAGCAACTTGTACAGCTCGTCTTTGTAAACGGTCTGCTTGATGAATCCGCGTTTTTCGAGTGTGTCGAATACGTTTTCCATTTTGTTCTCCTTATCTTAACCGATATGTCTTTTGAATATTTCGGACAGAGCCTTTATACCCTTGTCTATTTTTTGCTCGTCCGAGTTGGAAAAGTTTAGCCTAAGTGTGTTGTGCCCTACCTGCTTGCCGTCAACCTCGACGAAGAATTCACTGCCGTTGATATAAGCGACATTATGCTCCAACGCCTCGGGAAGTATCGCCTTGGTATCGATATGCTTAGGCAGCTCCGCCCATACAAACAGACCGCCGCACGGCCTAGTGTATTTAATGCAATCGGGCATATACTCGTCGAGCGCCGACAGCATGGCGTCCCGCCTTGCCGCATACACCTTGATATTGCGCTCGAGCACTCTGCCGAAATGCCCGCGGCGCAAATATTCCGCGACAATGCGTTGAGTCAATCCTACGTTTTGCACGTCGGTGCCTTGCTTGCCTATCGATATTTTTCTGATGATTTCGCTGTTTCCGCAGGCGAACGCTATTCGCAGTCCGGGCGAAATCGTCTTTGAAAAGCTCGTGACATAAACTACTCTTCCGTTGCTGTCAAACGATTTAACAAGCGGTACGACCTCACCGCTGTAGCGAAGCAAGCCGTAAGGGTCGTCCTCTATAATAACCGTGCCGTATTTATCGCATAGTTCGACTATCGCTTTGCGGTTTTGCTCGGTGTAAGTTCTGCCCGTCGGATTGGAAAACGTCGGTACAATATACAACAGCTTCGGCCTATGCGCTTTGAGTTTGTTCTCAAGGTCGGACAGGACAAGACCGCTGTCGTCGCTGTCAACGCCTATCACGTTTGCTTGGTATGTCTTTGCAATCTGTAAGAAAGCAAGATATGTCGGGTTCTCGACGAGTATGACGTCGCCGTTGTTGATAAACGCCTTGCACATCAGATCGAGTCCCTGCTGTCCGCCGCTCAACACCTGTATCTCGCTTTTCGTAGCGCGAACGCCGAGCGATTCCATATGCAATAAGAGCTGCTCGACAAGGACAGAATCGCCTTCCGTTGTTCCGTACTGCAAGACGTGCTTGGCATCGTTGCCCGACAGTATTTCACTTGCTATGCCGTTGATGATATCGCACGGCAGACAGTCCGCCGCAGGCATGCCGCCCGCAAACGAAATCACTTCCGGCCGCGATAACAACTTGAAAATCTCGCGCGTCGCCGTTCCGTTTAGATCCTTGATTCTGTCACTGAATTTGTACATCTTTGCCTTCGTTTTTTCTTATGCCGTAAACAGAATACGGCAATTTTTTGATTAAAAGATATGTCAACAGCCCCACGAATGCGCCCGCCAGCACTCCCGCGAGCATAAGCCAAGGCAAGAGCGCGGCAAGGCTTACACCCGTTATTACACCTGCCATTACCAACTGCATACAATTAAACACGACCGCGCCGACCAGGCTTATGCCCGCTACCGACATTTTGCCGAACACGAACTCGAACAATATTATCTCGACGATTAGCGACGCTATCCCTGCCGGCAGGCTGTACATCAGCCCCGACAGCCCACCCGAAACAAGCGCGCCGAGAAAACATTTGACCAGCATTACGCAAAACGCGTCGGGCACGCCGAGCACGATGAGCGCAATGAGCGGGGACACGTTTGACAGTCCGAGCTTGGCGCCGGGCGCGAGCGGTATTATCGACGGGAACGCGCTCTCTATCAACGATACGATGAGAGCAACCGCCACGAGAAGCGCAAGTAGCGTAATTCTTCGAGTATTGCTAATTCCACCGTTTTTGGCGACCATCAGCCGACCTCCCATACAAGGTCGCTCAACCCGACTATAGAAATGACGACCTCGTTAGGCAAGCACACAATGGACTGTCCCGCCCGCGAAATCTTGCCTATGTGCTCGCATGTCCCGTCGCGACATGTCGAGCCCGTCACATACACGCATCCGTCCTCTATTACCACAGTCAGCGCTTCAAGCTCTATGACGGCGTTCCTATCCAGCCTAACCTCGTCGCGGTAATTGGGACTGACGATCTTGACGGTAGCGGGCGGAGTTCTGTATATCAACCATATAGCAATGCCGACAGCTATCAACAGGATGACGGCGACGATTATATCAAGCACGGTAAACGGCTTGCTATTCTTTACACTTTTTATCCTGTCCTCGTTCATACTCTCTCGTATGCCCTGTAACCGTCGTAGTCGCCTGTCGCATACAGCGCCACGTCGCCTATAATTGTAAACCTTTTTTCGCTGAAAATCAACCCTTTCAGCCCTAAGTTTTGCAAAAGCGCCTTCCCTTCGTCAAACCCGACTGCGCACACGGCGGTCGACAAAGCGTCGCACTGCGCACTGCTTTTACCTATCACCGTCGCGGAAATGACGTTTTCGTAAGTGTTGACCCACTTGCCCGCCGCATCGTCGTACCTTACGCCTATCGGAACGCCGTCTTTGCCGATAATATGCGGAATATATACGCCGTCGCGCACGTAGTAGCGCATATAATCGCCCGACGTGACGGCGGAAACACCTCCTACAAGCGACGCGGCGCACACGTACCCGCGCCTAACCAAACCGTCGCCCGAGCGCGGCCGCGGCGAAACTATGCCGACGTTCCAATTGCTCTCGTTTTTTCCGCCCATATAGTCGCCGTAAAAATACGCGTTGCCCGAAATATCTATCAGCGCCGACGAAATCTCGTACTCGTCGAGGATGTCCACGCATTTATCCACTGCGTAGCCTTTCGCTATGCCTCCGAAATCAAGCTTTATTCGCGCGTCGGGCTTAGAAATATACACCTTGTCGCCTTCAACAGTGCGCTCTATCGCCGAGAAGTCGCAAACCTCAAGCGTGTCTTGAACTTGAGCGACCGTCGGCAATCCGGGCAAACCGTCCGTGCCGTCGCTTTGTCTATAATCTGCAATCGACTGCGCGTCGACGTGCCACAGCTCTATAAGAGGCGCGGCGGCAGGATTAAACGCACCGTCCGTCGCCGTATAATACTCTTTTGACAGCATGAACAGCTCGTCGAAATACCTGCCTATTTCCACCTTCTCGCCCGCTTGCGCATTATTGAATTTATACAGCTCACTCGACGTATTTGTGGCCGACACTTCACGGTTGATGCGCTCGATAGCTTCTTTCATACGCGAATACGCGTAGTCGGCGCGCGCGCCCATTATCTTCGCAGTGAAAGCTATGTCATCGGAAAATACCGCAACAGGCGCGAACTCGGTATATCCGGCGGCGTTGCAACCTAATAACGGCACGGCACACGCAAAAAAGATAACAACCGCGCAAATTGTCGAAACTAATTTCTTCACAATCACGATTATACCATAATTGCGGATAGTTGGCAATAGTTCGCTTGACGAAATGTACGCGCTTTGATACAATATCACGTGCATATGATTATAAACAAACGGCACATTCAAACGGCGACGGGATATAAAGTCAAAGTCTGTAAATCTTGTAAATCGACGTTTGACAAGATAGGCGGCAACGACGTTATTATTGCGCTGTCGCAAAAAAACGGCGCAGGTCGCGGCGAGCACACATTCTTTTCTCCGCCCGGGGGGTTATATATCGTCCAGCGCGAACGCAATGTAATAGACCCACACACTCTTACGCCCGCAGTCGGTTTGGCGGTCCATGACGCCGTTAAAGCCGTTACAGGGCGTCATACACAGCTCAAATGGGTAAACGACGTCATATACAACGATAAAAAGATTGCGGGGATTCTCGTGCGCTCACCTCGCCCTAACGAATATCTGATAGGCGTCGGCGTCAACTATTTCACCGATGCGCGAGCTTTTGAAAAAGTCGGGCTTTTCGATGCGGGCTCGCTCGGCGCCGACGTGACGACGGCGTCGGCGTTTTGCGCAGAGCTCATATCGCGCATTCGCCTTGCGGCTAGAGAAAGCTTCAATTATCACAAATACACGGCGCTGTGCAGAACAATCGGGAAAAATATCTCTTTCGTTCGCGACGGCGTGAATTTGGAGGGCTACGCCGAGAGTATAGAGCGCGACGGCTCGCTGATAGTTCGCATAGGCTCGGCGACTGTAGCAGTCGACGCCGGCGAGGTCTCGATTGTGCGCGAAAGCGGAAATTGAGAATATCGGCCACATAAAGCTTAACAATATATTTATCGCTATATACCAAAAATAGTTGACAAGCAATTTTCAATATGATAGAATTATTAGGCTGAAAATAGTATGGACGGGTTCCCGAGTGGCCAAAGGGAACAGACTGTAAATCTGTCAGCATCGCTT
>JAFLVF010000016.1 GCA_022508425.1 Clostridiales bacterium | reverse complement strand
GACCCTCGCGCATTAACAAACACGATCAACAATGCGACGCTTGGAGGGAGTGCGACGGTGGCTGCGTCGAGCCTGGCAATAGACGACCAGGACGGCAGTGACCAAACCGCGGCGCAGAAGACGGTATACTTTGCGAACAGCACGACGGACCTGGCGTTTACAGCTAACAACACGACGAACGTGTACACCACGAGCGCGTGCAGTACGAAGGTGACGGACTATATAGGGATCAAGTTCACCAGCAACACGTCATTGACGCTGACGTTCAACAAGCTGCCTAGGGCGGGGACGAGCGGGTACACGATGTCTAACAACTCGATGACTGTGTACGTGGTGTTGCGGGACAACTACAACACGAGCACGCCGTCGCAGTGCGGGAAGGTAGTCAGCTCAATAGTCATCAACTTCAAGAAGCAGACAATAAGCCACGGTAGCAACACTGCGGGTATAGCGACGAACGGGAACACTTACCGGTTTGGCGACGGGTCGACGATGGACGCGACCAAGGTAGCGAGCGGTGGGATATACTCGAAGACCCAGGCGGGGCGGTTTGCGCTTACGGTAGAGAAGCCGGTGAAGCGCGGCGACAGCGTTGTGGTAACGACGTCGGGGCTGCTGACGGGGTACGACTCGGCGAAGTACAAGGTACTGATGGTACCGGGCACGGTGCCGAGCGGCGCGCCGTACACACTAACGCTTGGCGGCGCGACGGCGTTTTCGGACTGGAACGGAACGAGCGCAACGGACACGAGCAGCGGGTACACGAGCTTAACGGGTTACACGCAGATAACGATCAACGGGACTAATGCCAACAGAGAATGGCAGACGTTGAACGTGATGTTGTACGTAGTGGAGAGCAGTACGAACAAAGAGCCGACGCAAGTGACGTACAGCGGCGGGTACGCGAGCGATTCTAAGCAGTTATTGGAATTCAACTTCAAGTGCGACAACACGCGGCCGGTGATGCGCGACTCGCTGTTAAACAACGCGCCGGCGGTAGTGAACGTACCGCTGGGCAAGAGCGTGAGCGTCAACTTAAACAACTACTTCATGGACGCGGACGACGGGAACGCAATAACGACGAGCACGCACGCGGTGCTCGGCGTGAAGGTGCCCGAGTACGAGTTTGTGCAGGTAGACAAGTACGGCGAAGTGGTGAGCGCGGCAAACAAGGGCGGCGCGAAGGACGGGAAATCGTACTACAACATAGGCAACAACGATCTGGGGAACACCCTGACCACGGCGATGAGCACGGTGGCTACGGGGTTCGACCCTAAGATAGCTGCGATGACGGCGGACGCGGAGGCGTTCGTGCAGTACGGGTACAGCGGTATAACGCTGACGTTTACGGGGCTGAGGAGCAGCTATTCTCAGTACGACAAGAACAGAACGACCAGAACGGCGTACACGGGCGGGACGACGACGACGCCGACGGGGAGTGCGAGCGTAGAGAACGCCGGGCATTTCTATTTACTCATACAGATAAGGGACAACAACGAAACAGGCGATTCGGGCATATACTTACCCATAGCACTAACGGTAGGCGGAAGCGCGGACGAAGAAGGCAAGCCGAAGAGCACGGGCGGGACGTTGCACGCATACAGCGGTCAGGGCTCGCCGGTGGCGACTAAGCCGACAGCGGACGGGAATACCGACGACGAGTTCTACTTCACGCCCATGGCGATCAACATAGGCGGAACGTTAAAAGCGGTAGGCGAGTACGAGCGCGCCGGTGAATTGACGAGCGAGGAATTACAGCCTCTCGCAATAGACGGAGACAATTACGCGAAGGATACGGGCGTAGCGGCGTGGAGCGGCAAGCTCAACGAGTTTTTGACGCTGGCCGGAGCGAGCGATGACGCAATAAAGGCGAGCATATACGAGAGTATAGGCACAAACTCGCAGCAGTACGTGACGGTAGAGCTAATAGACATATACGTACCGCAGTCCTACTTCGGCGGGCGCGTAGTGAACGGCGTAGGCGCGGTAGCCGGGGCTAATACAATAACAGACAAGCTAAGCGACGGCGGCGAGAGAGACGGAGTCAAGTATTACACGACGAAGGGCTTGAAGCTGAAGCTCAAATCGACGACGATGAACAGGTACATAACGGCGTCGGTGAGCGTAGAGGACAGTGCTGCTAACGCTGTAAGTATAGATATAGCAATAAGGGTGAGCAACAGGTCGCCGGAGGTATTGGCGAGCAAAGACATCGTGACGCCTAAGACGGGAGCGTATACAGGCGTAGAGTACGAGTACGCAAAAGCGGAGACCGGCGCGTATATCCCCACAATAAAATACACAGTGCCTGCTAAATCGACGTTTATAATAACGCCGTACGATTTAATCCGCGACGTCGACATGGAAGACGCGCACGGGAAGGCGTTGATGAACGTAGCGGGCGGGTTCACGCTCAACGGTCTCAGCGGAGTATACAACGACCATCGGTTTATAGCGGGCAAGAGCACGAGCGAAGATGGGTACGGCTCTGGCAGGGACGTAAAAGGCATGTTCGCAGCCGACGAATACGGCAAGGACAACGCGGGGTACCTTCAAGCACTGAAAGCGATGGTGTTTGCGGCGGACACGACGCGGAGCATAAAGAAGACGACGAAAGGCAACAGCTTTGCGGAGGCGGGAGAAACCGACGCGAGCATGTACAACGACAAGCTGTTCTTCATGCGCAGGGACTACAACGGCACGAGCGACGGGTACACGTTTGACCCTATAACCAACGGGTCGACGGACTTCTACACGGAGCAGCGGAACACGACGGGGTATATAGAGTGCGAGTACGGCAACTATGTAGACATAGACGGAACGGTAGCGCGGCTTGACTTTGTATTGGTGTACGCGAAAGCACGCACGTCGGTAGCGGCGGAGATAGACTTAATCGTCCGCGACAGGCACGGAGTAGCGGCTGGCGGAGTAGGCACGCAGATAAAGATAGTAATAGAAGTTGTGAACACGGCGCCGGAGATGAAGAAGCAGCCGGCGGAGAAGCTGGCGGTCAACCCGGTGATGGGAGTTAACGACAAGGGCGAGCCTGTAGCCATAGTTCCCAACGAAACGACAATAGAAGCGACGTACGTGATGTCGGACAACGACGGGGACGTAGTGTCGTACATAACGAGCTTGGGCGTAATCGTAGCCAACACTCCCGACCTAATAGACAAGTACAAGGGCGCGACGTCGTGGGACGGCGTGGACAGCGCATACTTAACCGACGGTGCGGGGCACAAGCTAAGCGAGTACTACGTAACGGCGGCGTACAGCGGATTGAGCATAAAGGTAACGGCGCTCAACTCGACGAAGGCGATTGAGGGCGGAGTATACGTATACTTTTTCGCGACGGACAAGAAAGCGAACGGCGAAGCGATGGGGTATATACAGATCGAAGTAGAGAACACATTGCCCGAGATGAACAGGAGCGAGACGGGGTTTGAAGAGGGCAATTTATGGAAAGTGACGTCGACGAGCACGGCGGACATAACGCGGACTCGGTACATAGTGGGGTCGGCGTCGGCGTACGAGAAGGTGGTATCCGGACTTGACGCAGTGGCAGCGGACGTTAAGCAGATAGCGGACGACGCAGACTCGTTGCAGAGCGGAGTAATGCTGTCGCCGCGCGGGTCGAATAACGGGTACAGGAATCTGGACAAGGTACTGAAGGACTATGCTAAGGCTGTACCTGACTATGCGCGTGACACGAACGGCATACCGAGCGACGGCGAGAGCGGGTATGCAATAGGCGCATACATAAGAGCGAAGAGCGGCGACGGGTACACGAAGAAGGAGGTACCGGGTAATTTCACGCTTAAGCTGTACTATTATATAATCAATGGCGAGAGCGGGAAATGGTACGAGCGCAGCGAGCTCATAACTGCATTGAACGGCGAAGGCGGTGCCAAGCTGGAGGCGCTGTGCTTTGACACGGAAGGCCGATGGAGCGTAGTGGACTGGGCGTTGAGCATGACTGCGACGACGTCGTTTGAATCGGGCGAAGAGCTGGCATTGGAGTTCTCGTTGAGAGACGAAGCGAAGTACGGCGGGGACACGGCGGGGCTGGAGACCGCGTACGATACGGAGCGGAGCAAGCCGAGAGTGGCGGTAAACGGGCAACCGGCGCAGACTCCGACGGTATACCTATCCATATCCGGCACGGGCATAAGCACGAAAGACATGTACGCGCAGTACAACGACTATTATGTAGTCGAGGTATATACGGAGAACGCGAACAAAGAAGGAAAGACGGTGACGTATGTATCCACGTACGACGGAAGCGAAGAGTCTGAGTACGAGGCAACGGACAACGCGAAGAACATAGCGTACAACAAAATACAAGTAGGCGAAGGCGAATCGATAAAGGACGTAAAGCAGCTGGCTACGGACGGCACGGAGCTGATCAAGGCCGCGGGTACGGGCATAGCGGACGGCACGAAAGCGGGTACCGACTCTGGCGCAGTGTACGCGAAGGGTAAAACGTACGGCAAAGCGTACAAGTATCCGGAGCGGATAGTTATACCGGGCACGAGCAACGCGACGGCGCCGTCGGGCACGGTTGTGTACGTACCGATGAGCTTTTTCGGCATGCTGGAGACGTTTGTTGCGCCCAACTCGCAGACCGGCGCGGTAGAGTACGACCCGAGCTACGTCGGGTACGACGTAAGAACGGAAGCCGACGACGCGGAATACGACAAGGGTAAAATAGGCGATATAGCGGCGGCAATAACGCTCAGCGACGGCAAGCGGATGTGGACGGGCGACAAGCTCAACGACAATCCGTACGTAAAGATAGGCGCAATCGACCGCACGGCGGAGAAGGACGGATCGGAGTATTTCACGAGGAAGGATAGCATAGCGTACTACAACAGGTGCATAGCGACTAATACAATAGGCACCGACGGGTACCTGATGGGGTACGAGGAATATAAAGATAACCGCAAGTCGTTTGTAGGCAACGGCGAGATCATGTATCTGGAGGACCAAGCGAGGGAGCTGAAGGAGCACAATTTCGGTCTTACGTTTGAGAAGAACGCGATGCGCACGACAGAGGACCTGACGCTGACGATCAAGCTGGCGAAGTCTACTGGCAACAAGACGGCAGTATACAACAAGGTAGGAGACAGCAAGGTAGAGCAGGAGAACAACTTCCGCACGGTATCCGTAAAGATACGGGTCGAGAACGGAATGTTCGATCTTGTGGAAGACGGCAAGACCGTGAAGTACGACGAAGAAAAAGGGACGTACTATGTCGACGTGCAAATGAAGACGGACGGCACGAACACGTTTGCGCTTGTGCGTGACGGGCACGAGGACGGCGACGAGCTGACGTCTAACGAGATAACTAACGCGACGAAGTTGCACTATACGGACACCGACTACGGCGCGGCGAGCGAGTACGGCGGAGTATACAGGGACTACGCGTACTTTGCCGAGGGGTCGTTAGGGAAAGTGGAGAGCTGGGACGGCGCGCGCACACGCGAGTACGAGTCTGCGGGCGAAGGGCAGTACAAACTGACGAACACGACGCCTACCGACAAAGCGCAAAAGTCGATGCTCAACTACTACGGCAAGCCGACGGCGGACAAAATGCCGGAAGTGGATGCGAGATACCAGCCCAATCCGGGCAAGTACGGCGCCAACAACGGCGAGGCGGGCCGCGGCGTGTCGGGTTACGGCAGTTACTTCTCGGCCACGGCGCTCGGCAGGACGCTGACGTTAACGCCCATACGCAAGACGTACATCAACGAGGACGCGCTGAAGGAAATAGTAAGCTCGGAAGATGATTTTAAGGCGTATTACAACGAGAGCGCCTGGGCGACGGACGCGTACGGCGGGCTGACGCAAGAGGAGTTGACGAAGATATACGCATCGCGCGGCTTGGTGGTGGTGTACAATTATCCGAACGCGACAGAAAAGGTTACGAGCGGAAGTATACGCTCGGTATACTACCCGTTGAAGATAATTGCGTACGACAGCGTATTGGACGGCAAGGTCGGGTTTAGCGAGGGCTCGTACGCGGCGTTGGAGTTCAGAGTAGAGATAGTCAACAAGGACGCGGAGCTTAGGAAAGACCTGTTGACGCAAGAGGACGGGAAGTATTACTACGACATACTGTTGTCGGTGGGAAGCAGTACCGAAGTCAACCTGTACAACTTTGTAAGCGATCCGGACATATACGTAATAGGCGGAGGCGAAGTTACGCTTGCCACGCGCGCGCAGTTCTTGGCGCAGACGGGGATAACGAAAGAGACGGCGGACTATCTGGACTCGATGTTTGCGTACACGGCGATTGTGGACGCGACGGGCAGTACGGATGCCGGGAACAACGTCGAGGTACAAGACGGGTTCAGCATGAACAGGAGCAAGTACTACGACGTGACGATGTCGATGCGCACTAACGTGGGCGTGCTGACGCCGACGACGCAGCCGCAGAGCAACCATTTGGTGTTTGCGGTAAACAGGCGCACGACCGACTCTGACGGCAACGACATCAAGGTATTCAAGTTTACCACGAAGTTCAGGGACAACCACGGCAAGTTCACCGACGAGGTAATATTCCGAGTGACGGTAACCAACCAAGCGCCGTGGGTAGAGACCGACGTGAGAGAGCTCACAATGCGTTCGGGCGATTCGTTCACGCTGTTGACGTCGTACTACGACACGTTCATAGGCGGAGTGACGGGCGGCTCGTCGGCGTATAACAACAGCAAAACGAAGTCGCTGTGGGCGACGGAGCGCCGCGAGAACAAGGACACCGACCAAAAGGAGGACCTTGACGGTGACGGCACGAGCGGCTGGGATTTCAAGAACATAACGAGCGACAAATGGAAGAACGTCAGGACGGACACGTCGAAAGAGAGCGGTGACGGTATACACTTAGGGTTTATAGGCGTAGGCAACGACGACACGGCGTGGAAGCTGAGAATACAGTATCCGTTAATCAATCTTCCGACGGATGTATTCAAAATAGCGTACGTGAACAGATTGGCGGTGGAAGGCGTCCGGTCGGAGGATATATGGCCTACTGCAATAACGGTAACGGCGTCGCACGCCATAGAGAAGTACGATTTCAAGATAACGTTTATTGACGGCGAGGGCAAGGAGCAGAACTACACGATACGCATAACGGTAGTGAGCAACGCGCCCATAGCGCTTGACGCCAACGACGAGAACGACGCGGAGATACTCAAGAGCGCGGGGCTTGAAGGTGCGAAGAGCGAAGGCGAATACATAGCTGGGACATACAACATGTTTGTCAAGCCGTATTCGGACGAGGACGTAACAATAACGGGCTTTGACGGCGTAAAGAAAGCGAAGCACAAGACGGAGATATACACGTCTAATGTAGCGAAGGACCTGGATAGCGGCGAGACGGAGAACATGACGTTCTACAACGGCGGAGGGTTCAGCGTAGAGAACGTGGTATTGTCGCGCGACGCGCTGACGGGGACGTACCACGCGCCGTACTTTGACATAGACGTAGCGGGGACGAACAAGTCGTTCACGCTGACGTGCACGGGGTATAATCCGGACAAAGACTACGAGACGTTGACGTTCCAGATCGGCGATCCCGGGGATTCCGCGAAGTACGTGAACATAACGATACGTGTATACACGGTGTATGCAAACGTAACGAACGAGACGGTAGCGGGGTACGACAAAGCGGCGTACGGCAAGTACTTAAACGGCGGGAACGTAGTGAACGTGAAGTCGGCGGACAAGTACAACGGCAACGGCGAGTACGAAGGCGACGAGAGCGTAATGGGCAAGCCGTCGGTGTACGCGTACATGGCGTTTGACGGGCTTAAGGGCAACGACGGAAACAACACATCGCCAATAAAGGATCCGGACGTAAAGAAAGCGGACAGTCAGACGTACGCGGTGAACATGTACGCGTTTATTACGAGCGACGGCGAGAAGCTGACGGCGGAGCAATTGGAGCCGTTGTTCACGGTAGACAAAGCGACTAACACGTTCTTACTCAAGGACAAGAACGGCTCTGCGGGAGCGGGGCTTGGGAATGTGACCGACTATCTCATAGGCGGAGTGGACTCCAACGGCAAGAGCATAAGCATAACTGCGAACGCGGTATTGCGGCTGGCGCTGGTGCGGTCGTACGTAGACTTCGGGTTTGACCAGTACGGAACGTCTGTGTTATTCTCGCCGAAGACGGCGACGCTCAAAGCGGAGATGCTGCTATACATAGAGATACAGAAGCCGCTTGGGTCGCGGTTGAACAAGCGCGAAGGCGGAATTATTTCGGGCGGAACGCTGTTCATGCTGCACGTAGAGGACTCTGCGCCGGTAGCTGTAAACAGGAGCGGTAAGGAGGACTACGACGTAGCGGTGGCCGGAGCGAAGGGCGACTATGTGAAGCTCAAGATATTCGACCCGGACAACGGAGGCGGAACGCTGTTTACGGACACGGACGTCGGCGACGTAGTTACGATTGCCGGGTTTGACAAGGCCGGCGACGACGATTACAAGAAAGCGCTGTCGCGCGCGCTGAAAGAAGACAGTGCGCTTGACTGGGGCATAGACGCGGACAAAGGCAAACCGAACAGGGCGTTCGGCATAGAGATAAACAACGGCGACGCGGCGGTGCGGACGACGGACGCGCCCAAGGACGTCAACGACAGGAACTACAACGACGACAGGTACATACTCGAGCCGCACACGCTGAGGATAACAATAGACCGGCGCATGGACAAAATAGTCAACGGCACGTATCTGAACGAAGTGACCTTCCCCATAGTGCTGGAGGGCAGGGACACCACGCCGGACAGCAAGGGCGCGGATATTGTGATCATGCTGACGGTACGGAACACCGAGATAAGCGCGGTGGACGAGTATGAAGAGTACGACGACAAATCGGGGACGGGGTACACGTTCGGCGCCGACGAAGACGCGGGCATGTACGTAATCGACGCGAAGGTGGCGCCGCACAGCTCTATAACGGTAAAGCTGAACGACATAATAGCGGACGAGGACTACACAGTAGGCGGGGATACGGATTCGTACATGTACGTAAACGGCGTTGACCGCAAGCCGTATTTGTACTTAACCGACGAAGAGATTACGATCAAGCACTATACTAACATAGACTACGACGAGGGCGACGACCTGGCGACAGTCAAGCCCGAGCAGGGCAAGGACAAATACCACATGACCGGGTTTACGATCACGGCCATATCCGCGGCGCGAGCAAAGACTGCGACGTTCTACATAAGGGTAATAGACAGAGCGGGCAATGCGGACGCGAAGATCGGCGATTACATGTACAGAGAAGGCGTGTGGATCAAGGTCAACGTAACGCTACTGAACGCGCGGCCTTCGGTGATACAGGGCGTACAGGATAAGCCCATAACGCTAATAGGCTCGAGCAAGAAGGAGATAACGTACGGTCCGTTCAGCATCGGGGATTATGTAACCGACGAGAACGACACGGACGTTGTGGGCGAAGAAGCGAGCGAGCTCAATCCCGACACGTACTTGCGCATTTCGAGCACGGGGTACGAGCCGTACGACGTATTGTACTCGACTGTAGGCAAGACGGCCGTGGGCGGAGGCGAATCGGGCGGAGTGAACAAGATGTCGAGCGCGCTGTTCGAGCTGACGCCTGCGTCGGGCGGATACAACCAGACGTTCACAATAACTACGCGGATAGGCTATTACGGCATGGGCGCGTTCAACCTCGTGGTGTCGGACGGCAACAGCAATGTGCGCGACGACACGCTGTCGCTGCTGTTCACCCTACAGGTAGAGATAGTATACGACCCGGACGAACTGCCCACGCTCAACGGCGTAACGCTTGCGGCGTGCAAGACGACCACGGTTACGATCGAGTCGCTCATACCCGAGCTTGAAAACGTGCTCGAAGAGGTAGAAAAAGAAGAAGAGGAAGACAAACAAGAACAAGACAAAGTAGAAGAGCAAGTACTCAACAGCAAGCGCAGGAACGCAGGGAAGTTCGAGCCGTCGCGGGATTATATACTGTTAAGCGTAGTGCCGAGCGAGAGTGCGAGCGCGTATGTGGAGATAGAGCACGAAGAGGGGAGTTTTGCGTGGACGTTAAGGGCGCTCAAGCTGACCACGGCGGAGCCGCAGAAGATAAACGTGACTTACGCGCTCAAGTCCGATCCGGGCCTGGTATACGAGAACAGTTTCTTACTGACGGTGCTGGAGAACAAGCGGCCGGAGCTTATATACAACGAGATAACGTTCATACGGTACGTAGAGGGTGTGGAAGCGGACGCGTTCATGCTCAATACGAGCAACACGGCGTACATAAGGGCGGACCAGATTTTGAAGGACCCGGAGAACGACGTGATGCGGTTTGACTCGGTCAAGTCGCAAAAGCCCTCGCTCATAGCGGTAGCGCTGTCCGAGAACAAGGAAGTGATAAGCATAACGTTCAACGCGAGAGGCAGTGCGCAGATAACGGTGTCCGTAGTCGACGAGACGGGCGAAGCGGCGTCCAGGACGTTTGTGGTAATAAACGACGACCTGCCGCAGCCGAGCTTATGGATGCGGATAACGTCGAGCTTTGAGTCAAACAAAGTGATGTGGGCCGTGATAATAGGCGCGGTTCTTCTCCTGATAATAATCCTCATCATCATAATAGCCGTGAACAGAAAGAAGAAGCACGAGCGCGAAGAGCTCGAAGCACTGCTCGTCTCGGAAATGGAGATAGAAGAGCAGATGTACCGGCTCGCAGGCGGGCCGTCGCCGACAGGGTTTGAGAGCTTCGGCTACCTACCGCCCACGCCCGGCCAGGCCCCCGATCCCGGCATGATGCTCGGTGCAGGCAGCGAACAGCCCGCACCCAACCCCGGCCTCGCACTCGGCGCAGGCCAAGGCGACGGCGCACAGCAGGGCGTCGCACCCGAGCAGAACGTTGCACAGGCACAACAGCCTCAACAGCAGCAGGGCGACGGCTTCGATAGCTCCGAGTTCTGATAACTGATTCATCCGATAAAAGCGGTTACGTCACAAAGATGCAGCCGCTTTTATGTTTTGAAATATTTCCGTTTTATGAAAAATTGGCATGATGTGTGGCTATATAATTGACAGCGGAAGTGCGATTGTGATATACTAACAAAATCGCGATTACGGCGAGAATAACGGCTTTTCGGCTATCGTAACGAAATCAAAGAATCAATCTTCGATTGTGATATACTAACAAAATCGCGATTACGGCAAGAACGATGGACTTACGATGATTGAAACGAAATCGAAGAAGCAATCTTCGATTGTGGTATACTAACAAAATCGCGATTACGGCGAGAATAACGGCTTTACGGCTATCGTAACGAAATTAAAGAAACAATCTTCGATTGCGGTACGTAGATCAGGGGATAGATAAATGCAATTCAAGCTGCACAGCAAATACAAACCGACGGGCGATCAGCCGGAGGCCATAAAGGAAATCGCGGACGGTATAGAGGACGGGCTCGCGGCACAGGTGCTGAAAGGCGTCACAGGCAGCGGCAAAACCTTTACTATGGCGAATGTGATAGAGCGTGTGCAACGTCCGACGCTCGTTTTGGCGCACAACAAAACTCTTGCCGCGCAGCTTTGCAACGAGTTCCGTGAGTTTTTTCCCGAAAACCGCGTTGAATTTTTCGTCAGCTATTACGATTACTTTCAGCCGGAAGCGTATATCCCGTCGACTGATACTTATATCGAGAAAGACCTTGCCATAAACGACGAGATAGATAAGCTTAGACACAGCGCGACATGCTCGCTCCACGAGCGGCGCGACACGCTCATAGTCGCGTCGGTCTCGTGCATTTACGGTCTCGGCGCGCCCGAGGAGTATTACCGCCTCGCGCTGTCAGTGCGTCCGGGCGACAAAATGAGCCGCGACGCGCTCATATCTCGGCTAATAGATATCAACTATAAGAGAAACGACCTTGCACCCGAGCGTACCAATTTCCGCGTGCGCGGAGATACCGTCGATATCTTCCCGGCGAGCATGTCCGAGCACGGTATACGCGTTGAATTCTTCGGCAACGAGATAGACGGGCTGTGCGAGTTTGACGCGGTGTCCGGCAATATCGTTGCAAAGCTCGCGCATGCCGCAATATTCCCGGCGAGTCACTACGCAGTGGAACATACGAAGATGCTGTCGGCAATCGAGCAGATAGAGCGTGACTGCGAGGAACAGGTCAAGTTCTTCATCGACAATCACAAGCTTATCGAGGCGCAGAGGATAGGCGAGCGCGTGCGCTACGACATCGAAATGATGAAGGAAATAGGCTATTGCTCGGGTATAGAAAACTATTCGCGCTACTTCGACGGGCGTGCGCCGGGCGTGCCGCCGTTTACGCTACTCGACTATTTCCCACGCGATTTTTTGATGTTCATTGACGAAAGTCACATGACTATCCCGCAATTGCGCGGTATGTACAATGGGGATAAAGCTCGAAAGACGGCGCTTGTGGATTACGGATTCAGGCTGCCGGCGGCGTTTGACAACCGTCCGCTCAAGTTCGAAGAGTTCCGCGCGCGCGTGGGACAGGTCGTGTACGTTTCGGCGACGCCCGCACCGTACGAATTGGGACTGACTGACGGCAAGTTCACGCCGCAGATAATACGCCCGACAGGGCTTGTCGACCCACCGGTGACCGTCAAGCCGACCAAGGGCCAGATAGATGATCTGCTCACCGAAATCAAAGATACGGTTGCAATCGAGGGTCGTGTGCTCGTAACAACTCTTACAAAGCGTATGGCCGAAAACCTTACCGACTATCTCGCCGAGCAAGGCGTCAAAGTAAAATACCTGCACAGCGATATAGACACTATGGAACGCGTGACGATTATCAACTCGCTTCGGCGCGGAGACTTCGACGTGCTCGTCGGCATTAACCTTTTGCGCGAGGGGCTCGATATACCCGAAGTCAAGCTCGTGGCCATTCTCGACGCCGACAAAGAAGGCTTTTTGCGGGCGGAGACATCGCTGATACAGACGATAGGTCGCGCGGCAAGAAACAGCGACAGCAGGGTGATTATGTACGGCGACGTAGTTACAAACTCGATGAGAAGAGCAATCGACGAGACCGAGTCGCGGCGCAAGGTTCAAATGCAGTACAACGCCGACCACGGCATTACGCCGCAGACGATAATCAAGCCGATAAAGAACACCATAGAAATAACGCACCGCGACACGCGCGTGGAAATTAAGGATGTCGACAAAGAGCTCGACAAGCTCAAAAAGTTGATGGCGGCGGCGAGCAAGGAGCTTGATTTCGAATCGGCTATTATGTACAGGGACAAGATTGCAGAGCTACGCTCGTTACAGCGCAGTATCGACAAGACCAAAAAAACGACAAAACGCGGCTAATTCGCATCATACACGGAGAAATGAAGTGGACGATAACAGATACGAAATTGTCATAAAAGGCGCACGAGAAAACAACCTCAAAAATATCAACCTCACCATTCCCAAAAACAAGCTAATAGTGTTTACGGGACTGTCCGGCAGCGGCAAAACGTCGCTCGCTTTCGACACTATATTCGCGGAAGGCCAGCGGCGGTACGTCGAGTCGCTCTCATCGTATGCGCGGCAGTTCCTGGGCCAGATGGACAAACCGGACGTAGACAGCATAGACGGACTGTCCCCCGCGATATCGATAGATCAAAAGACCACGGGGCGCAATCCGCGCTCGACGGTGGGTACGGTCACGGAGATTTACGACTACATGCGTCTATTGTTTGCGCGCGTGGGCGACGTTTACTGTCCAGAGTGCGGTGCGGAAATCCATCAGCAGACCGTAGACGAGATAGTGGATAAAATTATGGCGTTGCCCAAAGACACGCGCGTCATGATTATTTCGCCGGTCATTCGCGGTAAGAAGGGCGAGTATGTCAAGCTGTTCGAGGATTTCAAGAGATCGGGTTATTCGCGCATGCGTGTCGACGGAAACATCTACAGCCTCGACGAGGAAATCAAGCTCGACAAAAACTCCAAACACGACATATCCGTCGTTGTGGATAGGCTTGTCATCGACGACAGCATACAACAGCGCTTGACCGACTCGGTGGAAACGGCGCTTAAATTATCCGACGGGCTCGTGATTGCGTTTTATGACGATACCGAGCAGTTGTTCAACACAAAATACACATGCGGCAACTGCGGGCTGTCCATTGCGGAAGTCGAGCCCAGATTGTTCTCGTTTAACAGTCCGTGGGGCGCATGCCCGACGTGTAGCGGCCTCGGCTTTATTACAAAAGTCGATCCCGAATTGCTGTTTTTCGGCGATTCGTCGCCTATGGATCTGCTTGACGGAGGCCAGCTCGACAACACGCCGCATTTCGAGCAGTGCTTTACGGCGCTTGCCAAGAAGTATGATTTCTCGCTCAAAACCCCTTTCAAAAAGCTTAGCAAAAAGATTCAAGACATAATTCTCTATGCTACCGACGAGTCCATTACAGTAGAATATATGACCGGGCATTATCACCGCAGCGAACGTATATCATACGAGGGCATAGTGCCGTTTTTGGAACGGCGGCTCGCCGAAACTACCAGCGACGGCGTGCGCTGGCGAATAAGCAGGTTTACCAATTCCCAGCCTTGCCCCGATTGCGGCGGAAAGCGGCTCAAAAAAGAAGCGTTGTCCGTTAAAGTAGCCGGCAAGAATATCGATGAGCTGTGCTCGTTGCCCGTGAAAAGGCTGAGAGAATTCTTCTCGGCACTCGAGCTGTCGCAGTCAAAGGCGATTATCGCCGAGCGCGTACTCAAAGAAATCAGGGCGCGGCTTGACTTCCTGATTAACGTGGGGCTCGAATACCTTACGCTGTCGCGCAGTGCGGTCAGTCTTTCGGGCGGCGAGGCTCAGCGCATTCGGCTCGCCACACAGATCGGATCGGGACTGTCGGGCGTGTTGTATATACTCGACGAACCGAGTATAGGCCTGCACCAGTGCGACAATGCAAAACTGATTGATACGCTCAAGAGTCTGCGCGACCTCGGTAACACGCTGATTGTCGTAGAGCACGACGAGGAAACGATGCGTTCCGCCGACCATATAGTCGACATAGGCGAGGGCGCGGGTGTGCACGGCGGCAACGTCGTCGCTCAAGGTACTGTCGACGATATAATACAGTCCGGCTCGGTTACCGGAAAGTTCTTGTCGGGCGAGAGAAAGATAGCCGTGCCGAAAGAGCGCAGAATGGCAGACAGCTATATTACCGTTCGTGGCGCGTGTGAGAACAACCTTGACAATATCACTGTCAAGATACCGCTCGGCGTGTTTACAGCCGTTACGGGCGTGTCGGGCAGTGGCAAGTCGTCGCTTGTCAATCAAACGCTGTATCCGGCGGCGGCTAATATGTTCAATGCCGTAAAACAGCGCGTCGGCAAGGTGGAGGGTATAGACGGGCTCGACAAGATAGACAAGGTCATCAACATCGATCAAAGCCCGATAGGCAGAACGCCGCGCTCCAATCCTGCGACTTATACGGGCGCGATGCAGACCATACGCGATCTGTTCGCCGAAACCCCTGCGGCAAAGGAACGCGGGTACAATTCGGGCAGATTCTCGTTTAACGTTCGCGGCGGACGGTGCGAAAACTGCGAGGGCGACGGCATAATTCGAATAGAAATGAACTTCCTGCCCGACGTATACGTGCCGTGCGACGTTTGCCACGGCAAACGATTCAACCGCGAGACTCTGCAAGTGGCTTATCGCGACAAATCGATTGCCGATGTTCTCGATATGACGGTGGAAGAAGCGTACGAATTTTTCAAGAACATTCCGACACTGAAGCGTAAGCTCGGCACATTGCTGGACGTAGGGCTAGGGTACGTTAAGCTCGGTCAGCCTGCGACAACGCTGTCGGGCGGCGAGGCGCAGCGCGTAAAGCTCGCGACAGAGCTTAGCAAGGTTGCGACGAGCAATACTTTGTATATTCTCGACGAGCCGACGACAGGGCTGCATTCGGCGGACGTAGAAAAGCTAATCGAAATTCTCTCGCGCCTCGTCGACAACGGCAACACGGTGGTCGTGATAGAGCATAACCTGGACGTAATCAAGTGTGCCGACCATATAATTGACTTAGGTCCGAGCGGTGGCGACGGCGGCGGCAAGGTTGTCGCGTGCGGCACGCCCGAAAAAATCGCCGAAGTCAAAGAGAGCAAAACGGGCGAGCACCTAAAAAGAATATTATAGATGATAAGCCTGCTTCTAACAAAAGAAGCGGGCTTTTTTCTGAGGATAACCGACGTTTGACGCAAAGCGTCGGCCACCACGCGCATGCGAATGCCCCAAATCGGGGAAGGCAATGTGCGGCGTGGAAGTATTATTTTTCGTATAAGGCTTATACTACGACCATGTTTGTAGTAATGCTTAAATCGATTATCACGTTTGCGGTTGTGTTTTTCGTGATAAGGTTGATGGGTAAGCGCCAGATAGGCGAAATGCAACCTTTCGAGCTTGTAATAACGCTCATTATAGCCGAAGTGGCGTGTATCCCTATGAACGATCCGTATATACCGCTGTATTACGGGCTTATACCGATTGTCACGCTCGCGACGCTCGCTATTGTACTGTCCTTTATATCGCGGAAGTCGCTCAAAGTCAGAAAACTCTTAAGCGGCAGCAGCGTCATCGTCATCAATCCGGACGGCGTCGTATACGAAAATTTGCAAAAGCTAAACATGAATATGGACGACATTATCGAAGCGGTGCGGACGGCGGGTTATGCCGATATCACGCAGATAGCGTATGCCATATTCGAAACCAACGGCAAGCTGTGCGTTGTGGAAAAGGAACAACAGCAAGGCGGCGGAGAAGAGGATAAAAAGAGCAGAAAGAGCGAAAACACACAATCAGACGGACAAGAGCAAAAGGCACTTTTGCCGCTCGAGCTTGTCGTGGACGGCAAGATAAACGAACAGAATATCAAGTTGACGGGCACGAATATCCGTGAGCTCGAGGACGTTATCGGCGAAAAAGGCCTTAAAATATCCGATTTGCTGTACGCCGATATCAGGCAGGACGGCAATGCATACTTTTCACCCAAAAAGCAAAAGGCGTTTTGCTCTAAGCTCGCTATATCCGGCGGCGATAATTGGTGAGGCGGTAAAGCATGAAAAAACTCGTTACAATACTCGTCGTATTCGCAATCGTGCTCGCCGCAATGATAAGCGAAATAGTTTTTGTGAACTCATTCTATTCGGGGCTTCAGCACGATCTCGAGCGCGTGTCGGAAAGCATTCTGATGCACGAAGAGCATGTCGACAACGAAGAAACGGTCGAACTCTGTAAGGCCGTCGCCGACAAGTGGGAGAAGGGTAAGAAGAAGCTGTTACTGCTTCAAAACCACAACACTGTCAGAAACTTCGACGACAAAATCGTCAGTCTGTATGCCGTCGTCAAGACCGACAACTTCAACGACGCGGTGATATTCGTACAATCGGCAATCAACTATATCGACGACGTCCTACTCGACAGTATTCCGTATCTGTCCAATATACTGTGACGAAAATCGATAATTAATCTTAAAAACAACCCATGAGGCAATGGTAATACAAACGCTTGATTTATTTTCGAAGTTGTATTATAATTGACGCATGGAATTCGTCGAACTGAAAAAGCACTTAAAGTCGAGTAAGCCCAAGCCGTGCTATTGCGCGTTCGGCGACGACGACTTTCTGATCGAGCGCGCCGTGACATTGATCGGTGGGCTTGTTTCGGCGTTTCCTGAATTCAATAATACCGACAAAGAATTTCAAAAGCAAGACGAATTGATCGAAGAGCTTGCGCGGCTTCCCGTAATGAGCGACTACCGCGTAGTTGTGGCGCGCGGCAAGGTCGACGCAGGCGTGATAGAGCAGTATCTCGGCAATCCCAATCCGCAGGCCGTCCTCGTCGTTGCGGTGCTTGTTCCGCACGACAGTTGGGGGCATTCTGCGACGGTGGAAATTCCCAATGGGGCGGAGCCTGTCGTTTGCAACCGCTTACCCGTTCGACATGCCGAAGTTTTTATCAAATCGATTGCCGACGGTGCGGGCGTCACCATAGATCAATCGGCGGTCGACGAGCTGTACGCGCGGTGCGGCGGCTACATGACGCGAATAAACACCGAAACGAAAAAGCTCGTATCGCAGAAATCGCCGGGCGGCGTAGTCGAAAAAGCGGATGTTGCGGCGACGGTCAAGGCGGACGTCGAATTCGTTGTGTTCGAGCTTGCCGACAGCATTCTTGCCGAAAATCGGTTGCATGCGCTCGAGATAGTCGACGGCATGGCGAAGAACAACGATTTGACTGCGGCGTTTACACTTCTTTACAATCGGTTCAAGCGAATTTTTGCGGCGGTGGTAGATCCCGACGGTTTGCCCGATCTCGGCGTAAAGCCCAATCAGATAGGGCGGTTGAAAGCGGACGGCGCAAAATTTTCGCGCGTTAGGCTAAAGCGCATTGTCGATTTGCTCGCAAGCGCGGACTACGGATACAAGTCCGGCGCGATGTCGCAGTACGACGCGCTGGTGTCGGTAATAGTTCAGGCATAGGCTTGATGACTCTGATCACGGAGGTTGTTTTGATAAATATAGCAAAAAAGAAACTGCCGATGGCTGTCATTGGAATATTTGTATATTTGAGCTACTGCGCTATGTCGATGTACGTCATGCGCGGAGATCTCGCGTATTACGGATATAATCTCACATTGGCGGCGTGGTTTGCAAATGACGTTTGGGCGTTCTTCCTGGGCGGAATAATCCCGACAGTGGTGTTTTATTTGTTGGCCTGGTTTGTTTTTCGCTCGCTCTCAATCAAGGTGGGCGGCGATATAGCGTCGATTAGGTACGGCGTGTGTCTTACGGTTATTGCCGCCAATATTTTACTCTTTGCAATCAAGTTCATATATATCGCGGTACCGCTGTATGCGCCCGTCATAAATACGATTATCGATCCGGTGATAACGTTGGGAGCCGTTGCGCTGTATCTGTGGTATGCGTTCAAAATGGATTATGTCGACAAGTCGCGCTTTAGACAAGTCGCAATGTATATTATGGGGGCCTTCCTCGCCGCGTACGGTTTGGCCGCCATTGTCAGCCTAATTACAAGCCTTGCGGCATAACGGAGAGTTTATCATGAAAAAGATTTTCGGAATTTTATTTATGATACTCTCGATCGCCGCGGTGTGCTTTACTCTCGTCGCGTGCGCGGACGCGGGTGCGCCCAAGTACGACACGTCCGATCCGCAATTCGACATCTCGGTCGAAACACTTGAAAACAAACTCGAAGATTTCCTGGCGGACGGGCGAGTGGATAGGACGATGGGCACCGAAGCCGAATGGCATGCCGCAGACTATATCGAGAACGAGCTTTTATCTTACGGTTATGCCGAGGACGACGTAGATGCGATTGAGTTTTCCGTAGTCGTGAGCAGTACGTCGACATTCTACAGTCGGCACGTTACGGCAGTACACCGCTCGGGCGTACCCGACGCGAAAAACGTAATAGTCGGCGCGTACTACGACAACTGTTACGCTTTGCCCGTAGACGCCGACGATCCCGAATCCATTCTCAATTATTCAAACGGTGCGTTGGCAAACGGCACCGGCGTTGCGACGTTGCTTGCAATAGCCGAATATTTCAAAACGAACGATTTGTCGCTCGATTTTGACGTGACTTTCGTATTCTTCGGCGCGTCGGCGACTTCGAATGTGGGCGTTAGCAGGTTCATAGACTCGTTGGATGACGAAATTGCCAATATCGTGTGCATGATAGAGCTCGACAGGATAGGCGCGGACAATGTGTACGCCTTTTCGGACGCGCGCCCTACAAAGCGCGAAGAACTGTTCGGCCGCGTCGCGCAAGAGAACAAGCTCAATATATACAGCGTTACGCAAAAGTCGCCGTATATCACCGGCATGAGCGCGCTCAACGGTGTTCCGTATTACCATTGGGCTATGGGCGCGCTGTATCCGACATTCTTCAATCACGGCATACCTACGCTCGGCATAATCGGCGGTAATTGGGAGACCTTCGGATTTGCCGACAACGAGTCGTACACGGGCGAGAACGTTGCGTTTACTCAATACGATACGCTTGAAAATCTCGAGCGCATCCATCCCGATTACGGCACGAAAATGGCGACGGCGACTACGCTCGTGACAAAGAGTCTGACCGACGGGCAATTCCTGTCCGTCGTGACACACGACCGCGCCAACTTTCCCAATACGGATATCCTTACCAAGGCGTGGGTGTGGGATTTGATTGTAATAGGTGTTCTTGTGCTCGCGGCGATAGGGCTAACGGCAGTCGCGGCATATTTGGGCAAGAAGTACAAACCCGTTACGATTCCGCCCAAGAATATCAAGATGGCGGTCTTCGGCGTCGACTACGAGGACAAAAACAGTGACAATATCTATATCGATATCAAGCAGGTGAGTAATCCGTTCGACGACATCTTCCCGGGTATTCCAAACAACGATCGATCGGGAGCGCAGGGCGGCACGGCTCCCGACAACAACGATCCGTTCTCCGACTATCCCGATCCTCCCAAAGATGAGTAGACTCGACGGCGGGGCAGTATAAACAGAAATCACGCACGAAAAACGGCGGTTGCATTTTGCAACCGCCGTTTGATATTGGTGTAATCAATGGAACCAACCGCTTATCTGCGACCACAGCCATTGGAAGCCCTGTGTGATTCCGAATTGTGAGGACATGTCTTTGACGACTGTGACGAAGTTGAATTTGTCGACTGCAACTACGCACCATATAATCACGATGGCAAGCGTCATTACAATCAGAAAGAGCACGTTGAGAAGGCAGCTCCTGACATTGACAGGGCTGCGAAGCTTCTTGAGCCGAGCTTCGGGATCGGTGCTTTCTTTGAGCGACTGCTCAATCTGCGCCATCGTCATTTGCTCGGGCGACATATTGGCCAAAGGCGTGGTTTGACCGCCCGCGCCGTTCGCCGCAGGATCTCCGCCTTTTTTATTTTTCTTGTCCTTCTTGTCCTTCTTGTCCGCGGGGGCTTTTTTGTCCGATTTGGCTTTTTTGTCTATCTTCTCGGACCCCATTTCGTCGGCGGGCTTTTCGGGCTTTTTACTGTCTTTCTTTGCCATGACTCCCTCGTAATATTCCAATCTAAGATATATTATAACTTATGTTATCCGAAAAATCAAGTCTTTTTGAAAATTTGTTAACAATTTATTCATTTATTTGGCACATAAATTCGCGTAAATGGGCGAGTGTGGGATATATCGGGCAAAAATTCACATTTATTTTGAAAAATTACATTAAAACAATTGAAAACAAAAAAATAATAATGTATAATAATTCAGAGTATAGAATTATGGAATTTTTCGACAAAATTTACAATAAGCTGACAACGTCACCCGTAGCATGCGTCTTGGATGTCATTCTTACTGCGTTTCTCATTTACGGCGTGATTGTCTTCTTAAAACGCAACAACGCCATCAAATTGGTGTGGTATTTGTTGCCTGTAGCGTTGGTGGGCGTGGTGCTTTCGGCCGACGCGCTCGGCTTTACCGTAATAGGCAGGGTTATGTCGTATTCCGTCGTGTTGGTGCTGATAGCGGTCATCTTGCTTTTTCCGCAAGAAGCAAGGCGTGGGTTGCTTCGTCTCGCTTCGCCGCGCGAGGTGCATGACTCGTATACGACAGAATACAACGTATCCGACGAGGAGTTGCACGCGACGATTGCGGACATCGTTCGCGCTTCGCAGAACATGGCAAAGAGAAACGTCGGCGCGCTCATCGTTATTGCAACGCAGAGCATGCCCGAGCATATAATCGATTCGGGCACCAAGCTCGACGCCGTACTCTCTTATCCGCTGTTGGAAAGCATATTCAATACCAAGGCGCCCCTTCACGACGGCGCTGTGTTCGTGCGCGGGGACAGGATAGTCGCCGCAGGATGCTTCTTGCCGCTCTCGCAGTCCAATGCGATAGACAAAGAGCTCGGCACACGCCACCGCGCCGCGATAGGCGTGACGGAGAACTACAACGTTACCGCCATCATCGTTTCGGAGGAGACGGGAGTAATTTCGGTGGCACAGCACGGCGTGATTACGCGCTACTACGATTCGCAGATGCTCACCGACCACCTCGAGCAGGTCTACGGACTGAAAGCTACTCAATCTAACGACAGCAAGAAGAAGCGCAAGAGCAAGAAGGAGTAATCATGGAACGTCAAGAAGAAACAAAGAAGCAAAACAAATTCGTAGCGTTCATGAAAGCCGTATTTGTTCACAATATCGGCTGGAAGCTACTTGCGCTCGGCTCGGCAATCCTCATATGGGCGCTTGCCGTGGGGCTGTGGTAATAATAGCCACGGTTTGACTTTTGATATTAAGGCTATAAATTTAGATTACGGAAAGAGTGGAGTATTAACAGCTACTGTGACGAAATCGAAAAATCAATCTGAGATTGTGATATACTTTAATGACGAAATTTTAATTCCCAACGGCGATGTCGGTGACTTCGCCGTTGTTGCGTGCGACCAATTTTCATCCATGCCCGAGTATTGGACGGAGCTTGAAAAGGTTTTGCCGCCGCACTCCGCGCTCGATTACGTTTTGCCAGAGTGCTTTTTGGCCGAGGCGGACGAGCGCATACGCAAGATAAAGTCGAGCGCCGCCGCCAACGACAGATTTCACGCAGTGAGAGGAACGGTAGCGGTAACGCGCACGACAATGTACGGCAGGACGCGGCGGGGCATAGTCGCTTCCGTTGATTTGAGCGACTACGAGTACGCCGTGGGGAATACCGCGCTTATTCGCGCGTCCGAGCGCACGATAGAAGAGCGCATACCTCCGCGCGTCAAGATACGCGAGGCGCTCGATATCGAGTTGCCGCATATAATGCTGCTCGTCGACGATCCCGAAAACGTCCTGTTCGGCGCGGTTTCGGCGGCGAAAAAGACGACGTTGTACGACGGAGAACTCAAGGGCGGCGGCGGACATATAAAAGGTGAGCTTATTGCAGAAACGACGGAGCTTAGCGCCGCCGTGAATAGGCTTATAGAACAGTCTACGGCCAAGTACGGCGCGCCGCTGTTCGCGCTTGTCGGCGACGGCAATCATTCGCTTGCCACCGCCAAATATTGCGCTACGCACCATTCTACGCCGTTAAACGGCAGGGCGCTCGTCGAAATAGTCAATATTTACGACGAGGGACTTGTGTTCGAACCCATACACAGGCTGGTCAAGGTTGACGATCCCGTCATGTTCTTGGACAGCTTCAAGTCGGCGGTAAAGGGTAGTGCGACGACGACGATTTACGCGCCCAATCCTATAGAAGTATCGGTGCCCGACGACAAGATAGAGGCTATAAAGGCTGTAGACAAGTTTTGCGAAACGTTTGTCAAGCATTTCGGCGGGAGCATCGAATATGTTCACGGCGACGGAGCGCTCAAGCGCGATGGACACTTCGGTATCAAAATGCGCGGCATGGAAAAGAACGAGCTGTTTCCGGCGGTCGTTTACGGCGGTGTTTTGCCCAAGAAAACATTTTCGCTCGGCGAGGCCGAGGAGAAAAGATTTTATGTCGAGGCGCGGCGCATAAAGTAATTATGTCAAATAGTCGAAATCGCGAATATATAAATACGGAGTATGCGCGTTTACCATGAAAGCTGTTAAATTCGGCGGAACGTCGATGTCGACTGTCGAGAGCATCCGCACCGTAAAGAATATCATCATGTCCGAGCCGGAACGGCGATTTGTAGTCGTTTCCGCGCCCGGCAAGGCACCGGGCGAGAATAAGATGACCGATATGCTCGCCGAAGTGTACAAAGCCGAACCGTCAAAGCGCGGCGAGGTTTTTTCGCTTGTCAAAGCGAGATTTATTACGCTCGTCAACGGGCTGGGGCTGAAAGAGAATTTACTCGATGACGAGTTTGCCGAGATAGAAGGCAGGCTGTCCAACGCGAGCTATGACTATATAGTGTCGCGCGGCGAGTATCTGTGCGCGAAAATGCTCGCGGAATACATCGGTTATGATTTTGTCGACGCGGAAGGCATGGTTGTTTTTCGTAGCGGTTCGTTCTATGACGACGAATGCACGGAAAGGCGTTGCGCGGAAGCTCTGAAGAAATACGGCCGCGCGGTCGTGCCCGGCTTTTACGGAAGCGACCCTAACGGGAATATCGTTACGTTCTCGCGCGGCGGCTCGGACATAACCGGCGCAATCGTCGCGCGCGCCGTCGGGGCGTCCGTATATGAGAACTTTACCGATGTCGACGGGTTTATGACGTGCGATCCGCGCACCGTGCCGCACGCGGCGCTTCTCGATATCGTGACGTACGACGAGCTTAGAGAGCTCGCGTACATGGGCGCCAATGTTCTGCACCCCGAATCGATATTCCCCGTGCGCAAGGCGAACATCCCCATTCATATTCTGAACACATTCAACCTCGGCTCGATCGGGACAAAAATCGTGCCTACCGACGATTTCCTCGCCGGCAAGTACGAATGCAAGCGTCGCTCGCCGATTACGGCGATTGCGGGCAAGCGCGATTTCTACTCGTTGTATCTTGACAAGACGATGATGAATACCGAGGTCGGTTTCATAAGAAAGGTGCTGTCATGTTTTGAACGGTTTGGCATATCGGTCGAGCATGTGCCGAGCGGTATAGACTCGATGACCGTCGTATTCTCCGCAGTGGACGACAATACGGCAAATGCTTTGATTGACGCCGTCAAAACCGAAGTCAATCCCGACCACATCAGCTTGACCACCGATATAGCGCTTATTGCGATAGTGGGGCACGGCATGAAATCTCGACCGGGCACGGCGGCGCGAGCTATCAGCAGACTGTCCACCGCCAACATCAACTTGAGAATGATAGACCAGGGCGCGTCCGAGATAAACATCATTCTCGGCGTATCAAACGCCGATTTCGAGCGCGCGCTCGTCGCACTCAACGGCGAATTCGAGGTGTAAGTCTGCCGTAACGCCCATACGATGCGGTGTTTACAGACCTCGACGCTCAATAATATTGTCTCAAAATTTATTTCGGCAAGTAATCAAATTGCTTGACTTATATTTTGCAATATGGTATAATCGCAATGAACCGCTCGGAAAGGGTTCTAATTTCGGCTTTTAGAAAATGTAAAACCGAAAACCCCCACGGCGAATACTAAACGGAGGTTATGCTATGTTTGCTATTATCGAAACGGGCGGAAAGCAGTACCGTGTCACCGAGGGCGACGTCATCGACGTCGAGCACCTCGACGTCGAGCCGGGTGCTACCGTCAACTTGAAGGCCCTCTTGATGGGCGACGGCGACAAAATCAAGGTCGGCGCCGACGTTGAGGGCAAGACCGTTGCCGCGACTGTCGTAAAACACATCAAAGGCAAGAAGGTGATTGTCTTCAAGTATAAGGCAAAGAAGAACGTGCGCAAAAAGCAAGGTCATCGCCAAAACTATACGCGCATCAAGATCGAAACCATCGCATGACTACGGTAACGTTCTTTTACGAGAACGACAAGATAGTCAAGGTTAGGGCAATCGGTCATTGCGGACAGGCGGAGAGCGGTAAAGATATTGTTTGTGCGGCCGTGTCGACTTTGGTCCAAACGGCGTACCTTGCAATAGCGGATATAACGCGCGACGTAGAGTATAAGCGCAATGACGATGACGGCGAATTCGAGTTTTACGTCAAAGCGGAGTGCGAGCTTCGCCACGACATCGATGTGATACTCCGTGCGCTTACGGTCGGACTAAACGATTTGGAGCAAGGGTATCCCAAATTCATTAAAACGGAGGTTAAACGAAATGTTTATTAATATTCAGTTATTTGCACATAAGAAAGGCGGCGGCTCGACCAAGAACGGCAGAGACAGTAACGCACAACGCCTCGGCGTCAAACGTGCGGACGGTCAATTCGTATTGGCGGGCAATATTCTCATTCGTCAGCGCGGCACAAAGGTGCATCCCGGCGAGAACGTCGGGCGCGGCGGCGACGACACGCTGTTCGCTCTGGTCGACGGCAAGGTCAAGTTCGAGAATAAAGGTGACCGCAAGCAAGTGAGTGTTTACCCGGTCGCTCAATAATGTAGGCAAAGACAAGCAAAAGGGCAGACAAAAGCCCTTTTTTTGTAATATAAACCGTATTTCGAATAATCGTGTGATTTGACTGCGTGCCGTACAAAGCGCGGTCAAAACAGGAGAAACAGGAAAATGTATAGGACGGAAGCAGGACGAATAATAGTAGGGATAGAAAACTTGGACGTGAAAGCGACGCTTGAGTGCGGCCAGCTTTTCCGGTACGAGCGTAACGACGACGAGTACACCGTCAGGTCGGGTGGTCATTCGTGCCGTCTTTACCATTCCGGAAACTATGTGATTATCGAAACGCCGGCTGTCGATTATTTTGTCAACTATTTCAATCTTGACCGCGATGTGGCCCGCATCAAGCGCGAGCTGTCGAGGTTTGAAGAATTGCGGCCTGCACTCGACAGCTGCGGCGCGCTTAGAATTTTGCATCAGCCGCTGTTCGAAACGATCATTTCGTTTATTATTTCGGCCAACAACAATATTCCGCGCATCAAGACTATCATAAAAATGCTCTGCGCACAGTTCGGCGGTGTGTTTCCCACGCCCGAGCAGATTGCGGATATTCCCGTAAGACAGCTTGACGCCATCGGCTGCGGCTACAGATCGCAGTACATATCCAAAACCGCTAAGATTTGCGCCGATACCGACATACTGTCGCGCATGTACTCTGCGCGCACACCGGATGCGCAGAAAATGTTGTTGTCGTTGCCCGGCGTCGGGCAAAAGGTGGCGGACTGCGTCAGCCTGTTCGCGCTCGGCAGGTTAGAGGTTTTTCCCATCGATACTTGGATGCTAAAGACGCAACGCATAGGCTCCGAAACAGAATTCCAGGTGCGCCAACGCCTTATGGACAAGTACGGCGAACTCGCAGGATATGCCCAGCAAGTACTTTTCTATTACAACGCCATACTAAAAGCATAATTCATGAGCATTTGGAAGGGCATCGTCGAGCTCATTGTCTCGGCTAACATATTGACGATGAGTCTCTGGGTGACGGGGATTGTGCTATTTGCGGCGGAGTTCTTTCAGCCCATGCACAAGCTCGGCTATACTCTCGGATTGTTGCTTGTCGTTGCGGCTTTTGTCACGCATACCCTCCACGGAACGGTGGCGCAGGCCTTTTGGTTTGTGTTCTTGACAGTGATTGTAATCTACGTCGTGCACATCGTATCCGTAGTTATATGCAAACGCGATTGGCTAAACGCGTCGAGAATAGGTCGGGCGAGGGAGCGCAGTCGCAAGTTCGGCACGCTTGCCGCGGGCAGCGTCGGCATAGCGATATCGCCCATAAACCTTACGGGCAGTGCGACTATCAACGATATCAACCTTGTCGTGTATAGCGAAACGCCCATCAGTGCAGGCGAGCGCGTGCGAATAACGCGCGTCACCCGCGACAGAATAATCGTCGAACGCGCTTAATGCATGAGAAAATATGTCGCCGTAGGAAAACTTACGGCGATTTTTTTGTGGCTCGGCAAAGGTCGTATGCTTCATATTCCGCACGCGTAACTCATATTATATGACGGTATGAGTTTTATCGGACAAGCGGCAAATGTATTCGGCGGTACGTCGGAATTTAAGTTCCAGGTCGTGCTTTTCGGTCGCAACGCCATTTATATCGAGGGCGCGCGGCCTATCAAGGTGGACGGAGACGAGATGATTTTCAGGAGCCGCAAGACCGTTCTAACCGTAACGGGCAGCGGTATGAGCGTAAAAGAGCTTTCGGACGATTGCGTTTCCATCGTCGGAAGGATAGACGGGGTTGCGGTAAAGGATCTATGAAAAGCGATGAAAACGCCCGCCGCGACGCGGCGAAGAAAGCAAAGGACAGAAAAGCCGAAATCAAACGGCGTAAATCCGAGACCGAAAAGCTCCGTGCAGAGCAAAAGGCCGCCGCGGATAGGCAAAAAGCGACCAGGCGCGCCCAAATCGACGCAGAAAGAGAGCGGAGAGCAGAGCAACGCCGACAATCGCGGCTCAAGGTTTACGGGAAAATCAGGCACGCGCTCAAAAATAACAGAAACGGCTTCGGCTATAGGAACAGCGGCTTTTTGCCGCGCGTCGAGCTGACGGTGGAGGGCGGCGGCTCCGAGATTGCTTCTAAGTTCGGTCGCGAGGGCATCGACGTTACCGACATGGAAAAAAACGGCAAAATCGTGCGCTTCAAAATACGAAAAAAAGACATGGCTAAAGCTATTGCTATTTTGGAGCAAATGTGTTATAATTTTAAGGTAGGCGATTCGTACGGATTGACGCGACTTCTTGCTTTTATCCCTGCGCGGATAGGTTTGACGGTAGGCGCGTTGTGCGCGGCGTTCGCTGTGAACATTTCATACTCATACATTTGGCGTGTGGAGATTGACGGAAACGACAGAATTTCGGACGCGGCGATAGCGAGCGTCCTTGAAAGCGCCGGAATCAAATCAGGCGCAAAAAAGTCCGTTGTCGACGGCAAATCCATAGCGGCGGTTGTCAATACTCTGGACGGCGTAGCGGATTCCTCCGCGGAAGTAATCGGCACTACGCTGAAAATCCGCGTGCTCGAATCGGACGACTATACCGTGCACGAGACGAGCACTACGTACGTTGCGAAGTACGACGCTATCGTGACGCGCATAGTCATGCGGCACGGCACGGCCACCGTCAAGCGCGGCGACATCGTCAAAGCGGGAGATATTCTCGCGGACGGCAGTGTGTACTCTACGGCGGGCGAATTGCTGTACGTAGACGAGCTTGACGGTGATATATACGGCGATGTCTCTATTGTATACACCGCGCGCATAGCGAGTACTGCCGTAGAGTATCGGCGAACGGGCAACTTTGTCAAAAAGACGAGCGTCGGCATATTCGGGTTTACCATGTTTGAGCCGCATTCTCCTTATTCGTCGTATGAAACCGTTGCGTCAACTGCAAACTATGACGTGTTGATACCGCTGTATATCACTTCGTACCGATATTACGAAACGTCGCCTGTCGAGGTGGAACGCGACGTCGACGCAGTCGCAAAGGATTTTGCCGCGAGCAAGGCGAGAGAATCCGAAATGACGGATGGGATGTTTGACGCTACTTACACTGTCAACGAGAGCGTGGGCGGAATGTATGAAATACATGTGTTTTTGAGCGGCGAAGCGCGCATATCAATCGGCGCGTAAGGCCGCATAACAAAATCAGTTACGGAGAAAATCGGTTTTTGAGAAAAACTATACAAAGTGACGAGCTTCGCGCCGTATTCGGAACATACGACGCCAACCTCGACATAATAGAAAAGCTGTGCGGCGTCACCGTCAGACTGTCCGGCGACGGCATAGAGATTGCGGGTGCGAAAGCTGAGCTTGCCGGCCTGCTGCTGGACAAGCTGTGCGACGCAGTGGGGCGCGGAGAGAGTATATCGCCGTTGATTGTCAGGCAGTATTACGACATACTGACAAGCGACGAGAATGGCGTTGACAGCCTCCTCGACGACGTTGTTACGGTAAACGCCCACGGCAAAAAGATATTCGCACGCACCGCCAGGCAGAAGCAGTTTGTCAACGCGGTCAGAAACAACCTTTTGACCTTTGCGATAGGCCCTGCGGGAACAGGCAAGACCTACCTTGCCGTCGCGCTTGCCGCCGCCGCAGTCAAGAAAGGGCTTGTCGACAGAATCATACTGACACGGCCTGCTATCGAAGCGGGTGAGAAACTCGGGTTTTTGCCCGGGGATTTGCAGATGAAGGTCGATCCGTACCTGCGCCCGCTGTACGACGCGCTCGGCGAAATGTTCGGCGGCGACTACAACAAGCTGATCGAGCGCGGAACGGTGGAGATTGCGCCGCTTGCTTATATGCGTGGTAGGACGTTGTCGCGCGCGTTCATGATACTCGACGAGGCGCAAAATACGACGCCCGAGCAGATGAAGATGTTTTTGACGCGGTTCGGCGAGGGAAGCCGTGCGATAGTCACGGGTGATATAACTCAAATAGACCTAAAGGGCGCGCCGTCCGGACTGATCGACGCGGAAGAAGTATTAAAAGACGTTCAATCGGTGGCGTTTGTTCACCTTACCGACGGAGACGTTGTGTGGCACGACCTCGTGCAAAGGATTGTCGCCGCTTATGCCGATAGGAGCAACCATG
>JAFLVF010000150.1 GCA_022508425.1 Clostridiales bacterium | reverse complement strand
CATGCTGTCCAACATGATAAACGGCGTCATCCGCGCCGACGGCAGTCCCGCCTGGTCCATGCTGTCCATGCTCGCGGGCGCGGCGGTCAACATCGTTCTCGACCCGATTTTCATTTTTGTCTGTCATTTCGGCATGGCGGGCGCGGCATGGGCGACGGTTATAGGTCAGGTAGTTTCGTTTGCAATAAGCTTTGTTTATCTGTTCCGCACAAAGACCTTCCGCCTGACTTTAAACAGCTTTGTTCCGCGGTTTAAGATCTTCGCGGAAGCGGTCAAGCTTGGCATGTCGTCGTTCATTACGCAAATGACGATAGTAATAATCTCGCTTGTGTGCAACATCATGCTCGCTAAGTACGGAGCCATGTCCAAGTACGGTGTGGATATACCGATTGCGGTAATCGGCATAGAGAGCAAGGTGTTTACCGTTGTTATAAACATTGTCGTGGGCATAGTGCTCGGCTGTCAGCCGATTATAGGCTACAATATCGGCGCGAATAATGTAGATAGGGTAAAACGGCTGTATTTATCTATATTGCTCTGCACGGTGACGGTGGGAGTAATTTCGACGTTGCTGTTTGAGCTGGCACCCGACGCGGTAGCGGGGATATTCGGCAGGCCGACAAATATTCCCAACCCCGACGACTATTGGGATTTTTCGCGCAAGACGTTTAGGATATTCCTCATGCTCGTAACATTCACCTGCGTTATAAAAATGTCGTCGATATTCTTCCAAGCCTCGGGCAAGCCTGTGTTTGCCGTCCTTACGTCGCTCGTGCGCGACATTGTGTGCTTTGTTCCGTTGATCTGCATAATGCCCGTCTATTTGGGCATAGAGGGGATTTTGTGGTCCGCACCCATTGCCGATACCGTCGGGATGGCGCTTGCGGTCGGCTTTACCGTCTCGTACTTTGCAAAACTCAAAAAGAGTAAAACCACGCCGGAGAAAGAAATCGGCGAGGCCGAAACGATAGCTGTTAACGAGTAAAACCGTTCAACAAAAAGACCGCCGATTGCGACGGTCTTTTTGTTGTATATAATAACTTTGTCTTTTGCGTACAGGCGATTAGAATGCCCAGAACCCGAGGTAGACCATTATAAGCGCGACGACGATAAAGAATATGCTCATCACTACGCCCGCGCCTACGCTTTGGCGGTACGAAAGTATCATTGTACCGAATGCAAGTGCGGTGGTTATCGAGGAAAGAATATACGCCGCAATAGGCATGCCGTGGTAAATGAAGTACGGCGTGATGGCGGTAGCTATGAACGTCGCAACCCAAAATGCAATCGTCCAACCGCGCACCATCTTTCCGTTCTGCGTGTATACGTTTTGGTTGAGGACGAGGAATAACGATATTCCCAAGTGCACAAACAGTACGGGCGGAATAGCGATTACTACCCATTTGGGAATTACAAACGGCAGCGCCGAAGCGTACGGTACTCTGCCGAATATCCCGGAGCAGTAGGATACGGTCAGACCGATGCCTACCGTTGCGAGCACGCACACAATAAACAGCGCGACGCTCGACATTCTTCTTTCATTTGCGATAACTGATTTTTCCATAGTG
>JAFLVF010000015.1 GCA_022508425.1 Clostridiales bacterium | reverse complement strand
TCGAGATGATGGGACTTATCGGCATGGGCAACAACCCCATGGTCGGCGCAACGGTCGCCTGCGCGGTCGCAGTCAGCCTCGCGAAGTAATCTTTAACGTAACAATAAAGAACGCTTTAGCCGTCATGGCTAAAGCGTTCTTTTGTTGTCATATTATTTCCGTAATACCGTCGCTTGCGCGTATGAGACGAGCTCACCGTCTACTTGCGCTACTATGTAGTCGTGCATAATATTGTCGTCTGTTCGGCGGTAACTGAACACCCACTTTGCGTCCAAACGATCGTAAAACGTTTCGGGCTCGTCGATTTTGTAGGCATTCGCAAGTCTGTCGATGCCATCTTCGACCCCCATAATTTTTATATAACTGCCTATCGCACTGTAATAGTCGTCGGGCACGTCGGCAACGTAGTTTGCACCGAGCTTGTTAAACTCCTCCACAACCTGCTTGAACGTGTAATCAAAGCACCAAGTCGTAACAAACGGCTTTTCTACCGTCGGGCTGGACGGAACGACAACATATATCTCTTTGCCGTCTTTTTCCCCGACAATGTAAAATGCGTAATGACAGCGCAAGCGATATACTTGCGGCTCGCGCGAGTCTAATATATGGTCGGATATCCACAGAACTTTTTCTACTCCGAACTGCAATTTCGCTATCACGATAGCTTTATCATATTTTATGTCTTTATTCGGCGTGCAAGCGACGAGCGCAAAACAAGAAAGGCAGACAAACAGAGCCGCCAAAACGGCCGCCACAGCTGTTCTGCACTTTTTCGCAAAACCGATAAAGTTCATGCTTGCACCCCTCGCCCAAATATGACGGTAATTGAAAATACAAGTGAATTTGCTCGCTCGCAATAGCAAACTCGCGCCGTATTTCGATATAAAGTTGTTTTACGAAGTAAAACGGTGACGCCCGTCGCCAACAGCGACAGCTGTAACTTTAATATTATAATACGAGCGCAACTTAGATGTCAATACAGATACTAAAATCGAAAGCGCACCCGTTTGTTGCCCCTGCTTTTTTGCGGACAATCATAATATTTTATTTTCTTTAGCGCAAACTAATTTCGGAGGACATTATGGAAAAACAAAATATGACAGAAGAACAAAAGGTGGCAATGGATCGCGAAATCGAGTTTCTCAAGCAGCTTCATCAAGCGGCGCAGATGGGACGCGACACGCTCGAGCACGTCAACAACAACATCGGCCCGGGCGAACTCAGAAAGGCTGTCGAAAAAGATATATTCGACTACTCCGACGTCTGCGCCGAGATCACGAGAAAATTAGACCAACGCGACTGCGAGCCCAAGAGTGTGGGCAAATTTTCAAAGATGATGGCGAGCATGATGATCGACATGAAAGTCAACGAGGACACGCCCGACAGTGAGATAGCCAAGATGATCATAGACGGCACGACCAAAGGCATAACCGAATGCACGTCCAAGCTGTCCGACTTCAACGATATCGACAGCGATATCAAAAACCTCGGCTACCGCTTCTTGTACGTTCAGCAGAAAAACGTCGACGAAATGCGCCGCTTCCTGCACAACTGACAAATGCTTAATTAGAAACCTTTTATACTTCAAGCAAATCAAAAACCCTCTCGGACAAATCAACCGAGAGGATTTTTCTTATCATAAAGTTTGCGGCTACTGTTGAGTACAATTCTTAACTTAAAAACGAATGTACTAATCTTGATTGTCGCAAAGCATCAAAATGCCCGCTACCAAACTTACAAACAGCATCGCACAAACTTTGAATCCCGTACCGACCGTTTTATGCTCTTTTATACACTTGCTGTAATGTACGGTCATAGGAATTGTCCAAAATAGCGGGATTATATAAAAGCCTGTTATGACGCAACTTATAATCATAAATACTTTAGAGATAGTTTTGAAATTGGATACTTGGGATTGTTGCGCAGATGTGTCAGTAGGTTGCATGTAAGTCGCACTGCCGCATTGAGTGCAAAATCTCGCATCATCGTCTAACCCCGCCCCACATTTCGTGCAGTATTTCATTTGTATCCTCCAAGATGTTTTTCACATACTATACAAGAAGATTTCTTCTTTGTCAAGCAATTCGAGAAGTTTTCTTCTAAAATTATTATATGATTGGTATAGGTCAAAGAATTAAAGAATTGCGGTCGGAAAAAGGGCTTACACAAATGCAATTAGGTAAGCTCATAGGAGTTAGCCAAAAGGCTATCGATTATTGGGAACGCTCGGTAAACGAGCCGAAAGCAAGTTATATCATTGCACTTGTAAAAGTTTTCGGCGTGTCGTTCGACGAATTCTTCGAGAATATAGAAAATTAAACGAAAATAAAAAGTACTACTATGATTAGCAGTACTTTTTCTAATTGAGCTATTATCTTTTGTTGCGGTTACTGCCCATCAAGAGAAGTGCGAGCAAGCGGAGGAACTGAAGCGCCGTCACCATGAAGGATACGACGTACGTCATTGCCGCCGCCGTCAGCACCTTTCGTACGCCCTTGGCCTCCTCTGCCGTCAGACAAGTCTTGAGATAGTTGTACGCCCTGCGGCTGGCGTCGAACTCGGTAGGGAGCGTGACGAGCGAGAACAGTAAAGTCAAGCCCATGACGACAAGTCCCGCGATAATGAATATCCTGCCGATTGCGGTGTACGGCGAAGCGAAGCCGAGCAAGAAACCGATTATATATATCGGCCACATCAACGTACTCGCGAGATTGACTACCGGCACGAGCTTGAGCCGCGCCGAAGAGAAGAAATATTTCTTGTCGTGCTGTACGGCGTGGCCGCATTCGTGACATGCAACGCCTATCGCGCCCACCGCCGACGAACGTCTGACCGCGTCGGATAATGAAATCGTCTTGGTCGAGGGATTGAAGTTGTCGGTTAGCGCGCCGCCTATCGCTTGGAACTTGATGCCGCTTACTCCGCTGTGTATCAGGAAATTGCGCGCGTACGTCTGCGCGTCGATGCCCGATGAGCACGGCACTTGGTTATATTTGTTAAACACCGAATTGACGCGAAGCGACGCGATCACGCTCGCTATCATCAGCGGTATAAACAAAATCATTGTTATTAAATAAAGTCTGTATGCAGGATCTAAAAGCATTTCTTTCCCTCAACAATAATTTTACTATATATTTTGTCGTTTGTAAACTGATTTTACTTACCCGTACTCTCGATTACGCCGCCGCCGAGACACCGCTCTCCCATATATATCACGGCGTACTGTCCGGGCGTGACCGCGCGTTGCGGCGTTTCAAAATCGAGTGAGAACTTGCCGTCCCCATAGACTGTGAGCGTCGCTTGAAAATCGGCCTGACGGTAGCGCGTTTTCGCAGTGCATGCGATTTTCTCGCCCGATTTTATTTGGCTGTCGCCTATGATGTTGAGATCGCACCCGTCGAGATGGGTGGTGTACAGATCGCTCTCGTCGCCGCAAGAAACGATCAGACGGTTGTTTGCTACGTCCTTATGCAGCACGAACCACCTGCCCGTCTCGTTCTTGACCCCGCCTATACCAAGGCCTCTGCGCTGGCCGAGTGTGTAGTACATCAGCCCGTCGTGCCTGCCCACCGCCTTGCCCGACACGTCCACGATATCGCCCGGCATTGCGGGAAGATACTCGGACAGGAACTTCTTAAACTTCCGCTCCCCTATAAAGCATATACCCGTGCTGTCCTTCTTCTTTGCAACGGGAAGACCTATCTCGGCGGCGAGCGCGCGCACCTGCGGCTTGGTCATGCCGCCGAGCGGGAATATTACGTTTCGCAATTGCTCTGTCTTGACCTGATTGAGGAAATACGATTGGTCCTTGTTGCCGTCGACCGCGCGAAGCAGCTTGGGCTCGTTGTCGCTTGCTACTCGACAATAATGCCCCGTCGCAATATATTGCGCACCTATCGACATGCAGTAGTCGCGGAATGCGCCGAACTTGACGACGCGGTTACACAGCACATCGGGGTTGGGTGTTCGGAAAGCGCGGTACTCGCGCAGGAAATACTCGAACACCCCGTCCATGTATTCTTTTGCGAAGTTGACCGAATAGCACGGTATGCCTATCATATCGGCGACCGCTTTGGCGTCGCGCCAATCGTCGGCGGCAGGGCACTCGCCCTCCTCCTCCCAATTGTGCATGAACAATCCCGTGACGTCGTAACCGTCACGCTTGAGCATCCATGCCGCAACGGCGGAATCCACGCCGCCCGACATTCCCACTATTACTTTTTTTCCGTTGGCCGTGTTCAAAAAACACCTCTAAATGTAATCAATATCTATCTCGACGGCGTAGTCGACAGTCTTTCTGATCTCCGCTTCGACCATTGCCTTAAGCTCTTGAACGGGCGCCTTGCCGTCGACGTGTATATCCAGCCGCACAACACGCGCTTTGTCATCGATTTCGGTATCGTGCGCAGAAGCCGAAAAATTTGCTATCGCGCAGTCTACGTTTTTGCGTATCTCGACAAGCCGAGTGTCGTCAATAATCAGCGGATCGGCGTGGACGCTCAGTCTCACGCCAAGCGCATTCAGCGCTTGCTTTTCCATTTCGTCGCAAACGGCGTGAACGGCTACAAAGCTCATGTCCGCAGGGAAAACCGCGTCGATTTCGGCTATCTTGATCGCCGCACCGTAATCGTTGATTATAAGATCGTGAGTGGAAATTACTTCGGGGTGGCTCGTCACGATTGCGTTTACGCCGTCGTACAGCGCTTGGTCGGGGCGCGCACCCAATAGACGGTCGATGACGTTTTTGAGTATGCGCACGGCGAGCACGATTATAAACAGCGCGACGGCAACCGAAACGTACCCGTCGATATGCGCGCCGGTCTTACGCTCGACGACGGCGCAGACAAGCACGACCGAAGTGACCGCAACGTCCGAAAACGAGTCGACCGCCGCCGCGCCTACAGTCGTCGAATTCGCCTTCTTTCCACGTACCGTATAAAATAGCGCCATAAACGCCTTGACCCCAATCGATACTCCTAGCGTGATAAACACCGCCGTGCCGAACTCGGGCGAAACGGGATCGATTGCGCGCCTTATGCCGCTTGCCAACACCTCTATGCCGACGGCGGCGACGGCCGCGCCCAATACAAACGCCGCTATGTATTCGTATCTTCCGTGACCGTACGGGTGGCCGTGATCGGCGGCGCGCGCAGACAGTGCGACGGCAAGCACCGTTACGACGGACACTCCCGCGTCCGAAATGTTGTTAAACGCGTCCGACGTAACCGACACCGATCCCGACAGCTGTCCGACAACCAGCTTGGCCACGCCGAGCGAAATATTGAGCACAAGCCCGACAATCAGCGTGACGAGTGCGCCTTTGTTTCTGTCTTTTTTCACAATCATAGATTGATTTACGGATTCCGTTACGATATTATGTAAACTATCGTTCTTGCCGAAATTGTGCTGTAAATATTAAATCGCAAGTAAAAATGCTTGCTTGCAAGGGCATTTTTGCGCCGCGATTGCGTAGCAATCGTTACTGCTATATTATATCATAGAATTGAAAAATATCAAGAGGCGAAATATGTTTTTATCTGACCGAAAACCATTTTTGCGACGGGTATGCGTCGCGGTATATGACTTTTGACCTACCCTCGATTACGCAGTCGTAGCGCATGGGCGAAACGCATGCGACGTTGGGCGCATGCCGCCTTTCGCTCAGCACCTTGTCGATTGTATATTCCTTGCCGTCGACAACGACTTTCAGCGGTGTTATGCCGCCGTCCTCGTCGCACTTTTCTATAACGCTTAGCGGTATTCTTATCATACGTTTAGTATGCTCAAAAAGTAACCGCAATACAAAAAGCGACGAATTGTTTTTTCGTCGCTTTGATTTAGTCGTTGCCTTTGTTTTCTTCCGTCGGCTCGTCCGCGGCTTGCTCGGTCGGCTCCTCGATTTGCTCGGTCGCTTCTTCGGCCGTTTGCTCGGTCGCTTGGCCTTCTTGCGGTTTTTCTTCCTCTACATAAGGCGGGATTTTCTTGTCCTTTCCGACCTTGTAGTAGTAGACGAGGAAAACCGTCGGGCCGATGAAAATACCAAGCAGTATCAACAGATTCCACAGCACGTAATGCTTTTTGGGAATGTCGAGGTACGCGAGTTTGAGCAGACAGAACAGCGCATACGCGTACTGCACCACCACCGCGACGATTATTATTGTTACCGCGTACAACGGCAATGAGGAATTCAAAAACATACCTGTATTATACATCGTGATGATTTCTAAGTCAAGCGTTTACCGATCAGCTTTTTCGCAGTGCGGAGCGGTATGGGCGTGACTTGGCCGTTGACATTGTTTTCTACCTTGACGACAGTCGCGCATGAGGGCATATCCGCTTTGCCGCGCGGCGCGGTCACGCGATTGCCGACGTCAACCGAAAAGTCGGAAATATACCAATACGGCGTTTTGCTCTCGTCGTCGTCGAAAACCACTTTTACAAAAGTGTACGAGCCGATGTCTTTGATTATGCCGCCGCCCATCGAGTGTATCATATACGGCCGCTCTCCCTATCCTCGCGGAATTGTTTTATATACAGATTGAAGTACGTGCCGCGCTGTTTAAGCAACTCTTCGTGCGTGCCGCGCTCGATTATCTTGCCGTCGTCGACAACGAGTATGATGTCGGCCGAGCGTATTGTCGACAATCTGTGTGCAATGACAAAGCTTGTTCTGCCCGTCATCAGCGCGTCGATAGCGTCCTGAATGGCTTTCTCTGTCACCGAGTCGATTGACGACGTCGCCTCGTCGAGCACAAATATAGCGGGGTTTACGAGTATCGCCCGAGCAAACGACAACAGCTGTTTTTCGCCCGTAGAGAGAGAACCGCCGTCCTCGCCCACTTCGGAATCGTAGCCGTGCTCCAACCGTGCGATTACGTTTTCGGCATGCACGCTTCTGATAGCTTCGTCGAGCTCTTCGTCGGTCGCGTCAGACTTTCCGTACGTCAGATTTTCGCGCACCGTGCCCGAGAACAGATGCGGCGTCTGCAATACGTATCCGATATTGCTGTGCAACCACTGCGCCGAGCGCTCTCTTAAGTCCTTGCCGTCTATCAGCACATTTCCGCTCGTCGGCTCGTAAAATCTGCATATCAGATTGACGAGCGTCGACTTGCCTGCGCCCGTCTCTCCTACGATAGCGACAGTCGAGCCGCGCGGAACGGTCAGGTTGAAGTGCTCGAGCACGTACTCGTCGCCGTCCGGATATTTGAAACTGACGTCGCGGAACTCCACGTCGCCCTCGAGCGCCTCCCAGTTCTCCCGCTTTTCGTCAAAGCAATCGCCGTATTTTGCTATAACCTCGGGCGTGTCGGTTACCTCGCTCTCCGTTTCCATAAGCGCGTTAAACCGCTCGATATTTACCTTGATCGTAATAAGGTCGGCAATAGCGTCAACGCTCCACTGCACGGGCTCCATCAATCCTTGCGCGTAAGTCATGAACAACGACAGAGTGCCTATCATGATTACACCGTCTTGGGTTATTGCTCCGCCGTACCACAATACGAGCGCGAGCGCCACCGACGACGCGAATGCGATTATCGAGAAGAACAGCGAGCGGTGATGGCCGCGACGGGTCGCCACGCGCCGCATGTTGTCGGTCTGCGAGCAAAATCTCGTATCGAGCTTGTCTTCTATAGCGAGCGACTTGGACGTAGCGACGCCCGTTATCGACTCGTTGAAGCTGCCCGTTATCTCCGAATTGATTTCGCGCACGCGACGGTTGAGCGTTGTCAGCTTGCGCTGGAAGTAAACGGACACAAGTGCGACAAACGGAATTATAACGATTACGCAGAGCGCAAGCGGCGCATTGATAGACAGCATGACTATTATCGAGCCGATTAAATACGTGATATTAAACGCACCCTGATATATATCCCACGAAATTATGCCGGATATGCTCGACGTGTCGCTCATTATGCGCGAATGGAGTTTGCCGACGCCTATGCGCCCGAAGAAACCTACGGACAGGGTCTGCAATTTTTCAAACGCATCGTGCCGCATGTCGCGAAGTATATACATCTCGAGTTTACAGCACGAATACGATCCGAAGAAATCGATTACCGCAAGCGCGACGAGCACCCCGACGTACAGCCCGATAAACGCGCCGATGCCCTTGAGCGTGGACCCTACTATAAAGTGGTTGATTGCATATTGCTGGAAAAGAGGGGTTATCATGCCCAGTCCGCCCGAAGCGAGCGTGCTGAACAACAACATCGAGAACAGACCCTTATACCTGCCGAGATAGGGCTTGAGCTTGCCCAGTCCGAAGAACTTGAGCTTGCGCGGAGAAAGGAGCGAATTTTTGTTATCCATTCACTTCCTCCTTCAGCTCGTCGGGCAAAGCCATCTGAAGCTCGTATATTTTGGAATACAGTCCGCCCTTTTCGAGCAGCTCGTCATTAGTGCCGATCTCGGCGACGCGCCCGCCGTCAAACACTATGATTTGGTCGGCGTTTTTGACTGTGTTTATCCTATGCGAAACGATAAACGTCGTGGCGCCCTTGACCGTCTCGAGGTTTTTGCGGATGGACGCGTCGGTCTCGCTGTCGACTGCGGACAGCGAGTCGTCGAATATGACGTACGGCGTACGCCTAAGCAGAGTGCGCGCAATGGCTACGCGCTGGCGCTGACCGCCGGACAGAGTCACGCCGCGCTCGCCCACTATCGTGTCGTAGCCGCTCGCAAAGCTCATGATATTGTCGTCAATACACGCGGTCTTTGCAACCGATCTTATATCGTCGAGCGTCGCGCCGTCCACGGCGCCGCCGATGTTCTCGCTGATCGAGCGCGAATATATGTAGCTTTCTTGAAGTATGAGCCCCATGTTTTTGCGTATGGCGGCGCGCGGAATTTCGGTAATGCTCTTCCCTCCGACGGTGATTGTGCCCTCGGTGGGGTCGTAAAGCCTGTCGAGAAGGTAGGCAACAGTCGATTTGCCGCTACCCGTCGAGCCGATAATTCCGACGGTCGAGCCCTCCTTGACAGAGAAGCTTATACCTTCCAGCACGCGCTTGCCCTGCTCGTACTCAAACGAAACGTTGTCGAAAACTATATCTCCGCTTACCGCTTCGTACTCGCCGTATTGCTCTTCCTCGGCGTTCATTATCTCGGCAATACGGGTGAGCGAAACGCCCGCTTTGGACAGGTTGGAAATAATGCGGCCTAGCATACGGACGGGACCCTGCATCATCATGTTGTACGAAATAAAGGCGACAAGACTGCCGGCCGTCAACTGACCGTGCACACAGTACACCGTGCCGACGGTGACAATGACGAGCAACTGCAACGCCAATATAAGGTCGCTCGACGTCCAGAAAATCGCCATCGTGCGCTCGACGTTCACCCACAGATTAGTATAATACTTGTTCTGTTTGTCGAACTTGGTCTGTTCGAATCTCTCCTTGCCGAACGCGCGCACTACGCGCACACCCGTCAAGTTCTCCTGCGCGATTGCGGACAGAACACCCTCTTGCTCGTCGCACGTCTTGACGCGCTTAAAGATATAGAAATAGTATACCACCGAATATCCGACTATGACCGGGATAAACGAAACGGCAATGGCCGCCAGCCTGACGTTGATTGTGAACATGAATACAACGGACAGTACGAGCAAAAGCACTATCCTGAACAATCCGAGCAACTGATTGGTTACGAAATTGGATATGGTGTCTACGTCGGACGTGCACCGCTGAATGATATCACCCGTGCGGTGCTCGCCGTGCCAGGACAGCGGCAGGCGTTGAAGATGCGTAAAGCACTCGTCGCGCACGCGCTTGACGAATATCTCGTTGGCGCGCACTGTAAGAAAATGCCGCAGGTAGTGAAAAATAAACGTGACTAAAGCTATGACTATCACAGCTACAGCCACTATCCAAATATCTCTCTTAATCCTGTCAAGGCCGCCGAATATGTCTATCACGGCGGCGAACGTCGCCGACGGCGGCTGTTGCCCAAGCACAGAGTCGATGGTAAACCCTACTATCTTGGGCACAATAGTGTTTAACAGCGTGACAAAAATGCTCGTAACTATTACGAGCATAAACATAGACAAAGACCCTTTCAGAAAGTGTCCCGTCAATGCCGAATTGGTAAATTTTTTGGTCTGTTGTTGCATGCAGCCTTTTTTACTGTTCAAAACTCTTTTAATCCGAATACGTTACACAGTATGACGGCGCGGCGAGCGGCACGACGGCGTCACCGTTGTCTTTGTTTCTCACATAAGTCACCGCGATTATTGCCGCTATCATGCCGATTGAGAGAATGACGCCGATTACGGACGTGATGCGCTTGATGCGCGCAATTTTCTTCTCGTCGCCGTGGTAGCCGAGCGGATCGACTTTGCCGCCGCAGTGCGGACACTCGGTAAAGTGGTCGAGTATGTCCTTGCCGCAGTGCGGACAGGGCACCAAATGTCGCTCGTAATTGCTCTTGCGCCGTTTTGGTTTAGCCTCGTCACGCTTATCCTCGACGATTGTTTTTTCGACGTTTTCGTTCGCGATTTGTTCCGTCTCATCGGCCATAGCTTTACACTTCTACATTATATCACAATCACATATTGCTTCTTTGATTTCGTTACAAGTGCCGTACATTCGTCATTCTTTCTGTAATTGTGACTGTCTTAATTATACCACCCTATCGCAACGCTGTCAACAACATCGCAGTCTAAACGTTGTAATACGCGATCAGAAAGGCAATACCTATCAGCAGAAAAACGCCGCCTATAATAAAGAAGCTACCGAACGAACGTTGTTTTTCCTGTTTTCTTTGGCGGTAGTCGTAGTACGATTCTTTGTTAGCCTTGCGCTTCTCGTCGGACTGAAACAGGCTTATAAACTTTTTGCCTGCAAAGCCGAAGGCATAGAAAGCTCCGCCGTTGCTGCACACAATGATTGCGCCTATCAATATGAGTATAAGTCCGGGTACGGAAAAGCAATCGCACAATGTGCGCAAGATATCGGTAGATTCGGTCAGCCAAAACAGCCGTCTGATAAACGCCACAATCAACGTCGTGACGAGCCCTACACCGCCGACTACCGAATATTCTATTGCCTTGTCTCTTCCTGTCATACGGTGGCCGACGACAGCTCCGCTTGATATTTATCGAACTCCGCTTGATTGCAGTACACAAAGTGCCCGGGCGAAACCTCGCGCATTGAAGGAACGTCGACCGAATAATCGTGCTCGGCGAGCGGATTGTACACAAAGCGCACGCGGCTCTTCTCGTAATCGGGATCGGGCAAAGGAATAGCCGACAGCAGAGAGCGCGTGTACGGATGCAAAGGATGAGCGAACAGCTCGTCGGAGGAGGCAAGCTCAACCATTTTGCCGAAGTACATAACGCCGATACGGTCGGAGAAATATTTGACAACCGACAAGTCGTGCGCGATAAACAGTATGGTTAGTCCCAAGCTGTCACGCAACTCGTTCAAGAGGTTTATGACCTGCGCCTGAATAGACACGTCGAGCGCCGATATGGGCTCGTCGGCTATGATCATTTCGGGGTTCATTATTACCGAACGCGCGATGCCGATACGCTGGCGCTGACCGCCCGAAAATTCGTGCGGATAGCGCGACGCGTGCTCTGGCACGAGACCTACAAGCTCGAGCACCTTAAAGACCCGCTCTTGGATATACTGTTTGTCCTTCTCTCCTGCGATAACAAGTCCCTCGGAGATAATGTCCTTGACGGTCATTCTCGGATTGAGCGACGCTATGGGATCTTGGAAAATCATTTGTATCTGCGTTATCAGCCGCGACGGATTGTACTTCTCGTTTACCGCCAACAGCAATACAACAAGCCCTACCGCGAGCACTACGAACACTATCAGGCACGCCGTAGTGGCCGGCGTAGACGGTTTGTCAACTACTACCTCGAGCGGATTGTCCTCGTTGAAGTAGATGCGCATGCGCACCATTTGCTCGGGCGTGGTCACACCCTTTGCCGGGTTGTAATAGTTGAGCGTGTTTTCGTACTCGACGTTGTTGATTTCGTAAGTAACGAGAGTCGTTTTGGTATCTTCGTCGACTGAAACGATTACGGCGGATACAGCCTTGTAATTGCCGAATTTACTGCGGAATTGTGCGAACAGCACAATCGTAGTGATTAGGAAAGCGAGTGCCACCAACCCTATTGCCGCCGCGATTATAAACCAATTACGTTTGGGGAATTTAGGTAAAATCTCGACGGGTCTGTACTTGACCTTTTCCTCTTCGGTGAGGTTGTCGGGCGATCCCGCCTTTGCGACCGCTTCTTTATATTCCTCGGTCAGCTTCTTGAGATAAATTTTCTCGCAGTTTTTATGATCGTTTTTGGCGGAGCGTATGAGCTCGCGTTGCTCGGCGACGGTATTGTTTTTCTTTTCGAGCGCGGCGGACAGCCTGTCGCTGTACTCGGGATTTACTTCGGTCTTGCCGTTTTTCTTGTCCTCGTCAATCAGCTTTTTGACCTCGTCGGCTTCCGCTTTGTACTCTGCATTGGCGGCCTTTATCGCGTCCTTGTACGAACGCGTGCCTGCGCATATGCGCTGACCCTTGAAGTACACATTGCCCGACGTAATGTCGTAAAGCTTGATAATCGACCGACCGGTCGTTGTTTTGCCGCAGCCCGACTCGCCGACAAGGCCGAATACTTCGCCCCTTTTGACGTCGAAGCTGACGTCGTCGACAGCCTTGAGCTCCCTACCCGGCCCCATCTTAAAGTGCTGGCTGAGGTGCTCCACTCTCAAGAGAACTTCATCGTTGTTTTCCATTAGCTTTACACCTCCTTACTTATTTCCGCCGTCTTTATCGGCAGACTTATCGGCGGAACCTTTTGCCGCAGGTTTCTTGGCAGCAGCGGGCTTTTTGGCGGTTGTCGACTTGGTCGAAGACGTTTTCTTCGCCGTTGTCGATTTGGCAGAAGAAGTTTTCTTTGCGGCGGGCTTTTTGGGTTTAGCCGCAACTCCGTCGGTTGTAGCGAGCATTTCCTCGGTGGTCACCGTACTGCCGTTTCTTGCGTCGTCCTCGAGTCCTGCCTTGATGTTCTCTATCATTTCGCTGTCGGGCGCAGCGTCAACGCCTGCCGCTTTGACTTCGTCGGCGTGACTTTCGACAACTTCCGATACTTCGGCTTCGTTTACTTCGTTTGCGCCCTGATTTGCAGGCTTTCCGTTCGCCTTGGCTTTCATGCGCGCAATTCTGTCGACGACGACCTTGGGCGGATCGACCTTGGGCGCGCTCGGGTGCAACAGCCACGTCGCCGCGTAGTGCGTGTCCGAAATCTTGAACATGGGCGGCTGTTCCTCGAAATCTATCTTCATGGCGAACTTGTTACGCTCGGCAAACGCGTCGCCCTTGGGCGGATAGATCATGTTGGGCGGTGTACCCGGGATAGCCTCCAGCTTCTCTTTGGTATCGAGGTCGGGCATGGACGACAGTAGCGCCCATGTATAGGGGTGCGCGGGCGAATAGAAGATATCCTCCGACGTGCCTATCTCGACGATCTTGCCGGCATACATGACCGCGACGCGGTCCGCCATGTTAGCTACGACGCCGAGGTCGTGCGTGATGAAAATTACCGACAACTGACGCTCGACCTTGACCTTGTTGATAAGCTCGAGTATCTGCGACTGAATGGTAACGTCAAGCGCGGTGGTCGGCTCGTCGCATATCAAAATATCGGGGTCGGCGGACAGCGCAATCGCTATGACGATACGCTGGCGCATACCGCCCGAAAACTCGAACGGATACTGGCGGTAACGCCGTCTCGGCTCGGGAATGCCCACCTCTTCCATCAGCTTGAGAGCGCGCGCTTTTGCCATAGCGTGCGTAACCTTGTGCGCTACGCCTGACGCCTTGGCTTTGAGGTAATCTATCATGCCCACGGCGCGCTCGTCGAAATCGACGGCGTCAACGCCGGCGATATTCGCTTCAAACCTCGCTTTCACGCGCTTAATGAGCGCGATTATATCCTCGCGCACTTCCGCGAGATCGACGAGGTTTTTGTCGGCGATTTTCCAGTCGGGGGTCTTGCCCTTTTCTACTTTTTTGTTGTAGCTTGCGCTCTGCTTGGCAAACCGCTTTTCTTCCTTGGCGTTACGCTTGATGCCGTCAAAGTACGACTTGACCGCCGCTTTTATACTCGACTTAAATGTATACGCGACGTTGTCCTTGACTGTCTCCAGCCTATCGATACCGTTTTCGACGGCGGCGACAAGCGCTTTGACTGCGGCGGAGGCTTCTTTTCGATCGAGCTCGTGCGTAAATGCGTTCGCCTCTTTTTCCAAAATTTCAAGCGCCTGCTTCTTGCGCTCTGCCGACTGCTTGCACGAATACACAATGCCCATCTTGGCGAGCTTGATAAACTCGAGCATGAAGTTGTCGTCGAGGTACTTGCGCATGAACACGTTCAACTCGTCGACAGGCATGTCGGGTAGCGGTTGATCCGCAAACGTCAGATAATAGCCCATCGCAAAGAAGTTGGGCATTACGAATTCGGCGGCCTCTGCCAAAATGGCTTTTACAGCTTTTATATTCTCCGCCACTTTCGCATAATCGACGTTGTCGATAACAGTCGCATTGCGGTTGAAGATGGGCACTACAAAGTTCCTGACCTGCGTCATGAACGGCACTTTGGTTAGAACTTTGAGCTCCTCCAATTTGGCGTTGAGCTCCTCCGCCTTGTCGTGCACGACGTAGCGCGAAACCGAATTTTCGGCGAGCTTAACAAACTCCTTGATATCGTGCAACAGCTTGTCTGTCGCATTCTTCTCGATATGAAAGAGTATGTCGTCCGCCATGTCGCGCGCTTCCACGCAAGCTTCGTGCGCGGCGTTGTACGCGTTTTCGAGCTCGAGGTGTTTGATCTCGAACTTATTGAAGTTGTAGCAAAGCGTCTTGTTTTCGGCAGTGATTGCGGGGTCGTTTTCGCCGCGCGCCAAGTTCATGCTCTTTTCGAGGAGCGCAAGCGTACTGTTAAAATCCTTACGGCAGTTTCTGCGGTTGATTTTGCCGTTGATTATCATCGCCTCGGTCATCTGTTTGCCGATTCGCATGATGGGGTTAAGGCTGGACAGCGGATCTTGGAAAATCATGGAAATCCTGTCACCGCGAATCTTGCAGAAATCCTCTTCGGATATCTTCATAAGATCCATGCCGTCGTAAATAATTTCGCCGTTTTCCCTGATTGCGTTGTTTGCCAGTATTCCGAGAATGGCCTTGGTGGTGACCGACTTGCCAGAGCCCGACTCGCCCACTATGGCGAGAGTCTCGCCCTTGTACAGGTTGAAGTCGATATTGCGGACAGCCTGCACCTTGCCGTTGGCCGTTTTGAACGATATGCCGAGGTTGTTGACCGCGAGCTTGATTTCTCTGTTTTCCATATTATTCCTCCGCTCCGCGCAGGCTGGGGTTGAACGCGTCGCGCAACCCGTTGCCGAATAGGTTGAAGCTGATCATGAGCAGCGCTATGACCAGCGCGGGGAACAAAATCAAGTGCGGGTAGTTGATGATCGTACTCGCGCCCTGACCTGCCGACAAGAGCGTTCCGAGACTTGTGATGCCGCTTGCCGCATCCTCGAGGTTGATAATGCCGAGGAAGGACAGCATGGACTCGGAGAATATGACGCTGGGTATATACAGCGCCGCGCTTGTTATTATCGTGCCGAGAGCGTTGGGGAAAATGTGCTTGGTGATAAGCCGCCTATCGCGCGCACCGAGCGTGCGTGCGGCAAGCACGTATTCTTGATTTTTGAACCGATAGAACTGCATTCGCACGGTGGCGGCAGTGCCTATCCACCCCGTCAAAACAAATGCGAATATTAGCGCTCCCACCGTGCCGACAATGGGCTGAAGGTGCATGTTGAACAGAACGGCGACGACCATGAAGGGCACACCGCTCAATACGTCCGAAATGCGCTCCATCACGATATCGGTCTTGCCGCCGTAGAATCCTTCTATCGAGCCGTAAATCGCGCCGATAATCAGGTTGATTACGGACACGGCAAGCGCGAGCAAGAAGGAAAACCTCGTACCGGACGCAACGCACACCAGCAAATCCTGACCTATATTGTTGGAGCCCAAGATGTACAGCGGCTCGTAACCGTTTTGGTATACAAAATAGTCGTAGAAGCACACCCTTACGCGGTACCCCGTCTGGTTGAGCTGAGCATATCTGTAACGGTTTGTCGCCTCCGAATTTTCTATACCGGGATCTCCAGCAATTCTCAATGAATTGTAGTTGTCGTTGCCCGTCAGTCTGTAAATGGGAATAAAATTACCGTCGTCGTCTAGAACGGGTTCGCCCTTGTGGACGCCGGCAGGGTAAGTTTTGTACCAATAGTTGGCATCACTCACGTCAAACATCACCTTGCCGGAGCCCTGCGCCGTCGTAATCTGCATGGGGTAAATTACCTGAATACCCGTATCGTTTTGATACGCCTGCAGCTTTTGGTACTGCGTTTCGGTAAGGTCTACAAACTTATAGCCGAGCTTGGTGTAGCTATCCAGACGGAATTTGTATAAATCGGCATAAGTGACGGTACCATTGCGTCCGGTAGTCGCGACTTGCTTTACGCCGTACAGCTTGGTTACCGCCTTTCTGCCGCTCTCCTCGCCGATAGCCAAGTAGTAATAATAGTTGGCAGCGTTAAGTTCTTCCTTGCTCGCCCCGTCCCAAAAACCGACGGGCGCATGCGTGGAAATCTTAGGGCGCATGTTTCTGTAGTAACCGTTGGTGTACGACACGTCGTGACGCGACGCCAAAGGCGCGATAAACGCAAATAAAAGCAACAAAATAATAATGACAAAGCCGACGATTGACGCCTTGTTCTTGGCAAAACGCCGCGCCGCATCGCGCAAGTACCCGATGGGCTTGGTCTCAAGCTTTTTGTCGTGCAGCTTGGCATCCTTTTGCGCGAACTCGAATTTCTCTGCGGGGATGTTATTGATATCTATTTCTTTCATTATTTCGCCCCCATTCTTATTCTCGGATCGATAAAGCCGTAGCTTAAGTCGATGACGACGCCCGCCGCAAGACCTATCGCCGTGTAAAAAGCAGATATCGCCATAAAGAAATTGTAGTCAAGATTATTTATCGAGTTTACGTACAGTGCGCCTATGCCCGGTATGGAATAAATACTCTCTATGACGAGCGAGCCCGACATGATGGACAAGAACTCACCGAGTATCATGGGGAATATGACGACCATGGCGTTACGAAGCGCGTGACGTATCGTCGCTTGCCGCCGCGTCAATCCCTTGGTGCGCGCGAGTAGCATATAGTCGCCGGTCAGTACCTCGGACAGTTCCGCGCGAGTGTAGCGCGTCAGTCCCGCTATAGTTCCGAATGTCAGCGAGAAAATAGCCGGCATCAACGAATACACGACGTGCGGATCGAAATAATTGTTGCTCGTATCGGCAAGCAACGGGAACCAGCCGAGTTTAGCGCAGAATATGTACTGAATCAAGAATGCGTCGACAAACGACGGCACAGATATCAATACCATGACCAGCGTCGAAATGGTGTGGTCCTGCCACTTGTTCTTCTTGACCGCGGCATATATGCCCAAGAGCAAGCCGATAGGTATGCTGATTATCAGCGAGTACAGATTGAGCATAACCGTCGCCGGCAGTTTTTGCGCTATTATCGACGTGACCGACTGCACTTGATATATTTGCTCGCCGTAACCCCAGTCAAAGCCCGTGAATATCCGTTTCCAAAACAAAAACAGCTGAGTCAAAACAGGCTCGTAGTAACCCATCGCCTCTCTGCGCTTTTCAATCAGTTCCACCATTTCCGCAGTACCTGTGACCGACGGCAGCGGAAGGAGCTTTATGAAGACAAAGCACAGCGAGAGGATTATTATTATCATAAAGAATGCAAGAAGCAATCTTTTCAGCGTGTACTTAAACAGGTACATGATACTATTCCTCTATAAGAGATATCGTTGACAATGTATTATATTGATTATTCGGCAAAACACTTGATATCCATACAGTGTTTGTATGCACGAACGGACTACTAATTGTCGCAAGAATGCCGACAATGTATCTTATAATCAGCAAAATGGGAGACGAATTTTTGTTTCGTCTCCCAAATGCCGATTAGTAATGCTTTTGAGTCGAACGATTAGTTGGTCTTGTAGTAGGTTTCAAGGTTGCCGCCCTGTTGCGCTACCCAAGCCGTCCACTCTGCGTTGGTGTAATTGTACGTCATATGACGGATACCGCCGAAGCCGATAATCTGAAGGTAGACGTCGGTGCCGTTATCGACCTTGGCGCTGTTCATCGAGCCGATGCTCTGATAGTACAGCGGGATGTTGAGCGTGGTCTCGAGCTGAGCGAGCTCGCAAGCCGCAAGCACTTCTACCTTGAAAGCGGTATCCGCATCGCCGACGGCCATGCCTAGCTTCTCGTAGAGGTTGGTCTTGTCGTAGTCGTCCGCCGCCTGGTGGTTGTTAAGCCACGCCGCCCAGTCGTAAAGGCTTGCCGTAACCGTTTCATTGTTGACCTTTATGTCGATGTTTATGGTCTTGGAGAGAGTGTCAAAGCCCCAGTTGTTGGAGTTTGCCGGATCGATATAGCTGCCGAAGATAACGCCCCACGGATTGAATGTCGCGCCGCCCCAGCCGCTGTACGATATATCCATTCTGCCGGCCTTCTGCCTTGCCTTGTACTCGGCCTCGTTTGCGGAGGTACCTACCTTGATGACAACGCTCGTGAACGTGGTGCCGGGCTCGCAGAGATCGAGCGCCGCCTTGATGTTGGCGTTGAACATAGCGACCGTGCCGCTGAACATCGCGGACGCCTGTGCACCTGCGGAAACCATTTCCAGAACAACCGTTTCGCCGTCGGTGTAAAGGCCTTTTGCCTTAGCCTCTTGATACGCTTGCTTGAACAGCTCTGCCGCATACTCGGGATCGTAGCCGGTGATTGCCTCGTACGCTTCATCGAGCGAGTCGAACACCGTGCCGTTATGCGACGTCCATTTGCCTGTAGCGGTATCCTCGGTGAACTTCGCGTATGCCAAGGACGTTCTCTTGGCGGCCTCTTGGTCGCGGTACAGCTCGCCGGTCTCGCCGTCTATCGCATACAGATAGTTTAGTATGCCGAAGCCGGGCTGCGACGCGGGATAGTACGCGGAGCAATACGCCTGGCGGTCTATAGCATTGGACAATGCCTTACGGAAGGTCGCAAGCTGCAACGGCTTGTGGTTCTCGCCGTTAACACTCTCTTCCTCGAGATACTGCGAGTTTGTCGTCATGAACAACTGCATCGTGTAGCTCTCGGGATAGATATTGTAATGCTTGCTCGAACCGAACGTGCGGTACTCTTCGTCTTTCTCGAGATCGAAGCCGTCTATCTGTCCTTGATAGAACAGCTGTTCCTCGGTAGCATGCGCCGAACCGGACGCCAAAAAGCGGTACTTAAGGCTGGTCGTCTGGAACTGGCCGACGTGCTTGCCGTCCGAGTAGCCGTACCAATAAGGGTTGTACGTCAGCGCGAACTCTGTGTCCAGCGTATAGGATGACAGTACATACGGGCCGTAGGATGCCGTCGTCTCTTTGCTCGTGCAGTAGGTGGACGAAGTAAGACCGTTCGTCTCTACCTTGCATGCCTCGTACAAATCCTTCTTTACAATCCAGTTGCTCGACAGGTACCATTTGGAATAGAAGTCGTCGAGCGCGTCGGTGCCGGCGAGAATAATCTTGTAGTCGCCCGTCTTCTTTATACCTACGTGGTCGAAGTTATCGTCGGTATTAGTATTCTCTACCCCGATGCTGATGAACTCGTTATAAGGTCCGCCCACATCGAAATAGGCACCATAACCATAGTACTCAAATGTTATATAGTATATATCGGCACCCGTTGTGAAGTAATCTTCTATATCGTCCTCGGTACATTCACCTTCCTCCAAATCGGAATAGTAAGCAGGATCGAGATAGACGTTGTCCTCGTCATAGATAGAAAGCCATTGAGGGCACGTATCGTCGGTCAACGTAAAAGTGTCGTCATCGTTAAATTCGACCTTCTTGCCGCCTTTCATGCCCCACCATTCCCATACATCGATATACAAATCGGCTTCGTCGTCGAATGCCTCCTGGAGCGTTTCATAGTGTGATCCTACCGATTCATAGTAGAACGTCGAGTGGCTGTAAAGGTAGTTCTTTGCACCGTAAAGAGTAAATCCGCCACCCGTGTAGCTGTCCGCACGGCGGTTGAGCATGTCGGGGTTAAGGAGCTCTTTCATCGAGTAGATGTAGTCGTCTGCCGTAATGGGCGTGCCGTCGTCCCAACATGCCTTCTCGTTGAGCGAGATTTCCCATACCTTGCGCTTATCGCCCGCTTTTATGCCATACTGACCGACGTATTGGCTGGTAACGTCTACGGGGAATTCCGACGCCATCTCGCATATCCACTCATAGCCGTCGCCGTTCTCATTGATTTGGACGTCGTAAAGACCCATCTCGACAAAACCGAGAATGACGGAGTCGGTGTTGGTTTCCCAGGTGTGCGGGTTCCACGAGGTGGGGGATTGGCTATACGTAGCGTTATACGTATAGATATCGTCCTTTACGGTCTCGGTAGGGACGAACGGGGTATTGCCACCGCCGCCGCCGGAACCATTGTTCTTCTTGTTGCCGCAAGCGACAAGCGAGCCCGCCGAACAGCCCAGCATGGTCACTGCGCTGACTACGGCAAGGAGTTTGTTGACTGCTTTCTTCATTATTATTGTTACCTCCGAAAATGGTTAAATACTTATTTGATGTTTTGCCGCCTCCGCGCCGTCAGGTGCGGAGGCTATTTTTGCATTTAATGCAAAAATCGGCATCGCGCGACTTCCCCGTCGTATCGACACCGATAGTGTGTGTAATTATATACTAAATAAATCTTCTTGTCAACTGTTTTGCATGCCTTTTACAAAAGAAAAAATCTTGTTATTGCCCGAAATCGGGAGTGTATTTCGACGATGCGGAGTCGAATTCCTGATAATAACCTTTTGTAAAACCGAGTTTTCGCGCGTGTTCGCACACGAGTTTGTATTCTATTTTCTTTAGTCTTTGTTTGGGTTCGCCTACGCCGTTAGGGGTAAATTGGCTCATCAGCGAAATGATTACGTCGGTACCTATCGCCTGCTTTATCATGTCGAGCGCGGCTATGGAATTGTCTGTCTCGCCGGGCAGGACCAAGTGCCGCACCACAAGACCGCGCTTTAGTATTTTGTCGCCATCGTCACCCGTTTCGTAAATATCGGGAGTTAATTCTCTCATCGATTCAAGCGCTTTTGCGGCGACGGTCGGATAGTCGGGCGCGGCGGACAGCCTTGCAGCCGTGCTTTCTTTGCCGTACTTGAAATCGGTCAAGAACACGTCGGTAAACTTTGCCGCGCGCGCAACAGCATCTTCGGTTTCGTAGCCCGAAGTGTTGTATATAATGCGCGGCCTAACATTACATGCATTTACAGCGTTTTCAATCTGTTCGAGGTAATGCGTAGGCGTGACTAGGTCGATTGCCCTATTATTGCTCGTAATGCGGTCAAACAGAGCGGTGAGCATATCAACCGAATATTCTTCGCCTTTTTGTCCGCGGCTGATCGCTATATTTTGGCAGTACGAACAGCGCAAAGAGCACCCGCCGAAAAATACCGCGGCCAAATCCCCTAAACACGGCTCTTCATAGAAAAACGGGTCGACAGTTTTTGCTATCCGCGCCGCCTTGCCGCCGCCGCACAATCCGACGGAATTATTTCTATCCGCTCCGCACTCGCGCGGGCAAATGCGACATCCCACGCTCATTTTCTTATTTTCTTAAGCACCGTCTTTTTTACGGTCTGGTAGCTTAAATCGCCGTCCGTCCAAAATGTGACGAGCGGCAGACCCGCGTCATCGCAGATTGCCGCGACCTTCTCGTCGCGCTGAACGCGGTCGGCGCGAAGGTGCGAGCTGTCATTTAGCTCGATGAGCAACAGCGGCTCGAACGTGTCGCGGTCGACAAAGCAATAGTCGCACACGCGGAACAGCTCGTTTCGGTAAGTAGTGTTGGTCTTTTTGTCGATGACGTTGACTAGCGCGACCTGCGGCACAACCTCGTATCTGTCCGGGCAAATCTGCCTCAACGTCTGCAAGAAATTATATTCGGCTCTCGTAACAAGAGTCCCTTTTCGAACGTACTTGGAATTGAGCTTGGCCCCTCCCTCTTTGGGCTTGTAGCACAACGCGAAAACGCAGAACAGCGAAACAACGGCGCCTACCACCGTCGCCACCCAAAACGTGTCGGTCATCGCTCTGAAAAATGGAAGCAGGCTGAACGCAAAAAGCGCCACCCCGCCGAAAAACATTATTGTATAAATATACTTCTTGTATTTCATTTAATTATTTGTCGTCGCCTCGACCGTCGTTTCGATTGCCGCTACGTCGGCATGATCGCCGCCGCTTGATTTCAGTCTGAAAATAAGTCCGAACAGCCCGCCGACAAGCATGAGCGCGGCGGTAATATACCAGCTCGCGCCCGCAATGTATTTGACGAGCGTACCCGCGCTTTGGTACTTCGAAGTAGCCGCCGCGGCGGTAATAATCAGCGCCGTCGCCACAGCGAAAGCGATAAACATAGCCGCCGACGAAAGCACGCTCTTAGTTTGAGCGCCGCGATAGAGCCTAGCGAGCGCTTTGTCCGTGCACACTACCGATACTATACTTAATACTATGCCGAGAATGCGTGCGGCGGTAATCGCGCCGTGCGGAATTTCCAGCCCTACGGCAGACGTCGCGTCCACCCACGCAAAATACGCCGTGCCGATTGTGCCGCCGTAATACATGTATTTTCCGCCCATGCCGTTCAAATACATTATATATGACGGCGTAGCCGCCAATATGAGCATGCCTGCCGCACTCGCCGCGCCCACTACCGAATTGCGAATAACAATCTCTCCGCTTCCGCCCGACATCACGCTTCTGACAATGCCTATGGCATAGAATACGCAAACCGCCGTGCAGCACATGGCAAGCGGACCGGACGCCGGCGGCACCGCCGCATTGAACAAGCACATAAGCAACGCAACCGCCGAAAATATGACGTACAATCTCAACAGTATAGGTGTTTCGAACGCATTGCGTTTGGTCACTATATTTAATATAGAAAGGATTACCGTAACCGCCGACAGCACGACGGTAAGAATATTGAATATTCCGCTGAACAACCCGAGGATACAGGACGCGTACATCGCGTCGTAAGAAAACTCTTGATCGGCAAGCGTAGCCGTCTCGAGAAGGTCGAGCTCCATGATATTCATGTGCGACAGGTTTTGCGCAAGAGCTTCGGCAAACTTCTCGCCGTCAATGACAAGCCCCGCCGTGTGCGCATACTTAACTGTGTCTTGATAAATGCGTTTGTAATCGTCGCGAAGCTTAGTAAGGCGTTGGCGCGCGTTTTCAAGCCGCTCGGGATTGTCGGGCATAATGCCTTCGGTATAGAACGCATGAAGCGTGGACGCGTCCGAAAGCGCGCCCGCCGCGGAAAACACGCGGAAAACGGACTGGTGCACCGCTATGTTCTGCGCGACGTACACGTCCGCATGCACTTCCTCCGTTTCCTCGTCATCCACGTGAAGAATGTGCAATACTACCTGCGTCGAATAGTATTTGTAAGGCGCAAACAAAGCGAGTGCCGCCATCACAAGGGCAAGCACAATCATCACGCACGCGGAAATCAATGCGCCGTGCTTCGTTATGCCGCTCTTGTCGGCAATATTCTTGATTTTGCCCTTTACATCGACCATAAAATCAGTGAAGAGGTAATATTGAATAGTGAAAAGTATGGACCGCTTCGCGGTGATTTAATATGATGGCGCACTCGCGCCTCGGATTCTTCGGCCATTGGCCTCAGAATGACACAGTTGGCTGAAAGGTATCATTCTGAGCGATAGCGAAGAATCTATGCACGAAGTGCCGTACAACTAATTAAAGGAGCGAAGCGACAACCTCATTTTTATCTATTATTTCTTATCTTTTATCTTAGCCACGAAGTGGCGCTTTGCTGACGGCTTAGACGCGCCGCAGACAGACGACATGCGTAGCGGCGGCGAAGGAGTTTAGTCAAACCTAAATGACTGAGCCTCCGTAAGCACGTAGTCCGCATCCGTCCGATGCATAAGACGTCAGGATTTCTTCTTAGGGCAGATCACTATATACCTATGCGGCTCCTTCCCCTCCGACGCAGTAGTAACTCTGTCGTCGTCGGCGAGCGCAAAATGTATGGTGCGACGGTCGGTGCGATCCATAGCCTCGAGCTTGATTCTGCGATGCTTGTTTACGCACTCGTCCGCACGGCGACGCGCCATTGCGGTAAGATTGGCCGCACGCCGACCGCGGTAGCCGTTGCAATCGACTGTCACGCCTATGCGGTACTTCTCGGCACGCTCTGCCGTTTCCGCAATATAGGACAACGCCGAAAGCGTTTCACCGTGCCGTCCGATAAGCAACGCGTCGTCGCCGGCGGGAGCGTCTATTTCTATCATGCCGTTCTCGTCGTTGAGCGATACCGCCGCCTCGAATCCCATTTTATCGACAACTGCCTTGACAAATTCGCACGCGTGACTAAGCGCTTGTTTCTCTTCTTCTTTCGTATGTTTGGGCGTTTTCTCGACCTTCTCTACCTTCTCGGGCTTATCGGCTTTTTCGGTCTTTTCCTGTTTGTCGGCTTTTTCGGGTTTTGTCGGAGCCGCTTTCTTTGCGGGTTTTTCCGCCTTTTCCGCCTTTTCGGCACTCGCCTTCTTCTCGGGCTTGTCGGCTTTTTCGGTTTTCTCGGGTTTTACGGGAGCCGACTTTTCAACCTTTTCGGGTTGCTGTTTTGCGGGCTTTTCGGGCTTGTCTGCGGGCGCTTTTTCAACCGGTTTGTCCGATTCCTTCTCGGGTTTTTCGGCAGGCGTTTCTTCACGCTCGAGGGTGAGACGCACTTTTGCCTTGCGGAACAGTCCGCCCGATTCGAGCACCTCTACCGTCACTTCGTCGAGCGTGGCGCCGAGCTGTTCGAGCCCCTGCTTGATGGCGTCTTCGGGCTTCTTTGCCGTTACTTCAATAGTCACGATGAACTCCTTATTTTTTCTTCTTATTTGTCGAGCTGCCGCTCATATCGATATTCATAAGCTCCGTCGGATCGGGCCTGCCGCTCTTGACAACGGGTGTGGGCGTCGCTCCGGCCTGCTTGGATTTCTTTTTCTTTTCGGTCGAGCCGCCGCCCGCCGACTGTGAAACTGTTTCGCGCTTGCCCGCGTCGGGGTTTGCGCCCTTTACGTAGTGGATGACGTACGAATACTTGCCGGGCACGTTGCCGCCGCGCGTACTGCCCGAAGCAATGCCGTAGTTGCGGCGCTGCTTGTTCTTGTCCATCACCCTGATAATCGCCGTGAACACGACGTTGAAAATAAGCGTGAGCGCCGTGTTCATCACCATGTACATGGTGAATATGGACGCGTACTGTATTGCGAAAAACGCCATCATGACGGGCATGATAAACATCATGACCTTCATGCTCGTCGCCATGCCGCCCTTTTCGTTCATCTGCCCGGCGCGTTTTTGCTGTCGCGTAGTAATGAGCTGTGAGCCCACAGACAGCAACACTACCAGGACGGGCAGTATCAAATACCCGTTGGTGCGGTCGCTCTTCGAGCCGTTCAGCAACCTGCCCATGACGCGTGTATACCGCCCGGGCTCAAGCACAAATCCCAAATCGTCGGACGACAATCCGTTCTTGCTTGCCAGCTTGTAGTTGCCTATAGCCCTTTCGAAGTCCGACCACGACATGACCGCCTTGTTTTGCCAAGGAACGTCCGGTGCCCAGATATTTTTAATCCACAGGAACTTAGCCTGCATTGGCTTTGCGTCGGCGAGCGCGAACGAATCGGGAAGCTCGTACTTTTCCTTGAGCTCGGCAACGTACTTTTGGTCGATGCCGTCGTAATAAACGGTATAAACTATATCCTGACATATCTCGGTGCGCTTGGCCTCGGGCATGTCCATAATCTGCGTTTCGGCGACGGAGAAAGTGTCGGAAAGAGTCGTGTATTCGCGCAACATCATATATTGCGCAACGGTGTTCATCGATAGCCACAGCGTTATGAACACCACCATGGTTACTATCATGGGCAGGCACGACGAGAAATAGCTGTACCCTTCCTTGCGGTTGAGCTCCATTTGCTTTTGCGAGAAGGCCTGCTTGTCGTGGCCGTACTGCTTTTGAATCTTTTCCATCGTCGGCTTGAGCCGCTCGGTGATCTTTTGGTTCTTGTGCATTTTGTACCGCTGGTAGAAATCGAGCGGCGACAAAATGAGCTTTAACAGCAAGGTAAAAACGACGATTCGCCAGCCGTAGTCGGCTATAAACGAGAACGTCTTGATTATGAGTATGTGCCACATCTTGTTGGGCGCCGTAATCTGCGGCGTAACCAGCACCGCTTCGCCCAAGAATGCGAGCATTGTGTTCAGAAAAGCCATTTCATATCTCCATGCGGGTTGTCGGGCACCGGGTCAAACCCGCCCGCTTTCCACGGCACGCACCTTAACAGGCGCTTTGTGCCGAGAAATATTCCGACTATTACGCCGAACTTCTTGATCGCTTCGACCATGTACGTCGAACAGCTCGGCGTGTAAATACAAACGTCGGGCGTCAGCGGCGATATGCACTTTTTGTAAAAGTACACAAGCCCCAAGAACAGCCAACGGAATGTGACGATGCTTATGATAATGCGCTTGGTCTTAGCTTTCATCACGCAATCAGTCCTGCACGAGAGAATAAGCCGTTTAGCTGTTCGTCGAGCGAGGAATAGTCCTTGCCCGCCGCCGAAGGATTGGCGGCTACTATCGCCTGACAGCCCGCGAGCTTGGGCAGCGCGAGCTGTGTTATGGCGCGAAGCCTACGCCTGACTTTGTTTCTTACGACCGCCTTGCCCACCTTATTGGATACGGAAAAACCCACCCGCACCGATTTTGCGGGTGTGAAAATCAAGACAAGGTCGGATGACGCGACGCGCTTGCCGTTGCGGTAAACGTACGCGAACGAGCCGTGCTTATTCAGTCTGTTGACCTTTGCGAGCAATTACTTTCCGAGCGGCTTGGGCGTAAGGTTCTTTCTGCCCTTGTTGCGGCGGCGGGAAAGGGTGCGCCTGCCGCCCTGCGTCTTCATTCTCTGACGGAAGCCGTGCACTTTGCGCTGGGCGCGCTTTTTGGGTTGATACGTTCTCTTCATAGCGGTTCTCCGATAGGCAAAGTCCGAAAAAAACGAAACGGTCGAACTCCACCGATAAAATTGCACAATAATTATACACTGCTTTCACCGCTAAGTCAAGGAAAAATAAACATATTCTTTTATTGGCAAACTGTCAAAAAACGGACAAAGCGTCAACGACGCCTGCCGTCGACCGCCATAGCTTAGCGATAATTGAAAAAGCGCCGAGATAATTTCGGCGCTTTTATGTATCGAATAGATACTTTATATTTTTGGGTAAAGCGGCGCAAGACTTCATAAAGCTTCTTTGCGCGCCGGCCTTTGTTACACTAATCGTCGTTATAGTGCTGAGCGGCCACGGATCCGTGCTTTGCCGCTTGGCGGATAAAGCCGAGGCCGGTTGCCTCGTTGCGCTCTACGCCCTCGCCTTTCAGAAAGCAAATGCCGAGGTTGTACATGGCGTCGGGGTGTTTTTGCTTGGCCGCCTCTTTGAACCAATACACCGCAAGCTCGATATCCTGCTCTATTTCGTCGCCGTAGTAGAACATTTCGCCAAGCTTGTTCGCCGCATCGGCGTCGCCCGTCTCCGCGCTGTACGTAAGCTCGTCGTAGTGCTGCCAAAACTCCTTCTTGGCGAGCTGTTCGCGGTACTCTTCCATTATGCTCTCGTTGTCGGCTATGGCGCGGCGTTCTTCGGCGATGCGTTCTTCGGTTATGCCGATGGACTCGTTGTATTTCTTGCGCTTAGTCTTGTCGGAGAGCGTCGCGTAAGCCAACTCTATCTGCGCGATTCGATCCGCGCTCGCGTCGTCTTTCTTGGCGGAATAACGTTTGATGAGTTTGGCGTACGACGCGTCGATTTCCTCTTTCTCCGCCCAGATAAGCACGCCCAACGTGCCGTAAAGGGTGTTGCGCGCGAGCTTCTTGTCCGCCTTTTGCTTGAGGTCCCATTCGTGTATGCGTTGTTCGGTGTCCGAAAGGAACTCCTCGCTCTTGACGTACTGCTGCCACTGTTCGTTTTCCGCACGAAGCGATTCGAGCTCGGACGTCATTTCCTGCATCTTGTTGTTAAGCGCGTCGATTTCGTCTTGGAGAGCTTTGCGCTTGTCGTGCTGAAGCTGAAGCTGAGCGTTGTAGTTTAGCTCGAACTTCTTCTTCTCGTTTTCCAACTCTTGTTTTTCGTTTTCCCAATCAAGCTTCGTGTTTTCCCAATCAAGCTTCGCGTTTTCCCAAGTCTTCTTTTCGTTTTCCAGCTCCCGAATACGATCTTGCGCCTCGGTGTATTTGCCGCGAAGCTCTTTCATTTCGGCCATGAGATTGTTGTCGGCCATGCGGCGCGATCTGCGCTCGCCGTCCTGCTGTTCTCTGAACTTCTCTTCGATTGCGACCTGCTTGGCGCGAGCATTGGTAAGCTCTTGGTCGCGGCTGAACAACTCTTGCTCAAGCTCCGACCTGTCGTTCTCTATCTCGGACATCTGCGCTTTCAGCTCGTAGTTCGCCGCTTTCAGCTTGGAATTTTCCAATTTCAGATCGGTGTTGATATTTCTTAGCGAGGACAATTCCTTGTCAAGCTGCGCTATCCTTCTGTCGTTGACGTGCCGAGATTCCTCCATGCCGGCGAGCTTGCCCTCGTTGTACGCCTTTTCGTACATGGCGTTGATCTGCGCCTGCATTTGCATGTCGAGAACGGTCTGCGCCCTTCCGCCCATCGCCTGCGCACGCGCCATCGCCTGCGCTCTAGCCATCGCTTGAGCACGGGCCGCGGCCTGCGCTTGCGCTTGTGCCTGTGCCGCCGCCTGCGCCTGAGCGCGCTGGCGTGCCAAAATTTCCTCTTGGCTGGGGCGCGGTGTCATTGCTTCTCTTAGCTCGGCGTCGTACTGTGCACGCTTTTGCGGGTCGGACAAAACGGCGTGCGCCTCGTTGACGTCGGCAAACTTGTCCGCCGCCGACTTATCTCCCGGGTTGATATCGGGATGATAACGTTTGGCGAGCACGCGATAACTGCGCTTTATGTCGTCTTCGGTAGCGCTTTGGTTTATTCCCAAAATCTGATAGTAGTTTTTCATGCTTCCTCTATGACTTCGGTATATATAATGATTATACCACATGCCGAGAAATTTGTCAATATTCGCGCAACGTTATTGAGACACTTTTCAGCATAATTGTCGCTGTTGCCGAATAAATTGATATCATGAAAGAAATCAAAGAGCCCGCCGTAGAACAAAAATTCACCTCCCACCGCTTCGATATGACCGACCGTAAGAAAGCGACTGTTACGGGCGTAAACAAAGTGGAAAGCTCCAATGCGACCGAGCTGATACTGCTGACTTGCCTCGGCAAACTCGAAATCCGCGGCACCGATCTCAAGATATCGCGCTTCGATGTCTCCGACGGAAGTCTGACAATGACGGGCAATATAGACTCCGTAAAATACGCCGCACCCAAAACTTCGCTCGTCAAACGCATATTCAAATGACCGAAATATACGCGTTTATCTTCTGTCTCGGACTCGGCATAGCCGCAAGACTGCTGTACATGGCGGCAAGCGCACTCGCCGAGAAGACAGACATATTCCCGGTGACCGTCGTTCTCGATATTTCGGTCACGGCATTCGTCGGCGGCGCGTTCGCCGCATATGTAATACTGTCGTCGGCGGTAATCGCACCGTACATGTTCGCCGCTCTTGCCGCAGGCTATCTCATAACGTTTATGCTGACACGCAACGCGACAGCGAAAAAACGCACGAACTGACTACGTGCGTTTTTTGTATGACGGCAATTCACTTGTTTCGTATAGTACAAAATACTAATCGAAATAACCTTTATATACAAGCGGACTGCTTTTGCCCAAAAGATGCTCGTAAGCCGCTATGAAGAAATCGTCCGTCATGCTCGCCATAAAGTCGCACGTTTTGCGCACGGGGATTTCATCGCGGTACGACGGATTGTACTTACACACACTGTCCTCGAAGTTTTGCGCAATTTTGCCGCCGCCCTTTTCGAAATCAATCAGCAGCGCATCGAACAGCTCGGTAAACATCCCGTTAATCGTATCGTATACCGCCCTCACTTTTTCCGAGCCGTAGATGACCGAATAATTCTCGCGTTTCGCGGCGTCGAGTACGGAGAACATCTCTTCGCTCATCCGTAGGTACGGCCTGCCGTAGCTGTTTTCGATAATATCGACCGTCGCGTTGTTTATGATTTCGGCGTTGTCGATGCTAAGGTCGAACAAATTGTCGTCGAACAGCTTGAGAGTCGCCGCGTCCCGCCTGTCCTTGCCTACGTACGCTATTATGTCCGCCATGCGCACCACACACCCTTCGAGCGTGCACGGCACGAGCTTAGTTATCGCCTCCGCTCCGCGCGTCTCGCAATCTTCTACGCGGCGATATAGTCCGTCAAACCCGTCGAACGGCACGGGACGGTACTCGCTCATGGGCATCTCGCCGTTGTGACAAAGTATGCCGTCGAGAGTCTGATGAGTGAGATTGCACTTATTCAATACGGTAAGCGCGCGCACACCGTGCACGTTGTGACAAAAGCGCGGCCCGCCGTGCCGAACGGAATTTTCGTCGAGCATGCGCTCGCCCGCATGGCCGAACGGCGTGTGGCCTATGTCGTGTCCGAGCGCAATCGCCTCGGTCAAATCGGTGTTGAGCCCGAGCGCGGCGGAAATATCGCGCGCGATGCGGCTGACAAACTGAACGTGAAGCAGCCGCCGCGAAATATCGTCGTTGTGATAAAGCGACAAAACCTGCGTTTTGTCCTGAAGTCTGCCGTACAGCGCAAGATTCATTATCTTTTCGGAGTCGCGCACGAACGCAGGCCGAATGAGCGACGGCTTGTCGCGCTCGCCGTTCATTCGCACGGCGCAAGATTCATCCGTACCGAAAAATACGCCTTTTTCTCTATCCGCTTTTATTCTGCTTTCAAGCTCGCCGTCAAGTCGCCTGAACATCGCCGTATCGCCGTCTCCCGAAATTTTGTTGATAGCATTTTATCATACAACCGCCAAAAAGTCAATCCGAAAAAATTGCAATTCCTTCGGCGCACTCTCGCTTTCGTTCCACTTCGACCAAAACAAAAACCGCATAGCGGCATAACGGTAAACGAACAGTGGCGAGAATACCGCGGACTCGCGGTGCCTTATATTAAATGAAGTCGGCACTTCGTGCCTAATGAAGACGTGCTAACGCACTAATGAAAAATAAAGCAAAGCGCCGACAACAATTAGCGAGTGAAACGAACGTCTTCATTAGTTTTACGTCTTCATTCTTCATGCCGCGCAAGCGGCGCTTCATTTCGACCAAAACAAAAACCGCCTTGTGGCGGTTTTGTTTTGGTCGAAGTGGCGAGACTCGAACTCGCGGCCTCATGGTCCCTAACCATGC
>JAFLVF010000149.1 GCA_022508425.1 Clostridiales bacterium | reverse complement strand
CAGTCCTACCTTGAGCGGCGCGCCCGTGTGCTTCTTGCCGAAGTTGGGAACTTCGGGCGGCTCGTGCATTTTATGCCCGATGCCGTGTCCCGTAAGCGCACGTACCACACCGAAACCGAGAATCTCGGTATACAACTGAACAGCGCTCGCTATGTCGCCCACCTTGTTGCCCGCCTTCGCGTACTCCATACCCGCGTCGAACGCCGCTTTTGCCGCGGCGATAAGGGCGAGGTTTTGAGGCGTAACGTTGCCGACCGCAAACGTCCGTGCGGCGTCGCCTTGATATCCGTTTAAAAGTGCGGTAATGTCAACAGACACTATGTCGCCGTCCTTGACCGTCTGTAACGACGGTATACCGTGTACGACCACGTCGTTCACCGATATGCACGAGGCGTTGGGGTAACCGTAAAACCCCTTGCTCGACGGCGTCGCTCCGAAGCTTCTTATAACCTCTTCGATTATGCCGTCTATTTCGAGCGTCGTAACGCCCGCCTTGATGAACCTTTCCGCTTCGTCGAGCGCCGCCTTTACGACCTTGCTCGCCGCGCGCATTCCCTCTCGGTCTTGCTCGGTTTTTACTATCATTTAAGCGCCGTTTCGATAGCCTTGTTTACGTCGGTTATCGCCTGCATGCCGTCGATACTTTTGAGCAATCCCGCATTCTTGTAATAATCGACGAGCGGCGCGGTATTTTCGGCATAGACTTTGAGTCTGTTTTCCACGACTTCGCGCTTGTCGTCGTCGCGAATGATAAGCGTTTCGCCGCACTCCTTGCACTTGCCGTCCGGCGCGTCCGCCGCGCTTGTCGTGTACCCGCACTTGGGACACGCTCTGCGGCTTGCCATTCTGTCGGCGAGCTTGTTGAGGTCTGTTTCGAGATTAAGCGCTACGTCTATCTTGACTATCTTTCCGAGCGCGTCCGCCTGCGCCTTTGTGCGCGGGAAGCCGTCGAGAAGAAATCCGTTTTTGCAATCCGCCTGCTCCAACCTGTTCTTTAAAAGGGCTATTACCAGCTCGTCGGGAACAAGCTTGCCCGCGTCCATAAACGCCTTTGCCTGCTTGCCCAGCTCCGTTCCGTCCGCTATGTTTTTGCGGAGAATGTCGCCGGTCGAGATGTGCGGAATGTTGTGCGCCTTGCAAATCAACGTGGCCTGCGTGCCCTTGCCGCTGCCCGGCGCACCCATAATAATCAAATTCATTTGGTACCTCGTTGCGTTTCAATTCGGAATTCGAATGCGGAATTCGGAATTGACGGTGGTTAGTGTTGTGACTTCTAAAAATTTCTTATTGCGGTCTCGTTATCGCTTGCGCGGCCGATAGGAAGGATTAATGCAGTTATCGCCGAAAATTACCACAAGATATGGGGCGATAACACTCGTAGCCGGCTACTTCAAAAATCCCTTGTACTGCTTCATCATAAGCTGACTTTGCAGTTGCTTGTTGAATTCAAGCGCGACCGACACGACGATCAACATACCTGTTGCGGAGAACGCGTTCACGAGCGTGGGGTCGTCCAACACCGCGGCGAATATAACCGACGGGACCAGCGCGATAAACGCGAGGAATATTGCGCCGAACAAGGTCAATCGCTTGGATATTC
>JAFLVF010000148.1 GCA_022508425.1 Clostridiales bacterium | reverse complement strand
ACGGCTTGCGCTCGGTCAAGGTGTTTGTCAAGGGTCCCGGCTCCGGCAGGGAATCGGCCATCCGCGCCATGGAAGTGGTGGGACTAACGGTGACGGAAATCAACGACGTGTCGCCTATTCCGCACAACGGTTGCAGACCGCCCAAACGTCGCAGAGTGTAAGGAGATAGAACTATGGCAAGAAACATTTGTGCAGATTGCAGACAGTGCCGCCGCGAAGGACAAAAGCTGTTCCTCAAGGGCGAGCGTTGCTCATCCAAAAAGTGCGCTATGGAGCGCCGTCCCGTTCCTCCGGGCATGCACGCTATGGCTCGCCGTAAAAACAGCGAGTACAACATGCAGCTCCGCGAAAAACAAAAGACCAAGCGCATTTACGGCGTTTTGGAAAAGCAGTTCCGCGAATATTACGAAAGAGCTGTCGCGCAAAAGGGCGTAACCGGCGAAAACATGCTTATCATGCTCGAGAAGCGGCTTGACAACGTTGTGTGCCGCATGGGCATTGGCGCGTCGCGCAAGATGGCGCGTCAGATCGTCAACCACGGTCACATTCTTGTCAACGGCAAGCGCGTGGACATTCCGTCCTACCAGGTCAAGCTGGGTGACGAAATCTCCATTAAGGAGACCAGCCGTGACAACGCCATGTTCAAGGAATTGCGCGGTGCAAAGATTGTAATGCCCAAGTGGGTCACGTTCGACACCGAAACCTTTGTCGGCAAGATCGTGGACAATCCCAAGCGCGAGGACATTGACCTCAACATCAACGAGCAGCTCATCGTCGAGTTGTATTCCAAGTAATAAGGAGTATTCAGGACATGATGGAAATCGAAATGCCGAGAATATCTATGGAAGAAACAGACAGCTACCGCACCGGCAAGTTTGTCGTAGAGCCGCTTGACCGCGGCTACGGCCACACGCTGGGCAATGCGCTGAGGCGTGTGCTGCTGTCCAACCTTCCCGGCGCCGCAGTCATCGGTATAATGATAGAGGGCGTCGACCACGAATTCTCGACCGTAAAGGGCGTCAAGGAAGACGTGACCGAGATCATTCTCAACCTTAAAGCGCTCAACCTAAAGGCTAACTATTCCGATAAATCGCTCGTCAAGGAGTTGCATATCCAAAAGGCGACGCCCGGCCCCGTTACTGCCGCCGATATAGACGTCGATCCCGAAATTGACGTGCTCAACCCCGACCTGTATCTTTGCACGCTCGACGATGGCGGCAAGCTGGACATGACCCTGTTTGTGGGCAAGGGCAGGGGCTACGTTGTTGCGGACGAGCTTAAAGATCCGTCACGTCCAATCGGCTATATTCCGATTGACGCCATATTCACACCCGTCAAGTTTGCGTCGTACGCGGTAGAGCCTACGCGCGTAGGCCAGTCCATGGACTACGACAAGCTCACGCTCAACGTCAAGACCGACGGCTCGCTTTCCGCCAAGGACGTACTCAGCCTTGCCGCAAAAGCGCTTGAGGACCACGTAAAAATGTTTGTGGCGCTGTCCGACACGATCTCCGGCATGGACATTCTTGTGTCGCGCTCGGAGGACCGCCAGGCCAAGGTTTTGGAAATGAACATCGAGGAGATGGATCTTTCGGTGCGCAGCTACAACTGCTT
>JAFLVF010000147.1 GCA_022508425.1 Clostridiales bacterium | reverse complement strand
CATTCTGCATTCTTAATTCTGCATTAAAATATTCGGGTCTTTAATCATGGGAAAGCGGAAAAGCGAGGTGCCGTCCAAGTTGACCTTGTTCATATCCACCGCGCAAATCCGGCGGTTGTCGTAGCTTGTGTAATACAGCACGCCGCGCGTTACGTCAAAGCAAGTCGTGTATATTGTTGTTTCGCAGTGCCCGTTGTCCATTATGCAGCAGCCACGCGTCTGGTCCACCGCGCCCAGTATGTGAAAGAACTGACTTACGCTTTGCTCGCAGTTGTCATAGACAGGCGAATTGAGCGCGGTAAACGCGGCGCGCACAAACCGCGAGGACGACGACAAATCGCCCGGCAAGCCCAGTGCGCCCATGCCGCGGCTGTACTTGTCAAAGCTTATCTTGTCGGAAAAGCCGGCCTTAGGCGGCTTGGGGCTTAGTCCCATATAGTTGTTCAGTCCAAACAACTGCACGGGAAAGGGCGGATTGTTGGTTAGTACGCCCACTGGATTGTCGTACACGTGCATGCCGCCGCTGTCGCACTCCACCACTATCGCCTCGTCCTTGTCCGCAATCATCCAGTGCAGCTCGGACGCAGGCAATTGCTCGTTAAACGGCACGTTTGTTATATTGATGCAGTCAAGCAATTTTTTTGCCTCCTCCACCGACGCGCATTGGCACAAAATCCACGGAATAAACTCGAAGGTGGCAATGTTGTCCTTGCCGCACACCGAATCCCCGAACTTGGCGTTGCCCACAAAGTTGAGCCCTGCCATGGCAAGCCCTCTGTCGTTGCAGGCGTCGTAGTACAGCGGAAATCCGTCCACCACAAACGCAATACCCATGATGGCGTTGTGCGCAGGGACGGCGCCCATCTCCCTAAAGCACAGCTTGCGCCGCCGCGGCATTATTACAATCTCTTCCTTGTACGAGACGTCGTTGTCCAGCGTGCGCCCGAAATAAAAATCGTTGGAATTGTACTTTAATGCAGTGCACATATATTGCTCCTCTATTGCGGATTTTTTATATTATTTATGCCGAACATAAGCAAAAAGCAACGACAAGCCGCAAAAGTGTACGGCCTGTCGCGCTTATATACTATTTGATTGTTACGGCTCTTCCGACGCGCCGGGCGCCGCCGGAATGAATATGGAAAGACTGTCGCCCGCAACAACGTCGGGAAGCTCGCCGTTCCACTTGGCAAGGTATTCAAGGTATTTCAGATACTCCGCTATTACGGCTATTTCCGCTTCGCTCTTGCCGTCGAAGTTGATCTCGTATTCGTCGCCGTCCTCGCTTTCGCCCACCTTGACTATCTCGAAACCGAGCATACGCGCAACTTCGAGCGATTTAAGCTTGGTGGCACGCGCCTCGGCCTTGGCGATGGCTATCTGCGCCTTAGCGTCGCCCTCGGCGGCTGCTATCCTCGCTTCCGCGGCAAGCTTGGCAACTGCCAGCTCCGCCTCCGCCTGAATGCGTGCGACGTTTGCCTTGGCCTCCGCCTCTATCTTCGCCTTTTCCGCCTCGTACTGCGCCTTGAGCTGCTCCTGCTCGGCGATCATCTTCTGCTCTACGGTCTGCTCGAACGCGTCCGAAAAATCGATGTTTGTAAGCACGGCGGTGTTTATCGTGACGTAGTAGCT
>JAFLVF010000146.1 GCA_022508425.1 Clostridiales bacterium | reverse complement strand
CCGATAGCGAAAGTATTGCGACCTACTACACTAGGTTTGAGGGAAGTCAGGATACGACGTACACATACTATGCCTACAACACCAAGAACGGTGCGCGCATTTTAAGCGATTTCCGCACCAACAACACGTACAGCGTCGCAACCGCCGAGGCCAAAACGGAGAACAACGTCCATTTGTTTGACGTTCTTATGACGACCGAGATCGAAGGAAAGGGCGAAGACGCGACTACCTATTTCAGTATTTACGCCGAGGACGGCACGCAGCTTGTCAAAAGAATCAAGAGAGACAACTCCGTCGTTCAGAAAATTTCTTATTCGCTGTTTAGTAATTGCAAGATCAAAACCTCGTCCATTCCCGACGCGCGCTTCAACATTGTGAACGTAAAGCTTCAAAACGGCACGCAGGAGGCCGAAGATTATTACGTAATCGGCGAGAGCGCCAATAATGCGATAGCGCTTGAAAAGGTCGAAAAGGACAACATTGTATTTATCGACCCGCTCCTTGATGTGGGAAGCGACATATTTGCCGCCGTTCAGCCGTTTAACCGCTTTGTCGCGGCGCTTAACGGAAGCAGCTCCGTAAACGAGGTGGAGGGCGATCTCGCCGCCTACTCGATAGGCTCTTCCGGCAACGATATGGTGTTCTACAAGGACGGCGAGGAGACCGGTCGCGTAAATATGGACAACGTCAGCGACGGCGCCGTCGGCTTTGCCGGAAACTATATGTACTACGTCAAGGCGACGGCGGTATCCCAGTCCGACAAGGATGCCAACCTTATTATCACCGATGTCGGCGCGGAGATGAGGTTTATAAACGAGCTTCACAGATACGATATTCTAAAGGGTAAGGACAAAAAGCTTTCGTACAACGTGGCTATCAGCAGCATTCAGTCCGCCTACAACAAGCAGACCAAATCGTACGACGCGCTTGTTTTAAACGGCATAAACGTAGTAAACAAGGTCGCGCAGATGAATCGCGATTTTACCTATATCGTGGACTCCGAGCTTAAAATAAACTACGACGCGAGCGGAGTAAAGCGCTTCCGCCTGGAAGACCTCTCGTCCACCGACTTCGGCAAGTTTGTATTGGAAGAGCAAAAGTACTACGACAGCGACGGCGATAATAATTTCGGCGACTACACCGTGCTCAACGAAGACCTCAGCGTGGTCGCGCGGTTCGAAAAGAGCCACTTATACGCTAAATCCCAGCTGTTCAGCTTTGAACAGGACGGCAAAACCGGCTTTGCAAGGCCGGACGGCACGATAGCCGTCGCGCCGCTGTACACCAACTTCTTGGACGACGAAAAGCCGTTTACGCTCTTCGACGGATTTGCGGTTGCGCAAAACGCCGTAACAGACAAGAAGGTAATCTTCAATACAAAAGGAACGGAAAGAGACTTCCCCACAAACGGCAACGGAACAACGATAACGACCGGGACAGACGACGAATATCTAAAGCTCGGCTGGTATCTCGAAACGTACACCGACAGCGAAAACAACAAAAAGAGTTATACCATTAACAACTTCGCCGGCGGCGGAGCCGACGTTGATTCGTGGAACCCCACCAATCTTGTAAAGATCAGAAACAATATGCTCGAGTTTAGCTCGACAAGCACGGGCGACACGCCGAAAACCTACTATAATATGTATGTAGTGGACTCCGGTCGTTGGTCTTACACCGTATCACTTTAAT
>JAFLVF010000145.1 GCA_022508425.1 Clostridiales bacterium | reverse complement strand
TTACGTATTCTACTTTGATATATATCGTTCTTTCGAATATGTCGCCGTTAATAAATCCGCCGAAATTGAGGACGGCGTCGTCTATTGCGGTCGCTCCGTCCTGATCGTTGCAAAGCGATATTCTCGACACACCGCGCGCAAAATTTTGCACCGTAAGCATCAAAGACGCGCTATCGCCGCCCTGCAACGATAAAACATAATCGTTGGTGTTGCCCGTGCCGCTTACTCTCGGCGCATGGAAAGTTACGTAATAGAATTGATTTTCTTCACCGTCGACAAGCGCGGAACTGCTTAGCGTGACGTTGTTGAGAAGCGCCGTATCTTGGCTGTTGATAACGATAAACGAGCGCTGTACGGTTGTAACGCCGGGGAAATTGTTTACTATTATTTCCTCGTCTTGTATCATAACGGTAGACGATACGTACAGATGGACCAACTCACCTTGGTTTACCGCATACGAGCCGCTGATCTTATTGGTGCAAGCCTCGTCGGTGAATATAGCCAAGCCGTCGGCATAACGTTCGAACAAGCACGAGACTTTGAGCGAAGGAGGATCGCCGATATAAAACTCGTCCGCACCGATTTTGATTTCGAACAAAACGCTGCTCACGTTTATGGGTGCGGTGTCGTGCGATTGATTGTAATTGTAAGCATAAGTGTACAAGTCTACGAGCGGAGTAAGAGCCCCCGAGCTCAGACTGTACGAGAATATTTCCCTTTCGCCGTGCGAAAAATAGATGGCGCCGCTTCTTGTTTCCGGATGTAATTCGGCACTCGGATCGGTTGAATGACCCAAATACAAATGCACGTCATCGCTATCAAATTCGTACATCGTAGGGTTTTCGGCGAACTGTCTTACAATCTTTACGTCATACGGCGATATGGTTGCGGAGCTGTTTGTGGGGTTATTGCCGTAGTAGCGCACAGCACCGCTTTGAATCGTCGCAAACGATTTTGCCGCGTCTATAACGTATACGGATACCGTAAGCCCTTCGCTTAACGGCTTGCCGCCTGCGGCGTATACCGTTATCTCGGCAAGAGCCTGGGCAACGGTAGCACTGCAAGCCACGCCTCTGAATTTGAGCTTATTGTATTCTGCGTTGTTAGGATTGTCGCTTATTCTTAAAAATACACTGCCCGTAGGAAGGCTTATCTTAGTGACCGCGGCCGTAAATGACGCGTCGGCGGTTACAAGATCGAGTACGCTGAACAACGAGTCGAATCTTTGATCGAACGCCAAGTTTTGAACGTATATCGTTGCGTCCTGGCGCTTGGCGTTAACCTCGAATTTGCCCGCGCGCTGACCGTTGTTGGTTATTATAGCCGTAGCTAAGGCGTCTTCTTTAAAGTACGCATGTTCGGCGCGACGTGTAACCGCAAACGTCATACTCTTATTCCAAGTGCAGTCGTCCGCCCAATCGGTAGAATCGGTCGCAAGCGAGCCCACCTTTATAAACCTGAGCTCGCACGGTCCGTCGCTCGCGCCCGCTTTAATCTTGACGCTGAACGTTACGGTGGTTACAAAGTTGCGAAGCGAGGAAGTTTCCGTGCCTTGCGCCTCTATGGACATGGCGTTCTTTGTAAAGTTATAAACATCACCGGGCACGAGCGCGTCGTTTATACCCGCTATGTGAACTTCCAAATTGTTCGTTTCGAATTCGAGCATGAAGCCCGTATTCAAATAATTCATTTCGAGCACGGTGGCAAGGTCCGTTTTGCCGGGCATTGCATGCGCGTACGCGACCG
>JAFLVF010000144.1 GCA_022508425.1 Clostridiales bacterium | reverse complement strand
AACATTTATTCGACAAAATCCTCCTAGCGCGGGCGGTGCGCGGTAACGCCCTGGCCGCCGCGGTGCTGAGTCTTGTATTCGGTCGTGGGAAGGCGCTTGATATAGCCGTAGTGAGTCATTGAAATCACTACGTCTTCCTTGTCGATAAGGTCGCCTATGTCTATCTCGTCGTAGTCGATAACGAGCTCGGAGCGGCGGGGATTGTCGTACTGCTCCTTAACCTGCTGAAGCTCGTCCTTAACTATATCGGTAATGCGCTTGGGACTTGCGAGTATGCTCTTGTAGTCGGCAATTTTCTCGTTGAGCGCGGTAAGCTCGTTCTGGAGCGTTTCTATCTCGAGGCTGGTCAAGCGGCGGAGCTTCATTTCGAGAATGGCGTTCGCCTGCTTGTCGGAGAGGTAGAACTCCGCCATTAGCTTTTCCGCCGCCTCGACGTTGTCGCGGCTCTGCTTGATTATCTTGATTACCTTGTCGATATTCGCCTGCGCTTTTACAAGACCTTCGACAATGTGCGCGCGCTCCTGCGCCGCCGCAAGGTCGTGCTTAGTCCTGCGCGTGACAACCTCCACCTGGTGCTTGAGGTAGAACTCGAGCATCTCTTTAAGGTTGAGAATTTTAGGCTCGCCGTCGGCAAGCGCGAGGAAGGTTATTCCCTGCGAAACCTGCAGGTTGGAATGCTTATAAAGCTGATTGAGAACGACCTGCGCCTGCGCGTCGCGCTTGACTTCTATAACGATGCGCATACCCGAGCGGTCGGATTCTTCCATAATGTCGGAAATGCCCTCGATGCGCTTATCTTTTACGAGATCGGCTATCTGAACGATTAGCTTTTCTTTGTTTACCTGGTACGGGATTTCGGTAACGACTATGCGCTGGCGCATAATCTCGCTGCCCTCGCGAATGGGGTACTCCTCGATCTCCGCCTTTGCGCGGATAATTACGCCGCCGCGCCCCGTCTTGTACGCGCGCTTGATGTTCGCCCTGCCCATAATCTGACCGCCGGTCGGGTAGTCGGGCGCGGGAACAAACTTCATAAGCTCGTCAACGCTAATCTCGGGATTGTCGATTAACGCGTCTATGGCGTTTACTATCTCGCCGAGGTTGTGCGGCGGAATATTGGTAGCCATACCGACGGCTATACCATCCGAGCCGTTTACGAGAAGATTGGGGAAACGCGACGGAAGCACCGTCGGCTCTTGAAGACTGTCGTCAAAGTTATTGGTCCAGTCTATCGTGTCCTTATCTATATCGCGAAGAAGCTCCTCGGAAATAGCGGCAAGGCGCGCCTCCGTGTAACGCTGAGCGGCGGGCGGGTCGCCGTCGACCGAGCCGAAGTTACCGTGACCGTCTACGAGCGGATAGCGGATTGTAAAGTCCTGCGCGAGACGAACGAGCGCGTCGTACACCGCCGTGTCGCCGTGCGGGTGGTACTTACCGAGAACGTCGCCGACCACGCGCGCGCACTTTCTGTACGGCTTGTCCGACCACAGTCCGAGCTCGCCCATCGCGTAGATTATGCGGCGGTGAACGGGTTTGAGTCCGTCGCGCACGTCGGGAATGGCGCGCGAAACGTTAACCGCCATCGCGTACGCGATAAAGCATTTTTTCATCTCGTCGACTACGGGCGTGATAATTATTTTGGTGTTGTCCACGTAATCCTTCGAGCTCGTCTCGCTCTTGCCGGAGCGTATTCCTCTCTTTGCCATAAGTTCTCCTTTTTTAGTGCCGTGTGTTTGCATAGGTGTGTGATTTTACGTTACACCCGAATAGTTTGGTATCAAAATTAATTTCTCGGACGCCGCTTTGTACAGAGTGACAGTGAATAGTGTCTAGTGCCTAGTTAGCTATTT
>JAFLVF010000143.1 GCA_022508425.1 Clostridiales bacterium | reverse complement strand
TTTGGCTATTTCGTTGTCCGCGCCGGGCGTGTGAAGAAGAACAACCTCGTCCAGCTGATTGCCTATTGTAAACAGCGGATTAAGGCTGGTCATCGGCTCCTGGAAGATCATGGCGATCTCCTTGCCGCGAATACGCCGCATAGCGTTGGTGGGCATTTTGGTTATGTCAAAGACCTTGTCCTCCATCTCGAACGCGGGGAAGCCGTTGCCGTCCACCGCCTGGACGTTGACCATAACAGGCTTTCCGTCCTTGTCGAGCACCTGTCTGCCCTTTTTGTCCAGCTTGGGCGCCTTTTTAATCACGCGCTCGCCGTCTGCTTCTTCGTACTCCCAGATGGGAATGTTGTTGCCGTTTTCGTCCTTTTTGTAGTCCTGGGAATTAAAGCGTATTGCGCCGTCCACAATCTGACCTTGCGGAGCCTGGACAAGCTGCATGACGGAAAGCGACGTGACGGACTTTCCGCAGCCGCTCTCGCCGACAACGCCGACAACCGAGCTTTTGGGAATGTCAAACGAAACGCCGTCCACCGCTTTGGACACGCCTGCGTCGGTAAAGAAGTAAGTGCGGAGGTTTTCTATCTCCAAGATATTAGAGTTGTCGCGCATTTGCGTAACATATTCGCTCTCCTCCGCCTTGCGCAGCTTTCTCTTTTCGTACATGCGCGTAGTCTTACGGTTTTCCTGCGAAATCCTGCGCGCTTCCTTGCCGGAAATATAATGGGGGTCGTCCTTGTGCGTAAAGTGATTGTACCACGCCTTGACCCTTGCGATAAAAGGTTTTTTCTCTGCCATACCTTACCTCTTCATCTTGGGATCGAGTGCGTCACGCAAGCCGTCACCGATAAAGTTGAAGGCAACAACGGCAAGCACTATAATAATACCCGCAGGCAGCCATTCCAGAACGTATTTACCCAAAACCTCTATATTGCCCTGCGTGGATCTGCTGACCATCTGTCCGAGCGAGGCTGTTTCCGGAGCCGCGCCCAGTCCCAAATAGCTGAGAGAGGCCTCGGTCAAGATTGTTCCGCCCAAGCCGAGCGTCATGGAAACTATAAGCTGCGGCATGACGTTTGGCACAAGATGCTTAAATATCTTGCGCGTACTGCTGAATCCGAGCGCGTCCGCCGCCACCATGTATTCCTGTTCGCGCAAGAACAGTATTTGTCCGCGAACAAGCCGCGCCGTGCCCGTCCAGCTGAGCAGCGTCAGTACGCCCATCATAACGTACACTCGTAAATCCTGCGGCAAATCCAAACCGTTGTAGATAGCGCCTATGATAATAAGTATAGGCAGCGACGGTATGCAGTTCAATATATCGACGATACGCATGATAATCATGTCCACCCAGCCGCCGAAGTAGCCGGCAAGACCGCCCAAAACAACGCCTATGACGGTGTAGACAAGCACTACCATAAAGCTGAGTAATAGCGACATCCGTCCGCCGTACATTATGCGAACAAATATGTCATAGCCCGATTTATCGGTGCCGAGCACATGAAGCGCGCGTTTGCCTGTGCTTTTTACGCCGTACGTAAAAGCGTCCGCACTTGCATTTAGAATTTCGGAACGGTTGGAATCTATAATATAATAAGGAATAAGGTTGCCGTCGGCATCGTTGGTTTCTTTGTACTGGTTGTTCTGTGTGACCTGCTGCGCCGGGGATCTGTCAACCTCTGTTTCGCCCCAAGCGACAAATACGGGGCCCAAAAAGGAGAATACAAATATCGCCAAAAATACCGATAGCCCGACTACGGAAAGACGGGAGCGGAAAAACCGCTTGATGACAAGCTTCATCGGCGACACTATGCGCACGCGGTCGGCAAGCGACTCGTCGGGCTTTTTTTCCACAGCGGCTTTGGGACTGCCGACGGGATCGGCGT
>JAFLVF010000142.1 GCA_022508425.1 Clostridiales bacterium | reverse complement strand
TAAGGAGAAATTTATGGCAAGTCTGTCTTTAAGACACATCTACAAGATTTATTCGGGCGGCGTTCGTGCCGTCAGCGACTTTAACCTCGACATCGACGATAAAGAGTTTATCGTTTTCGTCGGTCCGTCCGGTTGCGGTAAATCCACGACTCTGCGCATGATCGCAGGCTTGGAGGATATTTCCGCGGGCGAGCTCTATATCGACGACAAATTGGTCAACGACGTTGAGCCCAAAGACCGTGATATAGCGATGGTTTTCCAGAACTACGCTTTGTATCCGCACATGACTGTTTACGACAACATGGCGTTCGGTTTGAGACTCCGTCACGTTCCCGCCAAGGTCATCGACGAGAAGGTTCAGGAAGCGGCGAGCATACTCGGCATTCAGCACCTTTTGAGCCGCAGGCCCAAAGCTTTGTCGGGCGGTCAGCGTCAGCGTGTCGCTCTTGGACGTGCTATCGTTCGTGAGCCGAAGGTCTTCCTTTTGGACGAGCCGCTTTCCAACCTCGACGCAAAACTGCGCGTTCAGATGCGTACCGAGATTACAAAAATTCACCACAGACTTGCCACCACGTTCATATATGTTACGCACGACCAGACCGAGGCTATGACCATGGGTACGCGTATCGTCGTTATGAAGGACGGTATCGTTCAGCAGGTCGACACCCCGACGACGTTGTACGACAACCCCGCCAACCTGTTTGTCGCGTGCTTCCTCGGCTCGCCGCAAATGAACATATTCAAAGCCAAGTTGATAGAGGAAAACGGCAATTTGTATGCGCTTATCGGCGAGACCAACAAGATTCTGATACCCAAGTCCCGTGCTCTGCGCATTATCGATAAGAGCATAGTCGGCGGCGACGTATTGCTCGGTATCCGTCCCGAAGACGTGCGCTACGAGCAGGCGCTTGTAGACGCGCATCCCGAATCGGTTATCGAAGCGACTGTCGACGTTATAGAAAACCTCGGTAACGAGACCATACTTTATCTCAACGTCGACGGCAAAGAGGATTACACAATTTCGCGCGTCAACGCACGTTATTCGTTCGAGCAGGGCGAGGCTGTTAAGATGTATCTCGCAACCGAGCACGTACACCTGTTCGACCCGACGACCGAGTTCACGCTCATGGGTGTTCCCGATTACAACCTCATTCCGGCTCAGGCGGTTGCTATGGACGGCACGCTTGCCATCATGTTCGGCGACACTTGCATCAAGCTTCCTACGGGCATGCTCAACCGTATTACCGATAAGTCCATAATCAACAACAAGGTGTTGCTCGGTATTCCGCCCACCGCGCTCAAAGCGGAAGGCACGGAAGGCGATGTGTGCATCGAGGGCGTCGGAGAATTCTTCGATAACTATCCGCGCTTCAAGGCCGTTTATGCAAAGGTTCCCGGTGTGGAGAACTATTTGATTATATCGCGCCCGCTCGACGATCCGTTTACCGGCGGCGAGAATGTTAAAGCGTACCTCGATCCCAACGATATTCAGCTGTTCAACTTCGATAACGAGCGCATCATTGCCGATAAGGAAGTCAGCGGCAACACGTCGATGGGCGTTGCTCTATGCACTAACGGCGCGTACAATTATAGATTTACCGCCAAAAACGGCACCAAGAACAAGCTCGCGCTTGAAGCTTCGTCGGGCTTCGAGGGCCTTAAATCCTACACGACCGACACGCCTATGTACATTCTTTCGCACGGCATGTCCATCGATAAGGACACGATTGCAAAAACGCCCAAGATGGTACTCTCCGGCAATATCAAGCACCTCGACGAGTACAGAAAGGACGCTATCGTCACGGTAGAGGTTCCCGGCTTCAACGGCGATATGACGGCTATAATCCGCAACTTCTCCGGCTACAACACCGGCGACAAGATTAAGCTTGCAGTCAACCCGCATTCGATT
>JAFLVF010000141.1 GCA_022508425.1 Clostridiales bacterium | reverse complement strand
CCAAGACCGGTGTGGACTATCTCAAGGAGCTCGGCATAACCTACGTTCACCTTAACCCGGTGTACGACTTCGGCTCTATCGACGAGAGCGTCACCACCGATATAAACAACAAGGATAAATTCAACTGGGGCTACGACCCGCAGAACTACAATATTCCCGAGGGCTCGTACTCGTCCGATCCTACCGACGGCAACGTGCGCATCAACGAGTTTAAGCAGATGATTATGGCGCTACACGACGCCGACATAGGCGTAATCATGGACGTCGTTTACAACCACACTTACTCGACAAGCAACCTCGCGGTCGGCGACGCCGTGCCCGGATACTTCTTCCGCACCAATATCTTCGGCGAGTATACCAACGGCTCGGGCTGCGGCAACGAGCTCGCATCCGAGCGCTCCATGGTCCGTAAGTATATGGTCGACTCCGTTAAATACTGGGCGGAAGAATACCATATCGACGGCTTCCGTTTCGACCTCATGGGCGTTCACGACAAGATTACGATGGAGGCGATACGCACCGCGCTCGATGGCCTCGACGGCGGCAACGGAAGAAAAATCCTCATGTACGGCGAGCCTTGGACGGGTGACGGCGTGGATAGCGCAAAAGAAGAGGGTGGTCAGTTTGTCAAGTACTCGTACCATACGAGAAAAAACAACACTCAATCCGCTATGGCCGGTACAGGAAAATACACCTCCAACGCAGGTAACACGCTTGTTGTCGATTTGTACTATGGCAATAAAATAGGCGAGATTGATTCCCGTATCGCTATATTCAACGGTGCGGGCAGAGACGGCATACGCGGCAGTAGCTGGGATATCGACGCAAGGCAGAACGGCTGGATTCAGGGCGATCTCGGGAGCGTTGGCGAGGTGCGCGGCATGATTTGGGGCGGAAACTACAACATGAACCAGGCGTCGCAAAACGTCGCGTACGCATCCGTCCACGATAACTTTACTTTGTGGGATCATATAGTCGGAAAGTCGAGCGGCACCGAAACGATGATGTACTACAACGCGACGAACGACGACTGGATTAACAAGGTGAACACCGTTTCGGCTATGTACCTTATGTCGCGCGGAATGCCGCTTATGATTGCGGGCGAGGAAATGGCGCGTACCAAATACGGCAACCACAACTCGTACAATTCGCCCATAAAACTCAATCAGATAGAGTGGAGCAGGCAAGTTGCGTTCTCCAAGGTCTACGCCCATTACAAAAAGATGATAGCGGTCAGAAAGGCGTACAGCGAGCTGTTCTCGTACACTTCAGCACAGAACCGCGACTCGTTTACCGCGGCGACGGTTGACGGTGAAGGCATAATAACCCAGACGTTTACCAGAAACGGAGTGACACTAAAAGCGACGTACAACGGAACCTCCTCAAGCACCTCGGTATCCATTCCGTCCGGGTATAAGGTATACGTTGCAAACGGCAACGTGACGTCCTCCTTTAACGGCACGCTTAACTCTAAGTGCTGCGTGGTATACGGCACGAAAACGGTATAATATTCGGCTTAATACAAAAAAGCGCGGAGGCAAATCGCTTCCGCGTTTTTTGCGTGAGCGGAGAGATTCTTTGTTGTTCGGAATGACAAAGCATTACAAAATTCGGAATACTTTGTAGCTAATGCGGAGAGAAAACGGCGCAAATCCCAATAAAATCAACTTTATTCGGTAAATAGGTTGCCAAAACGAATTTTATGTGGTAGACTGTAAAAGCCGAATTATGCGGCTGTGTTTGTCGTGAAAAAAATCGATTCGGCATTGAGGGAACTATGGCAAAACCGGAAGATCCTAAGGTACTGTTCGGCAACTCCAAGTGGATTTGGACCGCCGAGCCTACCAAGAAAAACTCCAACGTTATCATGCGTCGCACGTTCGACTTCGGCACGGAAAAGCCGCCTGCGCGTGCGTTTTGCCGTGCGGCTTGCGATACGCATTATTATCTTTTCGTAAACGGCTCGGCAGTCGTTTGGCAGGGTGGAATGAACCGCGGCGGACGCGCGTATTACGACGAG
>JAFLVF010000140.1 GCA_022508425.1 Clostridiales bacterium | reverse complement strand
ATGTTTCGACCGACGGAAAAACGATTTCGTTCACTCCCAATTCGGCGACTATTTCGTCCACCAACAGCCCTACGCTTTCCGCTATAGGCTTGTACATTGTTGTAAATAAGCGCTATCAAAACGGTGGATCTTATACGATGGATGATCGTCCCGCTTACCTCAACGTATCGGTAGCCAACTCGGCGCTTGTCGCGGTACAGAACTCTCCGTTCAACTCCGGCTATCCTATGGCCGAAGTAGAGGTTAACGGCGAAAAACAAAAGAGACTGCGCGAATCGGCCTTCCTCGAATTCTCGGGCACGGCAGGCGACTCTCTCACTTGGAACCTATACGACTTGGATGATCGCGAGCTCGGCTTGTTCTACGACTTTGACCTTATTAATAATCGCGCAAGCGAGGAAGAGGGTGGGGTCGGCGGATTGGAAGAGATTACTTACGTCCGCAGTGAATTGATCGACGTACCGAACAGCGACAAACAGCTCAATAAGGGCGACCCCGTATCCGTATCCCTCTCGGGCGACGGAAAGTCGGTCACCATTAAGATCAACCGCAAGATATTCACAGGCCAGCCGCCCGCAAACGGTCTCGACAATACGTACACGCCCGTATATGTGGACATATACTGCGCCGATAAGCTTGGCGTTCGTGCGGGCACCAGCGGAGCCAATAACCGCAACGTCGTCAGCACGCGTATAACCGTAAACGTCGAAAACGATCCGCCTACCTATAAGACGGTTTCCAACGACAGATTCGCGGTAACGTATTCCGTCGATACCGGTTATGTGTTCGAAGCCAAGATAGAAAACGGCAACTCCATCACGGTAAACGTTGCGGATATTATCGACGACGCCGATATAGACATGGACCAGTATAAGCTGCTCTTCACGGGTAGTGACGACAGTCTCATGACGAGCAACAGCGGCAGGCTACTCAACGAAGACGAAAACGGACGCGGCTATATAGCAAACAACAGCGGCAATCTGTTCGCGGTTAGCATTTCCGAGCCGCCCAACAGCTTTGGTATAACATCGCTCACGTCCATAACGTTTACATGTATTTCGACGGCGCGTGGTCAGGTAGGTACTTGCCAGTTGCAGTTCCGCGACACCGTTGCTTCCGCGAGAACGCCTATAATGTATGTGCGTTTGACGGTAGACAACATTAAGCCCACTAACAAGACGGGCGTCGAGACCGCCATTACATTGATGGGCGTCGATCAGAACGCCGATACGGACGCTGTTCTCAGCCATGCGCAAACATACAGCATTCTCGACTTTGTTTCGGACGAAAACGGCGACGCTTACGACGCAAGCACGGGCGAGGAGCGCGCGTTGCCTACGTACGTATTTATCGACCTGATCGAGGTCTTTACTTCGGACGACCTTGCCAATGCTCCCGATATTTACGGCCCCGGTATGCAGATCGAGGATAGGGACGATGAGACGGGCGAGACCACGATTTCCACCGTTAACAGCGGATGCTCGGTTGACTGGGCGGAGGACGACCCGTATCACCAGAACTTTACGATATTCCCCTTAGCGGGCGTTTACGGTACTCAAAAGGTGTTGTTGACGATTATCGACAGCGGCTATGCCGACGGATCGAGAGAGGGCGTTAACGACGGTAAATCGTTTGAGCTGATGCTGACGATAACCATAGCCAACCCGCTCTCCGACGTTCCCGCGGTTTTGGATGCTAAGTCGATAGCGTTCGGTGTAAACTGCAATATCGACGTAGAATCTTTGCTCGGCGCGGAAAACGCCAAGGGCTACACGATTAAGAGTATCGTCGAAGAGGGCTCTGCAAACAACCTTACGATAACCCCGCCCGAAAGCGACGGCTCTGCCGGTTGGCGCATACTCGGCAAGATCGAAAACACCACTACCAACGTTACCATTACGTTCAGCGCAGGCGGTGTTGAGATTACACGTACTTTGCCTGTAATCTTTACTGCGAACAATGCGCCCGACTAAAAGAAGAACGACGACGGGCCAATCAAGAAGTACACGTACACGGTCGCTCGTCTTACGGACACCAACAACAAGACGCTTAC
>JAFLVF010000014.1 GCA_022508425.1 Clostridiales bacterium | reverse complement strand
TTGGGGCGCTTCTGTATTGCAATATTTATAATGTGTTGTCGTAAGGTGGTGTAAACACCGCACTGTCTACATAGTAGCGCTTGCCCGATTTATTATAGTATTGCGTAACGTTGAGATAGCTGACATAGCACGCGCCAAACGGCAGAACGAATATTGCGCCCACGCCGAATGTGAGCAATATGATAAGCGTTCCTACGGCGAGCAACAGCAAAAACGATATAAAGTACGTCGAATATATCGATCCGATATGCTTGAAGCATATTTTGCACGACCGCGCAAAGCCGACCATTATCCCGCACTCGCCGCTCGCTACTATGGGCGCAAAGCTCGAGACAAGCGAGAATCTGAGCGAGCCCAACAGCAGTAAAACAAGCGTCACGACAAACGGCAGGCCGAAGCTCATGCCCATACCCTTACCTATTCCGTACAATACAAGCACGATTACGGAATCGAAAAACGTGGTATACAGCATTTTTATAAACGAATATCTGACGGATACGGACAACGTCGAGAAGAACTTACCGCCAAAGCCGTATTTGCAATTGGCCGACATGTGTCCGTCGATAACCGTGGTCAGCGGAATCTCGTACAGCCCGAGGAAAAACCGAAACAGCACGACGAGAATGGAAATCGCAAAACCCATCATCAGCGACGCAACGCGGCTGTTGCTCGCAAATACGTCCCTCACCGAATAATACGCGCCGTACAGTCCGTTCCACAATCCGTCCCAGCCGCCGCCGTTAAACAACACTCTAAACGATGACGAAATACTTACGAACACACCGGCGTCGGCGAACGCGTCCGCTATCGGCATGATAAATGGCAAGCTCAATCCTATTATGACCGCGGCGAATATTACGATATACAACAGCAACGACCAAACTATGCTGAAATGCGCGACGAGGTTTTTGAGTGCGTTCTTAAAACTCATTTTCCACCCCCGCCCTTTTTCTTGTCGTCTGCTTCGATATTCAGCGGCTCGAAATAGAACTTGACGTCGCGGCGGTCAAGCTCGGATATGCGGTAGAATGTAAGTATCGAATATACCGTTACGTAAACATTAGTGTATAGGAAAATGAAAAAACCGGACAATCGCATAGCCCACAACGGCGCGCCGATATAACCGAGCGCCATTTGGATTACCGCGCACGGCAACAGCGGTATCATCAGCTGCAAAAACAGCTTGAAAAACCTGCGTTTGCTCGAAATCAGCTTAAACGACGTTCCCGCCGCGTCGCGGAATCCGTAGCCGTATATGACCATGGTCGGCGCGAAATACAGCATCGGACATACGATTACGAGATGCGATACGAACAGCACGATCGCTATTATCGATATTATGGCAAGCGCCGCAAGCTGAGGCATGCCCGACGAGAAACCTATCACCTGCACGAGCATGACCAGTCCGAACAGCACAAACCGCCATATAATGGAAAACACCGACATGATAGCGACGCCTATCGCCATCGGGAATATCGAGTTGTTCAACAGCCTGAGCGGATCTCTAAGCGACAGTTTGCCTGTGCGAAAATGCCTGTCGATAGCCGACATTACGAGCGAAGCGGCAACTACTTGAAATACCGCAATTACTATGACAGGCCACAGATACTGCCAAGAATCACCGAACATTATGCGGAAGGTCTCGCCCGCCGACCGATACAATTGATAGTCAAACGCCGACGCAAACGACACTTCCCAGTACGGCGTGGACAAAAAGCACGCGACGACAGCCGGCACAACCATGACGAGCGTCGGCAATAGGAAGTTTCTCCTAAGATATGAAAATGTCTGCGACATGTATTTCATTTCGGTATATGATTAGACCTAAGTCTACTTCATTATAACTCTTTATCGTGCGAATTGCAACCGTTTGCGGTGTTTTTCGTTTTTTCCCTTTTTGCGCTTAGCTTTTTCGAACATAAGTACGGACGAGCGCGACGAGCGACGGCTTACGCTGTTGACTATGCCTATCCCGCTCATAAACACTATTATTCCCGAACTGCCGCTGCTTATAAACGGCAACGGCAAACCCGTCGGCGGAATACTGCCCGTCACCACCGCGATATTTACGCACGTCTGTATGGCGATGATCGCCGCAATTCCGGAGCAAAGCAACGACCCGAGCCTGTCAGGAGCCTGAAGCGCGACGCGCAACGCCCGCCGTATCATGAATATGTACCCGGCCATCACTACAAGACAGCCGAACAAACCGAGCTCCTCGCCTATTATGCTGAATATGAAATCGCTCTCCGCAAACGGCAAGAACAGATATTTTTGCCGAGAATTGAACAGCCCCACGCCGAACAGTCCGCCCGCGCCCAGTCCGTAGTACGATTGAATGAGCTGGTACCCCTCTTCGAGCGGACTTTGCCACGGGTCGATAAACGCCATCAACCGTGCAAACCTGTACGGTTCGACGAGGATCAGCACCACCGCCGCCGCAATCAGCGGCAAAACTATAGCCAATATGTGTTTGATTTTCGCCCCGCCGAGGAAGAGCATGACTATCATCAACGCCGCCATACAAATCGTGACCGACATGTTGGGCTCGAGGATGATGAGCGCGCACAGGCTTCCGCCCACGCATACTACAGGTAATATCCCCTTGAAAGTAGTTACTCTATCCGAGTGCGAGCCGATGTACGACGCGGCAAACACGATAAATCCGAACTTGCTGACCTCGCTCGCTTGAATTGTGAAAAACGGGGTGTTTATCCACCGCCGCGCGCCGTAATTCTCTATTCCGACGCCCGGTATAAAGACGATTGCAAGCAGAACGACGGATATGCCGAGAATTACATATCTAAGCTTGTATAGCACATGATAGTCTATGCGCGACATCAAAAACATCGCGGCAATCCCCAATCCCGCGCCCATCAGCTGTTTGAACACGTAATAGTATCTGCTGCCGTACAGCCTCTCGCCCGTGTACGACCCTGCCGAATACACCATCAGCACGCCGAACGCGACGAGCGTCAATGTTACGACGGTGAGCGGAATATCCGATCTGCCCAACTTATTTATTGTATAATCTCCGCCGATTTCGGCGGGTTTTCTCTTTGCTCTTCGCGACGCGTCATTCATAATGCTACTTGATCCTTGCTTTACCTATTTTGCCCATCCTTTCGACGTACGCGCGGAACTTGTTGCCGCGGTCGGCGTAGTCGGTGAACTCATCGAAAGAGGCGCACGCAGGTGAAAGCAATACCGTGTCCGATTTTGTTTCCGCCGCGACGGCAACGGCTTCGCCGAGGGTTCCGACCACGGTGACGACGCGCCCCGCCCTGATCGCGGCGTCGCGTATTTCGAGCGCGCTCTCGCCCATTGCGATTACCTCCACACGCTCGTCAAGCCCGTCGAACAGTCCATCGAACTCGAAGCCCTTGCCGCGACCTCCGACGATTAAGCAAACGCTTCCGCCGACAGTGTCGACGGCGGCGCGGCATGACGAAACGTTGGTGCTCTTGGAGTCGTCTATCCAACGCTTGCCGCAGAATACGCCTATATCCGCAATCCTGTGCGCCGCAGGCTTGGCTTTGAGCAGCGCGTCGAGTATTGCGGTATTGCTCACGCCCGCACACTTGGCGGCGGCTATTGCCAAGAGCGCGTTTTCGACATTGTGACTGCCCTGTAGGTGCAAATAGTCGCGCGGACATACGCGACTGCCGCAAAACCAGAAATATCCGCCGTCGAGATACGCCCCGTCCACTATCTTGTCGACCGAACAGCGAACTATGCCGACGTCTGTTTTCAAAAATTTAAGGGCGCGCGGCGGTATATTTTCGCCGAGGACGAGATATCCGCTCTTCATTCCGCTCACGATATTGCACTTGCTTTTATAGTAGTCGTCTTCCGAGCCGTGATAGTCGAGGTGATCGGCCGTAATATTGGTAATGACGGCTACGCTCGGCGAAACGGTGGCCCCTCTAAGCTGGAAACTGGACAGCTCGCACACGAGCGGACGCGGCGCATTGTCGCACAGCGCCGCCGTAATCGGATAGCCGAAATTGCCGCAAGCCGTGCCGCCCGTCATGCCGGCTATCAGCCCCGTCGTGGTTGTTTTGCCGTTGGTGCCCGTTACCGCTATGTATTCGCCGTCGTAATGATTAAGCCCGAACTCCGCTTCGCCCACCGTCTTGATTGCGCGACGGGCGCAGTACTCATATATGGGGTGCGACGGCCGAATACCCGGGCTGATTACGGCGAGCGCATACTCTCTGTCCGGCGGCGGACAAAACCGTCCGTCGTCGTCAGAAAACAAGTACGCCTTTCCGCCCATCTTCTTGATAAACCTTTTGCACGCTTTGCCCGACGCACCCGCGCCGTAAATAAGATACCTTTTGCCGCATAAACTCTTGTTATCCATACAGTTATATTTATGCAATCGGCATATTATTTAGAATTTGGCAGAGATTAAGGTGCCTATTAACCTAGTATAATACCAGCATCAGCGCTACGGTGACGATGCCGCATACAAATGTGACGAGGGTGTACCATACGGCTATTTTGCCTTCGAATATGCCCTTACGCTCGAAATGGTGATGGAGGGGCGACATTAAAAATACGCGCTTGCCCGTTGTTTTGAACGCTATCACCTGAATGATGACCGAAAGGCTGGACATGATATACATTACTCCGACGAGCAGCATGGACAGCGACATTTTGCTAAGCACCGCCACGCTTGCCAAAAATCCGCCGAGCGCCATCGATCCCGTGTCGCCCATAAAGATTTTGGCCGGATGAGTGTTGTAGAACAGGAACGCACAGCACGCGCCGCACATTGCGGCGGACAGCGTTATCATATCTATCACGCCGTCGCCCTCCAGCACGCCGGCGCTCATTGCAATACCCATTATCGCGCAAATAAACAGCGTGTTGGTCGCCGTCACCGAGCTTGCGAGCCCGTCCAACCCGTCCGTGAGGTTTACCGAATTTGTGAACGCAAGAAAAACGAAGATAAAATACACGGGCGCTATAACCCCGAGTTCCAAACGCTTTGGCGCAAACGGCGCGTAAATGGCCGATCCGACGTTAGGCTCGTAATAGGCGTACATGGCGACAATCGCCGCAAGCAGAATCTGAAATACTATCTTCTGTGCGGCGGACAGACCTTTGTTATGCTTAAATCTCACCTTGATAAAGTCGTCCACAAACCCGATGAGCGCATATCCGACCGTTACGATCACGATAACGTAAGCTATCTTGTCGTTGTGGCGCGTGTAAATGAGCGCAAGGATAAGTCCGAGCACGATAGAAGCACCGCCCATAGTCGGTGTGCCCGCCTTCGAGGCATGGTTGTCCACGTACGAAAGTATTGGCTGGCCGGCTTTGAGTTTTCTGATAAGTTTTATATTGACGGGCAACAGTAGCATGCACGCGAAAAACGCCGTCAAAAATCCGCACAGTACGGCTATCAAAAACCGCTCTCCCCCGCAATCTCAAGCACGTATTTTTCATCGTTGTAAGGTTGCTTCCTGCCCATTACGTCGTTGTACTTCTCGGCACCCTTGCCGGCAATCAGTACTATATCGTTTTTCTCCGCCATGTTGATGGCGGCGCGGATGGCTTCTTTTCTGTCGACTATTGTCGTGTAATTGGTATTGCCTATTTCCTTTATTCCGCTCTCGATCTGAAGAATAATATCGAGCGGCGGCTCGAAGCGCGGATTATCGCTCGTGACATAGCAGTAATCGCTCAACGTCGACACTATCTTGCCCATGACCGCGCGCTTGGTCTTGTCGCGGTTTCCGCCGCATCCGAACACCGTAATAATTCTTGCGGGCGCAAACTCGCGTATGGCGCGCAAAATGTTAGCTATGCCGTCGTCGGTGTGCGCAAAATCGATGATCACACTGCATTTTGCCGTGTTTATTATATTGAACCTGCCGTCCACCTTCTTTACGTTGCGTATTCCCGCAATCACCGCCGAGAACGGCATATCGAGCGCTTCGGCTATGGCCGCCGCGCACAGAGTGTTGTACATGTTGAATCTGCCCGTCAGATTAAACTTGACCTTGCCCACGCGATCGGTCATGTTGATAACATAGCTCAATCCGTACGCGCTCATTTCAAGGTCTATGCCGAACACGTCCGAAGGGTTGTCCACGCCGTAAGTAATAGTCGGTATATGCACGGCTCGTATTATTTCGGAACCCAAGCTGTCGTCGGCGTTGATGACGGCGCGCTTGGCGTGATCGATTGTGAAAAAACTCTTTTTCGCCTGCGCATAGGCGTTCATATCGCCGAAGAAATCGAGATGATCGCGCGAGAAATTGGTAAACGCCGCCACTTCGTAAGTGATTCCGTCCACTTTGTTGAGGGCGAGCGCGTGCGCCGACACTTCCATTACGACGTATTCTATCCCTGCCGTCGCCATGTCGTGAAGGGTGCGGTGCAGGTCTATCGGGTCGGGCGTAGTCAACGTGGGCTCTATCTCGTTACCGCCGTACTCGACGGCGTTGGTACCGATCAGCCCGCACGAATGCCCGGCCGCTTCGATTATGCTCTTGACAATATAAGTCGTAGTCGTCTTTCCGTTAGTGCCCGTTATACCAATCAGCTTCATGCGCTTAGCCGGATTGCCGAAGAATTTGCCGGCGCAAAGAGCGAGCGCCTTTCTCGCGTTGTCCGTTTCTATCTGAACGCAGTCTACGGCGAGCCTGCGTTCTACGACTACGGCCACGGCGCCGCGCGAAACCGCTTCTTGGGCGAACGTGTGCCCGTCGCTCGTCTGCCCGACAAGGCAGAAGAACACAAATCCGCGCTCCACCTTCGAGCTGTCGCAGGCAAGACCGAGCACTTCGGTATCGTCCTCGTCCGAAATATTGAATAGGTCACTTAGGCGCATAGTTCCCTCCCTAATTTTTATTCAGTGTAAGAGGCCCTTTACAGTATATGTAAATTGTAAACTCAAAATAGCCGCGGTTGTCACACTTCGCAAAATAAGCCAATCTTCGCAAAAACCGCTTTTTCTATCCTCTAAGCCTAAGCAGCACGCTGTCGCCTATGTTTACCGTGCTGTTCGGCACCGGCGTTTGGCCTACTACGTCACCGCCCTCGCCGACAACCTCGACGTGGAGCCCGGCGCTCTCCAAAATATTGACCGCGTCCTCGCCGCTTTTGCCGACTACGTCCGGCATAAAGGTAAACTCCGCCGACTTTTGCTCGGTCGGCTTTAATCCCGCATAATCGAAGATGTTGCCGAACACCCTGCCCGCGTACGGCGCGGCGACCAGACTGCCGTAATACATGTATCCCTGCGGCTCGTCCACTATCATGAGTACGGCGTATTGCGGATTGTCGGCGGGCGCAAAACCTATGAACGACGAAATATATTTGCCTTGTGCGATTGCGCCGTTTTCGTACTTTTGCGCAGTGCCCGTCTTGCCACCCACTTTATACCCGGCTACGCCCGCTTTAGAGCCGCCGCCGCTCTCGACGACGCCCGTCAGATATTCGCGCATCTTAGCGGACGTCCGTTCGCTGACCGTGCGGCGCACGATTGTCTTTTGCCGCTCGGCTATCGTCTTGCCGTCGTACGACACTACAGATTTCACAAGATGCGGTTGATACAGCGTTCCGCCGTTGACTATCGAGCACACGCCCGTAATCAACTGCAACGGCGTCACCGCCACCGCCTGTCCGAAGCCTATTCTGGCAAGGTCGACCGTTTTTACGTTTTCTTTTTTCATCAGCATGCCGCCGCTCTCGCCCGCGAAGTCGACGCCCGTCTTTTCGCCCAGCCCAAACGAGTGCAGACTGTCGTAAAACCTCGACGTTCCCAGTCTGAGCGCAAGGTCCATAAATACGCAGTTGCACGAATTCTTTACGCCCTCGGCGAGATGCTGCGAGCCGTGACCTATCGACCGCCAACAGCGTATGCGTTGGCCGTCGACCGTGCGCGACCCCGCGCAGTAGAACGAATCGGAATCGGACACAACTCCCGCTTCGAGCGCCGCCGCCGTTGTGAAAATCTTAAACGTCGAGCCGGGCTCATACATATCCACTATCATCGTGTTGCGCGACAATTCGTACAGCAGCGTAATATCGTCGCGCGGCGGAGTGTTCAAGTCGAAAGTCGGACTCTTTGCCATTGCAAGAATTCCGCCGGAATTGACGTCCATCACTACCATCGACGCCGATTTGGCCGAAAACTCTGTCGCCGCCGCCGTCACTGCGCTGTCGGCAAAGCCCTGAATATTGGAGTCGATTGTAAGAGTTATGTCGCAACCCGGTATTCCGGTCATATAACGCGTCGCAGTGTCCGCCGTCTCGCGCCCCGCAATATCCGTCGAAGTGTACGCAAACCCGTCCACCCCCGTCAAGTATCTGTCGTAATAGCTCTCCAATCCCGATTGGCCGACGTTGTCTACGCTGGTAAAGCCCAATATCTGCGCAAGCGATGACCCATACGGATAGTTGCGCATGCTGTCGAGCGTATAGTACAGCCCTGCTATGTTCTTGCTCCGAAGATTGTATGCCGTCTCCGCGTCGATCTTGCGCTTGATTGTCACTTCGCCGACGGATGACGACAGCTTGTCTAACACCGTTTCGTACTTCATATTCAGAGCACTCGACAGTTCTTGCGCCGCGCCCGACTTGTCGGTAACGGCGTTTGGTCGCGCGTACAGGGTGAACACGTCTCGGTTGTCGACCAGCACTTGCCCGTTGCTGTCCAAAATCTTGCCGCGCGGCGCTTTGAGCGGCAAGTCCCTATACCACTGCTCGGCGGCTTTGCTTCTCAGCTCCTTTCCGTCTATCACCTGCAAGAACATCAGCCTTATCCCAAGCGCCGAGAACAATACTATAAGCGCGATAAACGCCGCAAGTATCCGCCGCCGCATGAGCATTGCAGAAGCATTCATAGCTCCTCCTTGTCCGCAAATATTCTATGTATATGTTTTATGGCAAAAAAATAAACCGTTTCTCGGTTTCGGGAAACGGTTTGATATTATTTCTATGCTGTTTCAGTTTATTAGCCCGGCGAGCCAGTCGCAGAACTGATCGAACGCGTTGGTGTGCGGAGTAGCTTCGGGATAGTCCGACTTCTCGGCACGTGACGCGGTGTATTGATTCTCGCCTGCTTTTACCATGCCGCGGGCGGTAGCTTCTTCGAGTATCGTGCTTTCGCTCGTAAGGTCGGCAAGCGTCACTTCTTGCTCTACGATATGCATTTGCTTTTCGGTAATCTGTCGAGCGAGCGCCGCGCTCTCCGCCGTAGCGTTGGATATGGATACGCCCGTCGCGATTACGGCAATAGCAAGCACAAGAGCAATAGCAAGCGACACAAAGAGCATGACTTTCATCTTAGGCGTAAGGTTGGTGCGCGGAGCTACGTCGGTGCGAGCGACAGATTGTTCCATGGATATCGGATCTTCCGCACGACCGATATTCGCCTTGCGCTCCGCCGCCTCAAGCGTCTTGATAGACGGCATAACGTCTTCGACCTTGTGTGCCGTGCGCTCTTTCTCGGGGCGCGACGGAAGATCGTTTATCGTCTCGCGCGTAGTGTACAGCGGCTTTTCTTCGACCGTGTTCTTCTCGATGACCGGCATTTTGTCGACCGGTTTGAGTTGCGAAAAGTCATAGACAGCGCGCTCTTCGCGTACGGGCACCTCCGCTATCTTGATGTCGGCAAACGCCGTTTCGGGCACATCACGACCCAAACGGATATCGGCGTCGAGAGTCGACATTTCCTCATCCGACCGAATATAACGGTCTTCGTTAGTTCTTATCTGTCTTTTGGTCGTGATCATTTTTGTTTTCCTTTTCAAAGTTTTTCTATGACGCGGAGCGTTGCGCTACTGCTTCGCGGATTGATATCGAGTTCGTCTTGAGATGGACGTATGCGCGCTATTGTCTTTCCGATTGCGCGGTGGTTGCACACGCATATAGGAAAGGACGGCGGGCATATGCAGTCGGTGGAAAATTCTTTGAAAGCCGTCTTGACTATCCTGTCCTCCAACGAGTGGAAGGTGATTACCGCAAGCCGTCCGCCGCGCTCTATGCGTTTGAATATGGACTCAACCGCGCCGAACAGCCCTTTGAGCTCGCCGTTGACCTCTATTCGAATGGCCTGAAAGCTCTTCTTGGCAGGATGCGCGCCCTTTCGGTGCGGCACCGACGAGCAGATGATTTCGCTCAACTCCGCCGTAGTCTTGACGGGGGCGCCTGCCCTGCGCTTGACTATTGCCGATGCAATCGATTTTGCAAAGCTCTCCTCGCCGTAGCGGCGGAGTATGTCGACAAGCTCATGCTCTGCATACCCGTTGACTACGTCGTATGCGCTGAACGGATTGGTCTTGTCCATGCGCATGTCGAGCGGCCCGTCCTTGGAGTACGAAAAGCCTCTCGTCGGGTCGTCGAGCTGATGTGACGATACGCCGAGGTCCATGACCGCGCCGGACACAAAAGCTATGCCCGCGCCGTCAAGCAGTTCCTCTGCCCGCTCATATTCGCCTTTAAGGTACGTTACACCCGAAAGATTTCGGGATTTGCAATATTCTATCGCGTCGTCGTCGCGGTCTATTGCGACAACCTTGCCGCCGCGCTCTATGATTGCGCCTGTATGTCCGCCTCCGCCCAGCGTAGCGTCGAGATAGGTCTTGCCCTCCTCTACGCGCAGTGCGTCGATTACTTCGGACTTCATGACGGGGATGTGGTAACTCACTTAGCGTTCCCGTCGCGACCGTTACGGCATTCGAGCAACACTTTGTTCATATCGACGCCTTTCTTGTGACGGTAATATTCTTCCTCGTCCCAAATCTCGAAGCAGTCCATCAGCCCGACCGATATGAGTTTTTTGGTCATGCCGCATTCTTCGATAAAGTACGGCAACAGCGTAACTCGGTTTTGTTTGTCCTCGACAACGTCCATTGTGTTTGCGAACACGGCACGCTTCACTTCCCTAAGGTACGGATCGAGGATGTCGGCGTTTTCAAACCGCTTTGTAAAGTTCTCTTCGAAATCGGCGCGCCGATACACGACAATGCACTTAGTGTCAAGCCCGAGCATCATCACCGGGTTTTCGCCCAATTCATCACGAAACTTAGGCGGTATGCGAAGCCGCCCTTTGTCGTCTAATTGATGCTGAAACGAACCTTGAAACACTTTTACCCTCGATTGCGTTTGGCCACGAAATACAAAAATAGGCATATAATGGCCGATATGTAACCATTATACACCCTTCGGTGACCACTGTCAACCCCATTTGACCACTTTATTGAATTTTTTTGAAGATTTTTTTGCCTAATCCGACAAATATCATCGCGTTGTGCTATCGAACTTCCGCGACATTCCGCGAAATGTGTAAGATATACGCGTATTTGCGACAAATAAATCGGAAAAGGTTTATACCGACAGAATCTTTACGGCGGTATTGCGTATCTGATCGCACGAGGTCAGATAGTACGGGATGCCGTTTTTTGTGACGAGGGATTTAGACCTACAGTCCTTGCCGTGAAGGTGGCCGTACACCACCGCCGTGACATTGTGTTGCTCGAACAGTGCAGTCACCTCGCTGTCATCAAACCGAGCGTTGAACGGCGGATAGTGTATCATGAATATCAGCTTGTCGCCGTCTTCGCGCATTTTTGCGCCGGCCGACAGCGACATGTTTATCCTGATCAGCTCGCGGGCAAACAGCTTCTTGCCCTCTTCCGTCTTGTCGTCCGCGCTCCAACCGCGGCTGCCGCACACTATCACATTTCCGAACTTGACGCAATCGTTTTGCACTGCGTATACATTTGACGGCAGTGCCGCGCGCACGCTTCCTATCCCTTTCCACCAATAGTCGTGATTTCCGCGCGTGATAATCTTCTTGCCCGGTAATGTCGCTATGTATTCCAAATCGGGCTTTGCCGCGTCCAACGTCATCGCCCAACTCAAATCTCCGGCGAGCAAAACCAAATCGTCCTGCCCCACCTCGGCCAAGGACGACTCGATAACCTGCAAATAATTGTCCCAGCTGTGCCCGAAGATATCCATAGGCTTGGGATTGTTTATCGACAGGTGCAAATCGGAAATTGCGTAGACGTTCATACGTCTATTATATAGTATTCGAATCAATCCGTCAAGCGCTATTCCTCGGGAAGGAAGGGAAAAACTCTCGGGCTGCCGTTGGCATTGTTGCAACCGCACTGACAGAATTCGCACGGCGGATAGTTGCAATATCCGTATGTCGGAATCAGAATATCGACGGGCGCCGTCACCTTGATTATCTGAATGAAGCACCCCGTTATAGCCACTGCGTTCTCTCCGACTATCGTGCCGCCCGCAAGCCTGAACACCGACTGCACCTTGATTTGATACGGAACAAGCCCGCCCACCGGCAGGCGCAACAACACTTCGCGCGAAGCCCTAAAACTCGCCGCAACGACGTAAGCCGCATTGTCTATCGTGTACGTCACTTCGAAATCTGTGACTATATCGCCGCGCACAATACTTCTTCCGTCCTCGTCGTCGGAAATCGTCACATTTTCAAACCTGCTGTCGACCACCCGCGCCGTGGCAAATTCCGCGCCTTGCGGAATACTCTCCGTCGTAGCTAAGTTAAGCGTCGTGTTCTCGTCTACAGTCATGCACCCGTCGAACACGCGCACAGTCTCAATCACCATGCGACAGCACAGCCCGTCGAAGCTTCCGCCGCACCCCGCCTTTACCGCCATAGACCACCTCGCAAAAAAGCTTTTACATTATATATTCTTCTTTGTCAATCTATGTTACTGTTTGCTCGCAAGCGCCAACGGGATTTCGATATCAAAACACCCGACTGAGATATCAGCAGGGTGTTTTGATTGTGTTCTATGCGATTTTAAACTCGGATTGTATTTTGTCTACTATGTTGTTTTTGGCGAGAGTGTATGCGCTGTCTATTATGCTCTTTACTGTAGCCGCAGTCGCCGCGCCGTGTCCCTTGACTATGGGCACCGAGAATCCGAGAAGGGTCGCGCCGCCGCATTCCGTGTAGTTATAACGGTCGTACAATGTATCGAGCGCATCGCCCTCTATTCCGAGAGAGCGCGCCTCGGCGATAACCGATTTTGCCGTGCCCTCTATCGTCTTTAGCAGGATATTGCCCGAAAAGCCGTCGCAGACTATTACGTCCGCGGCGCATGTGAATATGTCGTTGCCCTCGACGTTGCCGACGAAATTAATATTACCGTTGCGCAATAGCTCGTTGGCCTTTTTTGTAAACTCATTGCCCTTTTTGTCCTCTGCGCCGTTGGACAGCAGACCTACGCGCGGATTGTTGCAACCGATCGATTTCATATACGCAACGCCCATGTGCGAAAACCCGATTATTTTGTCGGGGCGGCAATCGACGTTTGCACCGCAGTCGGCTATTACAAACGGCCGTCCGTCCGTCTTTTTGGGCTCGCAAACAAGTGTCACGTATCCGATTTTCTTCAACGTCATCATCGCCGCGACAAATACCGCGCCGGTCGCACCGCATGTGACAAACCCGCTCGCACTGCCTCCACGCAGGTATTTGAACGCCTTGACTATTGACGCGTCCTTTTTCAAGCCGAACGCTTCGACGGGATTTTCGCCGTTTGTTATCGCGTCGGGCGCATCGATTATTTCTATCCTGTCGCCGTATTTTTCAACGTTGTATGAGCTTAGTTCTCGCTCGTCGCCGAACACGACAACTTTCAAATCTTTGTTATTGTCGAGCGCCTTAGTCACCCCGCCGAACAATTGCTCAGCCGAATTGTCTGCGCCCATGATATCCACTGCGATTTCAATCATTGTCCGCGCCGCTCCTTTTCCCAAAAATTATTTAATAATTTCGTGTACACCGCGTTTGAAAACGGGGGGCGCGACAAGACTTTCAGCGTTTCGTCGTCAACTCTGCCCGATTTCACAAGCATTTCGCCTGCGTCGACGAAATTTTTAAGATACTTATTCATGCGCTCTTCGGTCGCAGCGTCAACCAAATTCTTCAGTTGCGGCACGGTGACTGCCGTGTAGTTCCCATTGCCGCAAATATAATCGAACTGCGACAACAGCGGTTTATACACGTTTTCGGTCTCGGTGTAAGCACAGCTCGAAATGATTACGAACTTCCTATCGTGATTTTCGTATCTGATGCCGTGAACGCTCTTGCCCTCTTCGTGAGAGTTTTGGCCTGTATAGGTGTTCATCATACACAACATGCGGTCGGTAAACACCTTCATTATGCCCGGCATGCCGAAGAAATACAGCGGAAAGCTCTCGACGACGTAATGTGCGTTAAGTATCATGCGCTTGACGCGCTCTATGTCGTCGCCCTCGATTACGCACCGCCCTTCAGTCCGTCCCCAGCACGACAAGCAGCCGAGACACGGCTTGATATAAAGCTCGGAGATATTGATATATTCCGTGCCGAAACCCGACGCATTTTCGATTCCCTTGACGAACGCGCGCGTAGCCACCATTGTGACGCTGTTGTCCTTCCGCGGACTGCCGTTTAGGACGATGATTTTCTTTTCCGTATCTTTCACTGTCCGTCACCGTCACGACAAATCGTAATTGCCGATTTTTCTGAACTTCTCGTAACGCAATTTTACGAGCTTTTTAACTTTCACCTTAGAAAGCGATTGAAGTTTTTGCGCTATTTCGCTCTTGAGAGACGACATGAATTGCTCCACTTCTTCTTTTTTCGTGAAGTCGGGCTCTTGCACAATGCGCTCGATGATTCCGAGCTCGAGAAGGTCCTTTGCCGTCAGTTTAAGGCTTTCGGCGACCTCGCCGGCGCGCGACGGCTCTTTGTACAGTATGCTCGCGCACGATTCGGGCGCGATGACCGAGTAGTACGCGTTGTCGAGCATCCAAATCTCGTCGGCTACCGACAGCGCAAGCGCACCTCCGCTTCCGCCCTCGCCGATAACCACGGTCAGCATAGGCGTCATGACAGAACCGAATTCGTACAGATTTTCGGCAATCGCTTGCCCTACGCCGCGCTCCTCCGCGCCGCGCCCGCACGCCGCACCCGCTAAATCGACAAAGAACAATACGGGACGGTTAAATTTTTCCGCCTGCTTGACAAGCCGAAGCGCCTTTCTGTATCCCTCCGGCGAAGCCGCGCCGAAACGGTGTACCATGCGGTCTTGCATGGTTTTGCCTTTCTCCGTCCCGATTACGGTCACGGGGCAACCGGCAATCCTCCCAACCCCGCCGATGACGGCGTTGTCGTCGCCGAACCGCCTATCGCCGTGAAGCTCGGTAAAATCGTCCAAAATGTATCTTATATAATCGGCGGTCGTCGCGCGAACATTTGACCGCGTCAGCCTTACTTTGTCGTATGCCGATAAAATGACGTTGTTATCCATAATTTATCTCACGCAGTGGATAGCGAGCATGTCGCCTATGAATTTTCGCTGATTATCGCGTTTGACAATAGCATCTACAAATCCGCATTGCTTTTGGAACTCAGCGCTTTGGAAATCGTCAGGAAGCTTCTCTCCGGTGTTTTGCTCTATAACGCGCCGTCCCGCAAACCCGACAAGCGCCGACGGCTCGGCGATAATGATGTCGGCGAGCATGGCAAAGCTGGCCGTGACGCCGCCTGTGGTTGGGTCGGTAAGACAGCATAGATACAACAGCCCCGCGTCGCTGTGGTTTTTGACGGCAAGCGAGACTTTGGCCATTTGCATGAGCGACATGACGCCCTCTTGCATGCGCGCACCACCCGAAGCGGTATAACCGACTACGGGCAAACGGTGCTTTTTCGCGTATTCGAACAAACTCGCTATCTTGTCGCCGACGACAGTACCCATAGAGCCCATCATGAACTCGGTGTTCATGACGAATATACACGTCTTGTGCCCGCATATACTCGCTGTACCGCACAATACGCCCTCGTTCTCGCCGCTCTTTTTTGCCGCCGCGTCCAATTTCTCTTTATATCCCGGAAAAGCTATAGGGTCGGAACTCGTAACATCCCCGAACAGTTCTTCGAAGCTTCCGCCGTCCACGGTGAGCGCGATACGCGCGCGCGGTGGTATGCGGTTGTACTTGAAGCATTTCGGGCATACGTAAAAGTGCTTTTCAAGTTCCGATATATCAAGCTCCGCTTTGCATTTGATGCAATTTACTGTCATGCCGCTTCACCCTTTTCGGTAAGATCGGCGACTGCGGAAATCAAAGAGTTGACGTCGGTCACCGTATATACGGTCGCCGTCGGCAGAGTGCGCCGCACAAAACCGCTCAAAGTACTGCCCGCGCCCACCTCGACAAAAGTATCTATGCCGCATTTGTTCATTTCGACGAGAATATCGACCCACTTGACGGGCGAACACACCTGCTTGGCAACATTGTCTATTATGCCGTCCACATCGTTGGGATAGAGCTGTCCGCTACGGTTAGAGTACAGCCCGATTGCGGGCGCGTTAATTGTCATATTCTTCAGCGTTTCGCGAAGCACCTGCTCCGCGTCCGCCATGTACGGCGTGTGGAAAGCGCCCGAAACTGCGAGCTTGACTGCCCTGCCGCCCGCGTCCTTTACCTTATCGCAAAGAACGTCTATCTTGTCGGGCGCGCCCGCGCAAGCTATCTGCCCGGGGCAATTGTAATTAACCGCCCACATTTCGTCAATCTGCGAACATATATTCTCGACTGTAGCGTTGTCGAGCTTGAGCACCGCCGCCATGCCGCCCGCGTGAATTTCGGACAGCTCGTTCATCTTTTTTGCCCGCGCGAGAGTAAGTTTGAACGCGTCAACCTCGTCGATAACGCCCGAAAAAGCGAGCGCCGGTATCTCGCCGAGCGAAAATCCCGCCGCCGCGTTAAATTTTATGCCCGAATTTTTCAATTCGTTGGCAAAAGCCAGTCCTGTCAAGAACAGCGCGGGCTGAGCGTTAACTGTCTTTGTCAGCTCGGACTGCTCACCTTGAAAACATATATTCTTAATGCCGGGCATGAGGCTGTCCGCGCTGTCGAACAGCGCCTTTGCCGTTACGGAGCTGTCGTAAAGGTCCTTGCCCATTCCGACGGTCTGCGCGCCCTGTCCCGAAAATAAAATTGCCGCTTTCATCGTTATCGAATACCTAATTTATTTCTCGCCGTAAATGGATTGTTTGTCAACCGACGTAAACATCATACTGCCCTTGGCGCACACCGTGTCGCCCACCTTGACTTCGGCGTCGAAGCATACGATCTGCCCGCCGCCGCGCGTTTTGTTGACCGAGATTATCAGCGTATCGCCGGGAATAATCGGCTTGATAAACTTGAATGTGTCTATCTTGAGCAAAACATAAAGCTTATTGACATCCGTGCACTCTTCGGCAAGCACAATCGAGCAAAGCTGAGCGCACGATTCGACTATGAGCACGCCCGGCATAATGGGCGCGTCGGGAAAATGCCCGACAAAATAAGGCTCGTTGATGGAAACGTTTTTCAGTCCTACCGCTTTTACACCCTTTTCCAGCTCGAGCACGCGCTCTATCATCTGAAAAGGCGGACGCTGACGAATCTTGGCATTGACGTAATCGATATTCATAGAACTCACAGTGACAGGCCTCCGTCCATAGTAAGTATTTGGCCGGTCATGTACGAGCACGCGTCGGACGCGAGAAAGGACACGACGTTCGCCACCTCATCCGCCGTGCCGAATCGCTTCATGGGGATTGTAGCGAGATATTCGGTCACCTTCTCGGGCGGGAGCGCGTCCACCATTTCGGTCGCTATAAAGCCGGGCGCAACGGCGTTTACTCTTATGCCTTTGACGGCAAGCTCTTTCGCAAGCACGCGCGTAAACGAATTTACCGCGCCCTTCGTCGCGCTGTATACGCTCTGTCCGGCAAGCGCAAACGTGCCGCTGACCGACGACATGTTGATTATTACGCCGCTCTTCTTTCTGAACATCTTGAGCGCAGCGGCCTGCGCGCAGTAGAAATACCCCTTGACGTTTAGCTCGAAGCATTTGTCGAGGCTGTCCTTGGACAGCGCCAACAAGTATTCGTCTTTGACGATGCCTGCGTTGTTGACGAGCACGTCTATAGTTCCGTACGCCTTGTCTATATCGCGGAACATCGTCTTGACTTCGTCGAGATTGGTGACGTCGGCGCGGTAAATCATACCGTCGCCGCCGTTCGATTTGATAATGTCAAGCACCGCTTCGGCTTGCTCGATGCTTCTCGAATAATTGACCACCGTCGTGTATCCGTCTTTTGCAAGCCTTATCGCGCATGCGCGACCTATACCGCGCGACGCGCCCGTTACTACCGCAACTTTCATGTTTATCTCCTTATTTAGTTAAAACCACGGCGCAGAACGTTCCGCCCAATCCGTAAGAGGTTACGAGAATATTGTTGAGCTTCTTGCTGTCGACAACCGTTTTGACAGCCTTGCCGTTCTCTATTCTGTACGCATGTTTTTCGGTGGGAATATCGCCGTGGAGCATGAGCGCGGCATGCATTGCACCCATCGCCGCCGTTGCCGCACGACCTTCGCCCATTCGATCTTTGACCGTGATAACGGGGATATCGGCAACATTGTCGCCGAAAACTTCGATATACGCTTCGAGTTCTACACCGTCTATATTCTTATTACCGTTGCCGAAGCCTACGACTGCGTCGATATCGGACACCGTCATGCCCGCATCGGCGACCGCGTCGAGCACGGCTTGCTCGAGCGATTTAGCGTCGCCTATTGACCTGACGTCGGCTTTGCCGTGCGACGCGCCGTAGCCTGCTACTCGGCAGTATTTCTCGGCGCCGCGTTTAGCCGCGCTGTCGCCGCTCTCTACGAGTAGCGTCACACTGCCGTCGGACAGCGTAAACTTGTCCGAGTCGAAATTGTACGGCGTGACCTTGTCGGGCGAAACATAGTCGAGCCCCGAATACAGCTCGGTAATTATCTCGTTGTTCTCGTCGGTGCCGCAGGCAAGCGCCGCTTCTTCCTCGCCCGAGCGAATGATGTTCACCGCGTACGCGATACCGAACAACCCCGACTGCGCGCCGTTGGTCACCGTCACATTGTAGCCCTTGACGCCGGAGCAGATTGACAGATATCCGCCCGCCGCGTTGTACACGGTGTTGGGGAACTTGAACGCACTGCCGGCGGCATTACCCTTGACGGCTATCGTCGTTTCGAAATCACAGCTCATACCGAGCGCACCCTCGCAGGAGCCTACGATTATGCCTATGTCCGAAGAATTGTCGTCCGTGACCGCGTATCCGCCGTCGACGAGCGCTTGCATACCCGACACGCACTGAAGCTGACTGAATCTGTCAAGCTTGCGGTAAAACGCCATTTTAAGTCCGAGCGCGTCATAGTCGGACAATCCCACCGAAGAAGACGCGGGGCCGGAAATGCTCTCGCCTCCGTTCACCGCCTCGACGTAGCGCGCTACACCGTTGCCGAGCGGCGTGACCGCGCCGATACCCGTTACGAAAATTTCTTTTTGAACGTATTCCTTTTGTAAGCTGTCGCTCGACTTGCCGAAAACAATGCTCGCATTGTTTCCGCCGAAGGCGAACGAATTGTTCATAACATAATTTATATCCTTGTGCTTGGGCACATTGGGGCAAAAGTCGATATCGCCCGCCTTTTCGTGAAGGGCCTTGATATCGTCCTTGCCGTACCCTACAGTCGGCGGAACCTTGCCGGTTGTCAGAGCCTTAATCGCAAACACAGCCTCGATTGCGCCCGCCGCGCCGAGGCAGTGCCCCGTCAACGCCTTGGTCGAGCTAACGCTTAAGTGGTTGTTCTTGCCGTCGAATATGGTGTGGAGCGAAAGAAACTCCGCTTCGTCGTTTTTTGCGGTGCCGGTGCCGTGCGCATTGATATAGTCGATGTCGTTCTCGGCAAGCCCCGACGTTGAAATAGCTTTTCTTATCGCGCTCATCTGCCCTGCGCCGTCGGGACGAGGCGCGGTGATATGGTGCGCGTCGCTACTTATGCCGCTGCCGAGCACCTCGCAGTACATTTTTGCGTTACGCTTAACCGCATGCTCGTAGCTTTCGACCACGACTACGCCCGAGCCCTCGCCGAGAGTAAGTCCCGACGAATGATTGAACGGCGAGCACGGAAAATCGGCAAGCGCGTGCAACGACAAAAATCCCGCGTACGGAATGGACGCAAACGCGTCCGCGCCGCCCGCTATGACTACATCGGCTTTGCCCGCGCGGATAAGGTCGGAAGCATATGCAATGCTTATTGTTCCCGCCGCGCATGCGTTGGCGACGTTGGTTACCACGCCGCCCGCACCGACAACGTTTGCGACCTGAGTAGCGATAACCGAAATGGGCATTTGCTCTATCAGCTTCGCGCTCTTCTCCTCTGTATAATATTGAGCGATACTGACTGAGCCGCCGACGCAGCTGCCCATGATTACAGCTACGCGCTTGTCGCCGCCAAAGCAGTCAAGCCCGGAATCTTCGATAGCCTCTCTTGTCGCCTTGATGCACAGTTTGGAAACCCTGTCCATGCCCTCGGTCTCCGGCGTGTCGAGCGCTTCGCACTTGACCTCCGCCGCGTAGTCCGAATAGCAATCGGCAGTGTCAACAGTCTTGGTGTGCGCAATACCGGTACGTGCATGCAAAACATTGTCCCAGCATTCGTCGACCGAATTGCCCACAGCGCATACCATACCGAGCCCTGTTATCACACAGCGCTTATCGTTTATTTTCATATCATCTCCTTAAAACGGATTTCCGCAAAAGATTTATATATATAAAGGCGAAGTAAAAAGTATATAAGATTACTCTTTGTGATCTACTATATACTTCGCAATACTGTCGATATTATAGAAGGGGTCTTTGCCGACGCCCGTCATGGAAACGCCGTACTTGTCATCCACGTGCGCGATTATCTCGAGCGAATCGATGGAATCGAGCCCGATGCCGTCGGAGAAAAGCGGGGTGTCGAATTCGAGCGCCGACGCGTCGATGCCGAGGTTGTTGCAGAAGAAGTCTTTGAGATCGTTCTTGATTGCGGTCATATCCATATTGATAATTTCTCCTTGGAAATTTTATTACACAAAAAATGCGGTCATATCTGTAACCGCATACAATATTACAACAATAATATAAACTGAATCTAAACTTGCCCCGATTTTTGAAAATAATATTCTGTTAAAAAGGGTTTATAGGCGCTTCGGACAACTCACCTACGGTATCAGGACGGTAAAGACCGTTTTGTCGTCCTCGCGACCGACAGAAACTGTGCCGCCGTGAAGATCGGTAATGCGCTTGACTATGGAAAGCCCTATGCCGTTGCCCGACACGGTGTGCGAATCGTCTGTGCGGTAAAACTTGTTGAATATCTTCTCTATGTCTTGTTCGTCTATTTCTTTGCCTGTGTTACCTATCTTGACGATAAGCCCCTCGTCGCCGCGCAACACGTCGACGGACAATTCCCCGCCCTCGTTCGAGAACTTTATGGCGTTGTCAATTAGATTGAGCCACACTTCCTTCAGCATCTCCTCGTTGGCGTAAACGTCGTACTCGTCGAAGTCCATTGTAAGGTTCAGTTTCTTTTGAGTCCACTGCCGTTCGGTCAACAGCACGCACATTCTGATCTGCTCGGAAACGTTGTACTTCTTCCTGTCTGTCAGTATACCTTGATTTTCAAGCCGCGACATGTTCAAAATATTAGTCGTTATCATGGCGAGGCGGTCGGTTTCTTCTTCTATGATATTGAGATATTCGATCTGTTTTTCGCGCGGCAGGTCGTTGTTCTTAATCAGCCCGATAAGACCGTTTATTGACATTATCGGCGTTTTGAATTCGTGCGAGAAGTTGTTTACAAAGTCGGAGCGCAGTATTTCCATACCGCCGAGCTCTTTGGCAAGGGTGTTGAAGCTCTTGTATATGCGCTTGATTACCTCGGGCCCGTGAAACTCCAAACGCGTATCGTATTCGCCTTTTGCAAGCTTGCTCATGCCGTATACCATATCGTTCATCGGCTGCAAAAAGGTTTTGCCCGCGAGATAAAACAGCAATACGCCGACGCCCGCGCCCGTAAACCCGATAACAAGCGCCGGAACAAACCAGAACGTCTGCAACAGCACCTCGTCGTTGAACACGTTACTGCTGAGCACCACCCACTCCGAAATAACGGTTATCATTATTACCACGAACATGACGATCACCGTTCCTATGACGAACAGTGTGCGAAGCTGCTTCTTTGCTTCCATGTACATAGGATCCAATTCGTTCTTGTTTGCCGCCATTGCTTTACCTCCCGATTTTTTCTCGTCGAGTAATCTTATGCGATAATCGCCTTGTACCCGAGCCCGCGCAGGTTGTCTATCCTAAACTCCTCCCAGCCGTCGAAGCGCTTTCTAAGCCGTCCGATATGCACGGTCAGCGTTTCGAGCCCGGTGTCGCAATCGACACCCCAAATCTCATCCATAAGCTGAATTTTGGTGAATATCTTGTTAGGGTACGACAAGAGCTTGTACAACAGTAAAAATTCTTTTTGCGGCAGTTCCTGTACGAGTCCGTGCCCCGTCACCGTGAACGAGTCGTAGTCGAGCACGACGTCGCCTATCGTCAGCTTCCTCTCGCTTGCTATCTTGCCGCGGTGGAACAGTGCCTTGACGTGCAATATCAGCTCTTCCGCGTCGATAGGCTTGGACATGTAATCGTCGATTCCCACCAAAAATCCTTTCTTTCTGTCCTCCGGCAATTGCTTTGCCGACACCATCAATACGAGCAACTCTTTGTTCGTCGAGCGGAGCTGTCTTGTAAACTCGTACCCGTCCATTTTTGGCATCATGATATCGACGATAACGAGATCGATAAATTCTCTGTCGTATATCGAAAGCGCTTCCTCGCCGTTGGAAGCTGTGAATACTATGTACTTCTCGAGCTCCAACGCTTCCTTTAGGAAAAAGCGCGTGCTTTTGTCATCGTCGACAACAAGAATGCGAAACATGTTATCTCCTTGTTTTGGCGTCATGCGGCATGCGGCCACGTGCGCTTTGATAAACGCGACAACATACGCTACTCCGCTTGCGCGGTAATCACCTGTTGTATGCGCGAAATGAGCTCGTCCTTGCCCGAATAGTCGGTAGCGCTCGTCACGATTAGGTTGTCGCGCGCAAGCCCGAGCGAGGACGCAATATGTATCTTGGCATTGGCGCACTGCGCGCGGCTTAGCTTGTCCGACTTAGTCAACACAACCGTAAACGGTACGTTGATATCGCGCAGATAGTTTATCAGCACTTTGTCAAGCTCGGACGGATCGCGCCTGATATCCATCAGACAAAGCGTCTGCGCTATGATGTCGGCGTTGTTCTCGAAATAGCGCTCCGTCATTGCGCCGAAGTCCTGCCCCGCACTCTTACCCGCCTTGTGATAGCCGTATCCGGGAAGATCGATAAAATAAAACTTATTTGCAGGCCCGACGTCATCCGTCACTGCCTCGAAAACATTGATAAGCCGCGTGCGGCCGGGCGTGGACGACGTGCGGCACAGTTTAGCGCCCATTATGGCGTTGAGCAAGCTCGACTTGCCGCAGTTCGATCTACCCGCAACACAAATCTGCGGCGCATAAACCAATGCGCCGCTCGATTGACTGTAGCTTGTTATGAATTTGGCCGACTTAATTCTCACTTTCGAATAATCTTTTCCGTTGTACGGCGGCAATTGCGAAGTTTACTTAAGCGCCGCGCCGAATACGTCGTCGATATTGTCGACGAGGATAATGTTCATCTTTTTCTTGACTTCCTCGGGCACGTCGACAAGGTCCTTCTCGTTGTCGCGCGGAATAATCAGCTTCTTAATCCCCGCGCGGAACGCCGCGAGCGATTTTTCCTTTAGCCCGCCTATCGCCAAAACCTTGCCGCGCAATGTCACCTCGCCCGTCATCGCAACGTCGTGCGCCACGCGCTTACCCGAAAACGCCGACATCAACGCCGTCGCTATCGTTATGCCTGCGCTCGGCCCGTCTTTGGGCGTCGCTCCCTCGGGGAAATGCAGGTGAATATCGTTCTCGGTAAACTTATTCTTGTCGATGCCAAACTCGTCGGCGCGCTGGCGAATGAGCGACAACGCCGCATGGCACGATTCTTTCATGACGTCGCCGAGACTGCCGGTCAGCTTGATATCGCCCTTGCCGCCAGAGATAATCGCCGCTTCTATCGTGAGAGTCACGCCGCCGACGCTCGTCCAGGCAAGCCCCGTCGCCGCGCCTACCTCGTCGCTATCGGTCGCCGCACTCGAATCTTTGTACTTGGGCGCACCGAGGAACTGCGCAACTTCTTTCTTGGTTATCTTAAACGACGTCGGCACTTGCTTTTGCTCGACGACGTTTAGCGCAATTTTGCGCATGATGGTCGCTATCTCGCGCTGGAGATTTCTTACGCCACTCTCTCTGGTGTAATTGGATATGATATGCATCATCACGGCGTCGGACATTTCGACCTTGACGTTCGACAGGCCGTTGGCTTCGATTTCTTTGGGTTTGAGATAGCGCTTGGCTATCTGAAGTTTTTCGTCATAGGTGTAGCCGGACAGCTCTATTACCTCTAATCTGTCTAATAGCGCCGGCTGAATGGGATCGAGCGAATTGGCGGTGGTAACAAACATCACCTTGCTCAAGTCGAAAGGCATGTCGAGATAGTTGTCCTTGAACGCGTTGTTCTGATTGGGATCGAGCACTTCGAGTAACGCGCTCGCCGGGTCGCCGTGGATGTCCGACGTGAGCTTGTCTATCTCGTCGAGCAAGAACACGGGGTTATTTACCCCCGCCTGCTTGACTCCGTCTATTATGCGGCCGGGAAGCGCCGCGACATAAGTGCGCCTGTGCCCGCGAATCTCCGCCTCGTCGCGTATGCCGCCGAGCGACATGGACACAAACTTCTTGCCCGCCGCGCGCGCTATCGACTTGACGATTGACGTTTTGCCGACGCCGGGAGGGCCGACAAAGCACAATACGGGCGACTTGAGATTGCCTGTCAGCTTGTACACGGCGAGATATTCAAGAATGCGCTCTTTTACTTTCTCTAAGCCGTAATGGTCCTCGTTGAGAATTTTGCGCGCTTCGGCGAGAGAGCCTTTGTCTATCGTGGAAACAGCCCACGGCAGATTGAGTATGAGGTCGATATACGAGCGCGACACCGTAGCTTCGGGCGAGGCCTGGCTCATTTTCTCCAATCTCGAAATTTCGCGCAATGTCTTGTCGTAAGCGATTTCGGGTAAAGAGTCCTTCATCTCTTCGAGCTTGGCGCGAAGCTCGACTATCTCGTCGGCGTCCTCGCCGAGCTCTTCTTTAATCGCTTTAATCTGCTCGCGAAGGTAGTATTCTTTTTGATTCTTGTCTATGTTCTGTCTGACTTTCGCCGAAATAGTTTTTTCGAGCGCGCGTATTTCCACCTCGCGAACAAGCACGGTCAAAATCTGTTCGTACTGCTCGGACAGAGTCTTCATCTGCAAAACGTTTTGCTTCTCGGCGTCGGTGGAGAAAATGTAATTGGCAATGGTCGAAACAAACCGCTCCCCGTCGTCTACCGACAGCGTGCCGAGAACGTCGCCCGGCATCTTCGTGTCTATCCTGCGGTACTCGCGGAACTGCTCGTCAAGTCGGCGCTTGACAGCCTCGAAGTACATGGGGTCGTCCATCTCGTACTCGTATTCTTTGAGCGTGACCTCGAAATACGGATTGAGCGACACATAGCTCTCTATCTGCATGCGCCGCCCCGCCATAAACACGACGCGCATAGCGTCGCCCGGCAAGCGCTGAACCTGCTTGATGGACGCAAGCACGCCGACGCGGTAGATATCCTGCGGCGCGGGGTTGACTGTTGTGGCACGCTTTTGCGCTACCAAAAATACGCTCTCGCCCGACTCGACGGCACGACTGATTGCCGAGTACGATTTGTCGCGCACGAGATCGAAGTGCACCGTCTGACCGGGAAACACCACTTTGCCGCGAAAGGCGATCATCTTATACGCCTTGACGGTGCTGATTATTTGAGGTTGCTCGAATTCGGTAATAGAGTTATTTTCCATAATATCCGCCTGATACAAGCGAAAGCGCACATCGCCGAAATTGAATGCACACTTCCCTATCGTACACTTTACTATTATAAGTATAGCACATCGGAAGGAAAATTACAAGTGCTGGCGAGGAAAATATTTTGTCGTAAATTCTGCGGTTTTAGCGGCGACAAATATCGATTTTGCTATTTTGTATTGACAAACATACAGTTATCCTGTATATTCTATATTGATATAGGGCGCGCCGTAATATAGAACACAATCGATTGCCGCTCCGACGAAGGAGGTATCATGAAACTGAAAAAATTTCTTGTTTTAGCGCTCGCCGCCGCATGCACGGCGTCGTTGTCGGCGTGCGCGCCGAGCACCGCCGCCCCCGATCGCGCCCCGTCGAGCGACGTGGTCGACGCCACTACTACGCCGCCCGCCGAGGAAAAGCCGTCCGGCAATGCGCCAAACGTTTATCCTGCACCGTCAGACGAGGACGCGGACAATGCGAATGGCGAAGATAATACGGCTCAATCAAACGACGTCGTCAAGCTGACATGGTCGGCGGCTTACAACTCCTCCGTTCATATCGTCAATTTCGGTCTGTCGCCGTCGTCGGAAACGGTGTCTTTCGATTTCGGCTACGACACCGTCCTGCTCAAAGGAGAGGGCTACACCACCCTCGATTTCACGCTCGATTTCGACGCATATATAGACACCGGCATAAATGTCGGCACGACAATCAATGCCTATTTGACCGACGACAACGACGACCAGTTCGGCGTGGGATGGTCTTTTATTCGGTTTACCAATACGGCGCCCATTTCAAAGAGCTACGCCAAGTCCGTACATATAGAGGACTTGTTGCAGCAGCGCGGCAAGATCCATCTCACATTCGAAGCGGTGACAAATACGCTGTTTACGGGCACGTACATAAGCAATATCAATCTGACCGTGACGGCCCATTGATAAATCTGTTTTAGTCATTATAAAATGCGCGACGATATCTTTTCGCCGCGCATTTTGTTTTCTCGGTTTAAATTATATTTTTACGGTATACTCGGTTACGTTTAGCACAGTCTCGCCGTCGATCTGAAGCGCCGTGGGTTTATCGAAAGCTACTGTCACTTCACTGCCCTTGTATATGTTTATCATCTTAGTGAACTTGACGTGCTCGCCCTTGAATATCTTGGGAAAACGCATGAGAGTGGTCAGCCTGCCCGTGCCGTGCCACACGACGACAGAAACCTGCTTGTCGTCGGCAAAACGGTCTTGCTCGGGTGCGACCATCATGCCGCCGCCGTAAAACTTGCCTTTCATCGACGCGGCAAGCCAAGTCTTCTTGAACGACACCGTCTTGCCGTCGACGGTGACCGTCGCATTGCGCGGTTTGAAGTGGAAAAGCACGCCCTTTACCGCTATGCCCGTATAGTTAACAGGCTTGTCCGACTTAGCCCTGAATTCGTCACCCTTTTCGCAGCAGTAGCCGTCGATACCGAAGCCGATGCCGTTGATAAACTTTTTAGTCATTCCGTTGACGGTAACCGTCGGCAGATCTTCGATGTACTTATTCAGTCTGATGAAATCACCGTTCAACTCGCCGCGCGCTTTTACGTCATTGGCAAAATCATTGCCCGAGCCGGCCGCCAAATAGTCTATAACACATGCGGGCGTGCCGTTAAGCGCGTTGACAAATCTGTTGATTGTTCCGTCGCCGCCGGCGAGAATGATGCGGTCATCCGCGGTAAGATTGCCGACAAATGCGCCGACGTCATCCATCGCGGTAACGTCCTTGTACTCGACGTCGCTGTCGATTTTGCCGTCGAGGAATGTCTTAGCCGAGGCGAGCCCCGTTTTGTTGTTTGCAAGCGGATTATAAATTACGAATTGCATATCGATCTCCAAATGTGTTTTCTATCCGAATGATTATACTATATATGTCGATTTTTGTCAAACAAAACATGATTACGCAAAGCATATTAACTCTGCATTGCACAGCCGATGCGCTTTATATCCTGTTGACACCGTCCTGTCGCGCCGCATCCGTCACCGCTTGCGACACCGCCTTAACCACACGCTTGTCGAGCGGATTGGGAAGAATATAATCGGCATGCAGTTCCTCGTCCGACACTAGCGCGGACAGAGCCGCCGCCGCCGCGCGCTTCATGTTGTCGGTGATATCGCGCGCACGGCAATCGAGCGCACCGCGGAATATGCCGGGGAACATAAGCACGTTGTTTATCTGATTGGGCTTGCCCGACGCGCCGGTGCCGACGACAGCCGCGCCCGCTTCCAACGCTTCTTCCCGCGTTATTTCGGGCACGGGATTGGCGAGCGGAAAAACTATCGGATCGGCCGCCATGCTCTTAATCATAGCTTTGGACACGATTTTGGGCGCTGAAACGCCGAGGAACACGTCTGCGCCGACAATAGCGTCGGCCAGCGTTCCTCTTATCTTAGTCTTGTTTGTTCGCTTGGAAATTTCTTCGTGCGCGGGGTTTTCGTAGTGCTCGCCGTCGACGAGTACCCCGCACTTATCGACGCACACGACGTCGCCCGCGCCGAGGTCGAGGAAGAACTTGGCGATTGCAATGCCCGCACTGCCCGCGCCGTTTATGACTATGCGGACGGCGCGAATATCCTTGCCCACTACGCGGAGCGCGTTGAGCAATGCCGCGCCTGCGACAATTGCCGTACCGTGCTGATCGTCGTGGAAAACGGGAATATCGCAAATCTCTTTTAATCGCCTTTCTATCTCGAAACAGCGCGGCGCCGAAATATCCTCGAGATTGATTCCGCCGTAGCTTTTGGATATGGCGGCGACAACCTTGACTATCTCGTCAACGTCTTTTGTATCGAGACATACGGGCGTCGCGTCGATACCCGCAAACGCCTTGAACAACGCGCACTTCCCTTCCATGACAGGCATGGCGGCCTCGGGGCCTATATCGCCCAAGCCCAACACCGCTGTGCCGTCTGTGACGACGGCGACCGTGTTGTGCCGCCCGGTCAACTCGAACGACTTGGATTTGTCCGCGGCAATCTCCGTGCATGCGCGAGATACGCCCGGCGTATAACACAGCGCAAGATCGTCGAGAGTTTCTATCTTGGCGCGCAGCTTGACTTCGAGCTTGCCCGCCCATTCATAATGCTTTTTCAGCGATTTCTCGTAAACGTCCATAACACCGTCCAAACAAAAAATGTAACCGAAAATCCATTTCGTGTTTACGGTTACATTCTATACCTATCTGTGGCTAAAGTCAATCGATTTCACTCTTCCTCGGAAGCGAGCTCTTGCGATTTCAGCCTCTTGTTGTGCACGCGCCGACTGAGCGCCATCAACAGTCTGCTTACGACGTACGTCACACAGCCCGCAACGATTCCGAACACAACGAGAAGCGTCGGCGTAAAACGGTTGGGATCGAAGTACGGATAAATATATTCGCCCGTTATCCGCCCGAAAACAATCATAAATAAATAGTACGCACACGGCAGTATAAGCGCCGTAAAAGCCACCCTATTCTTCACGACCCGTGCGTCGCACATCGACATGTAGAACGCAAACATAATCACGGGGTTTACGAGATGAAGCATGACCGACGGCGAGCATAACGTCGCTACGGGTGCGAAGCTGACGCATATGCCGACGACTACCGCAAGAAGCGTCGCCGCACAGAGATATAGAAAGTGCGGAATATCCTTGCCGAAAAATGCCATGCGCACCGCGCCGCATAACAAAACCGTCGCCGCAAAAGTGTTTGACAAAAAAGTCATTTCGTAGCATCGGTGTAGCTTGGGGATATACCCGACGGCCACGCCGACAAAAAACACCGCAGAACATACGGTGGCAATCACCGCTTTGCGTTTTAAGCTAAAAGAGAAGTCTTTCATACTTCAAATAGCATGAAAGACTTTCCGTTCGATTATTCATTATTTTTTTATTATATTTTATTCGCGGCACAATGCGCTGTACTTCGACGTCAACAGCTCTTCTCAATCAGGCGTTGTCCATTGCGAACAATGCGATTTCTGCCTCGGATTCCAAGCATTCCGATCCGATAATCGACAGCCCCGCCACTACGGTCGCGCCCCTGCATATCGCGTTGAGTTGGCGCTCGCTGTTGCTCATGCCGCTACCCTCGTTCGTGCAAATGGGCACAATGCGCTTGCCCGTCCAGTCGTAATGCTCGAGGAATGTGCACATGCACATGGGCATATGCCCCCACCAATTGGGATAACAAACAAAAATCGTGTCGTACTTGTCAATGCTCTTCAAATACCCCTTAATCGCAGGGCGCGCGTTGAGAATAAGCTCCTTCTTTGCCTCGTCTATGCACTTATAATAGTCTGTCGAATAGGGCTTGACCGTATCGACCTCGAACAAATCGCCGCCGACCGCCATTTTTACATACTCCGCAACGATTTCCGTATTGCCCTTTTCCAAAACCGTAACTCTGCCGCCTGAAATATTCTCGCCCGCTCTCGAATAGTAAACGATTAAATTTGCCATTTCATCCTCCGCTGTGTGTCATTATAACACATACTTTCGATTTAATCAATACAAATTGAAAAACATTTTCGTATTACATTGATTTTCTTATTTTCTGCTAAGCAGTGTCAGCGTTTCGACATGATGGGTGTTTTCGAACATGTCGAATAATTTGACCTTTTCTATTATGTAAGAATTGCCGCGCGACGTGCTTTCGTCGAGGAACAGCCTTACGTCTCGACACATCGTAGCGTGGTTACACGAAATATACACGAGCGTCTTAGGCGCAACTTCCGCAATGGCGTTAATGACGGCCGCTCCGCACCCCTTTCGCGGCGGATCGACTATGATATCCGCTTCTCCGAGAGCGGACAATTCACTTTTCAGTTTGGGTAAAACCTTTTCGACGTTGCCGCAGATGTTTTGAATTTTTTGCGCATTTCCGTTTAATATTGCGGTCTTGTCGGCGTCGGCGGTGGCCTGCGGCACTATTTCGACGGCGTAAACCATGTCACACTTTTTTGCCGCGAGGTTGCTTAATATTCCTATGCCGCTGTACAGATCGATTAGCGTATTCGAGCTTACGCACGAAATGGCCTCCGTGTACAGCTTGTCGCGTATCTCGTCGTTTACTTGAAAGAAAGACAGCGGCGACAGCTCCGCCCTCACTCCGCACACGTCGACGTCGAGGTGTGCATTTCCCTTGACGAGCCTAACCGTGTCGCCCATTATCACGTTGTTGTTGCGAGTGTTCGGGCAGACGAATAAATCGACCTCGACGGGAAGAAGATTGCTAAGCTTGTTTTCAAGCCGCTCGCCTAAGCTCTCTCCGTTGACAACCAGCGTGACCGACGCGCGCCCATCTATCTCGCGCACGACCAAATGCCGCAACAAACCTTGTCCGCTCTTGCCGTCGTACACCGATAACTTTTCGGCATTGGCAAAGTCGACGACTGTGCGAATTATATTCTGCGTAAGCTCGCCCGCCATGAGGCAATGCACAGGTTCTACGGTGTGCGAATTTTGTCTGTACATGCCGACGACTGTTCTGCCGTCGACTATGCCGAACGGCATGGCTATCTTGTTGCGCCGATTAAACGACGACGGCACAAACTCGACGTCGCTTAAATCCATTCCCGCTATCTTGGCAAAATTGTTCTTAAGCTCGTCGATTAAAACCTCGCGACGGTAGTCGGAATTGACGTGCATCATGTCGCACCCGCCGCACTTAAAGTAATGCGGACAAATCGGCTCTACACGACTATCGGACGAAGAAAGCACCTTGATGACGGAAGCCGTTGCATAACGAGACTTGACCGACTTTACGACCGCGCGGACGCGCTCGCTTTTCAGCGTGTACGGAACGAAAACGACCTTGTTGTCCACCCGAGCTACGCCCTCGCCGTCCATGCCGTTGGATAATATTTCGACTTCGATGATGTCCTTTACGTTCATACGCGATTATTATAATATTTTCGGCGTCGAAAATCAAGCGTAACCCGTTGCGAATTATTGACAAAAAACGCGCTATGTACTATTATCTATTTATATCAGGTTATGGTCGGCGTGTCATATACGCAACGAGTCTCCCGCACGCAAAGGATACTGTATGATTAAAAAAAGCGTAATAAATTATTTGAAATGTCTGAAATACGTGTTTACCCCGCTGGGCATAATTACACTCGGGCTCGTGTGCGGACTGTCAATCGCCATTCCTAACATAATCAACGCCGTATCGGATATGTGCAAAAACATTATCACCGTTTTGAACGACGCGCTCGCCGACAATGCCGGCGACTTTCAAACGCTGTACAACAGCATTGCGGCGTCGGTAAGAGCGCTGGACTGGTCGGACCCCATGCAAGCGTTGAGCGTAATATTTACCAAACAGTGGTTTAACGACACGGTGCTTGACGACATAAACAAAATATTAGGCGGCATGGAAAATCATATAGCGGAAATCAAAACGCTCATTTCCGCCTGCATAGACAAAATTATCGCTTATGCTATCGTGGTCGCAATATTTACGGTAATAGCGTTTATCGCAAGCTATTTCCTTACGCGCAGAATGATACGCGGCGACATAGCAAAACGCTCGTTCAAAAACTTTATAATCGGGTCGATAGTCGGCGCGGTTTTGTGGCCGGCTTGTATCAGCTTAGGGATTTGGCTTGCCGTTGTGTGGAAGAACAGCATATATATAACGGCAGTCGTCATTTTCATTCTGGCATGCATTGTTTCCCTATTGAACGCGTATCTTATCCACGGACGGAAAAAGGTCGCTCTGAAATCGGTAGTAAACATCAAAAACATAATCAAACTGATACTTTCCGATCTTATAATATTTGCCATCGGAATTGCAATAACACTGTTGATTGTTCTTTTAACCAACATAATAGTCGGCATATTCGTATTTGTAGGCATTGTTATGGTAACAATCCCGGTAATGGAAATGACGTCGGAATCGTACGTAAAAGAGCTGGTGAGCAAATCGGAGTCACCGATCGACCCACTCCAACAGACTAACGAACAAGCCGCGACCGAACAACCGGAAGCTATAGCGCAAGACAACAATAACAATTAATACTCCCAAAACAGTTGACAAAAACAAATCGGCGTGATAGAATACATATGCCTTTTGGGGGTATAGCTCAGTTGGTAGAGCGCTTGAATGGCATTCAAGAGGTCAGCG
>JAFLVF010000139.1 GCA_022508425.1 Clostridiales bacterium | reverse complement strand
ACTCGTTTTTGTTCGTAATCGGGACTAATCTTCAAGGGATAATATTTATAGGGATAGCGCTTATACCGGTGTATTTAATGTTTATTCCCGGCATAACGACTTTGCTTTTTCTAATCTATATCTTTTTTGGCTTTTCCGTATCCCTGCTTGTAATATCGCTGTACTGCCACTATTGCTACGAGAAATTCCTATACGACAAGATAGAGGACAAGCCGTCCACCGCTTATACCAAGCGCGTGAGCGACGTCGCGGAAGAAAAGCCCGAAAAGAAGAAACAGCAGCCCGCCGCTTATAAAAATCCCAAAAAACGGAAAAAGTCAATCGACGAAGGCGCGTCTATTACGCCGCTTGCGCCGATGTTCCGCAGAGAAGATTTGGAGAGACTGCAAAAAGAACACGAACAAGTACTTAACGAGAGCGTGGACGAATACGGCGACGATTTGGGCGAGATAGAAGACGCGCCGCTCGCCGACGGCGATACGCACTCGGAGGACAGTGCCGATAATTGATAACCAAGTTCGACAAAAACGGCGCGATTGCGCTTAACAAACGTCGGTTCGGGGAATGCCTTGCCCAGGCCGACTACGAGGGTGCGCTCGACTGCCTGATAAAATATTCCGAGGCCAAGGACAATCTCGATTTTCACATGGCGTGCGGGATGTTGTATTTGCTGATGAGCCAGGACAGCGACGATAACGAGCTGTTCGCTTTGGCGTTTCGCGAATTTTTGATGCACTTGATTCGGCATCCCGATTGCAAGGCCGCGTACAGGAACTTGCTTGCCGTGGTTTTTTTAAGACACGAGCCCATGTCCATGGTGGAAGCGGGGGTATGGATTAAGGCGTGCGGATTCGAAACGGGCGAAATGCTCGACCGACTAATGGAAGTGGGCATAAGCATGTTTATGGGCGATGGCGACATGATAGACGATATAGAAAATCTGTTCTTGCCCGGTGAGTTCGGCGAGATAGATCCCGCGCACGACAGCCAAACTTCCGAGCCGCCTCACGATCAACCTACGGACAAGCCTAAGCAAAGCAAGGTAATCAAGTTTAAGCCCCAAATCGAAGGCGAAACAGCCGACCGCAAACTTGCCGAAAGCCGCATAACGCGCCCGTTTGACGACAGAGTCGAATTGACCGAGGAAATGGATTTGTCGGACGCGCTTGAACTGTTTTCCAAGCTCGCCGAGGACGACGAGTGGGAGGAGGATAGTCGAGGCGGTGCGGAGTATGACAGGTTGCAGAGCGACGAGATAAAGTCGCATATTGTTCTGCGCAATGCCGAACAGCTCGTAAGAGCGCACAAGCTTGACAAAGCGCTTGCCGTGCTCGACGGCATAGAGCCGGACGGCGGCAGGATTCAGTATTATGCGGAATGCTTGCGCGCGCATATATTTATTGATTGCGATATTTTGGACGAGGCTAAAAAGTGCATTGACAGGGCGCGAGAGATAAAACGCGACGGCGCGCTTGCAGGCACACTGCTGTGCAAGCTGTACGAGCTTACAGGCAAGACCAAGAATATACCCGATATACTAAAAGGCATAGAGCTTACCGATTTTATGGACGCCGATCATGTGTACAAGGCGGCACGGCTTGCCATTAACTATTGCACGACCGACGACATGTTGGATCTCTTGGAGGACTATATCGGCGAGTACAACGTCATGGACGTTAGGTTGTTGTATGCTCAGGTACTATACAACAGCGGCGAAAAGGAGCTCGCTACGGACGAGCTGTACGCGCTGACGCGCATATTTTACGACGATTTCAACGTCAGATACTATTACTTGATGGCGCGCTCCGATGCGAGCAGATTGCCTGTTGACGAAGAAGCGCCGCAAAACGTAATAGCCACTCTCGTCGACGGGTTTATGGGGCTTGTGCTTGCGGACGCGATTGATAGGGAGGTTATCGAGAGCGACGCGTTTATGTACGGCCTGGAAATGTTTGTGTCGTTGGAATTCGACAACGTGCGCGAAGTGGTGGTGCCTATGTTCCGGGTTCTGCACACGCTTGCAAAAGACAAGCGGCTTGTCCAAAAGATGAACGACGTGCTTGTTTCGCCGTACGTCGAGCCCATTGTCAAGGCGATTATACTCGGCGAACT
>JAFLVF010000138.1 GCA_022508425.1 Clostridiales bacterium | reverse complement strand
CACGTCGGCAACGTTGCAGATAATCCCGGCATCAAAGACTCAGATAAATATTCCGAACAACGCCCAGAAAGACACCTACCTTTCGAAAAATAACCTCAAAGAGGAAATTATCGGCGGTCAGGGAACGGGAAGATATTACTATCCGTTTAGGATATTGTATTACGACGATTTGGACGGCTCGGCGTTTACAAAGGGTTCTTGGGGCTTGTTGACGATAAACGTCTACGTCATGAACAATGAGATCAAGCCGGTACCCAGCTTGTCCGGATATAGGAGCAATGATTCGTCTTATAACGATTTGACCTATAAGGGCAAACCTTGCTATTCGTTCTCCATATCCAAGGACACCAAGTTCTTTGTCGACGTATCGAGCTTGCTGACCGATAACGACATTGTGCTTAACGCCGACGGCTCGTTCGCTTTAAATACCGACGACGCTTGGACAAATCTTGCCAAGGATGAGGAAGGCAGCCCTCTGGCAGGCGATGATGTGTACACTTCCGGACAGCTGTATTTCGACTACTTTAATATGCCGGAAGCCTCTGCATGCACATACATCAGCCCGTCGGCGGCTCCCGGAACAACGCCCAAATTGCCTCTTACAATCAGAAGATCCACGGCTACGGGCGAAGACACAGGCATGCCTAAGACTGCGTTCATATTCACGGCGACCACTGCGTTCAAAACGTCCGTCGATATAATGTACACGTTTAGCGACAGCGCCGGATCGCAAACGCAAATAATATTCTCCATATCTTACAACAACGAAGCGCCTACGCCCAATGCAACCACGTTCGGCGGCGGCGATACCCTCGATATTGTAATGAGAACGGGCGATTCCTTTACCGTACATGCAACAGACGCAAACTTGTTCGCCGCGGACGATGCGGGTGGATTTACAAGCACGCAGGCCGCGCGCAACCTCGTAGCCTCGGGCGCATATCCTTCCGACAGCGCATATACTCAACGTCAATCGTTCCATGCGGCCGGCGATATACGCGGATATTTGGGCTCCATCGTTTTGGGCTCGGACGACGCCGCAAGTACGCTTAGATTCATGGCCAATGTGGAATTCACCAACAACGGTAGGGACCAATTCGAAATAGATTACTCGAATGCCGCTCCCGGTGAGCTTCGCGGGTCTTCTCCGATGACCATCACTTTGAGGGCTACCGGTGTTATAACGACGCGCATGACGTTTACGCTATTCGACAGCGCGAATAAGGAAGTAAAGATCTCTCTTAACGTTACGGTGCTTTCGAGCGCGCCTACCGTTAAGACCGCCGACGATATGCGTACGGCGACGGGCGAGGATAAATTGCCTACGGGAATCGATCTTACAGTCGTTTCCAACGAAGAGAACACGTTTGCGCTCACCATGAGCTACGGCGACGTAAAGTCGATCCCGCTCCGTAGCTTTATGAAGGATGCCGACCAGGGCGACGTCAGCGGATTTACGGTGTTCAGGAACAACGACAACTCGTACTTCGACATCGAAAACCCCGACAACGTTTCGGCAGTTTCCGTAACGCGCGGTGCGGTTTGGAGCGCTGAGGCCATAGTAATTACGGCACGCGACTTTATACCCGTTAACGGACACACGGCGCGCATTTCCTTCCGTGTTGCAGACGCTCACGGCACGGTTTCAAGCTTCGTGCGGTTCAAAGTTACCATTAACCCGCGCGACGTTACAGCCGTAGCAAGCGCGCTCAACACGGCAAAGAGCGTCGAGATAAAGAGCTATGCGCAATACGACGAGGACGGCGAGCCGTTGGTGGTAGATCTCGTTACGGACGGCGGAACAATATTCGCCGATCCCGACGCTACCGCACCGTCGGCAAGCTACAACGTCAAGGTTTATGCTCTGCTCAATCCGGAAACGTTGGCACCCATATCGTCGTTTACAAACGACATCAACCGCGACCAATGCTTGTTGTGGACAAACGATATAAGCGGCGCTTTCCCGAGCTATAACAACGTGTACAATTACGTTTCGCGCTTCTTCGCCATGTCACTCGCGAGCGACGGAAAATCGATTACGTTCGTTCCGGTTTCGGCGACTATTTCGGCCGAATCTTCGGGCACGCTTACCGCAATTCGTTTGTATGTAGTCGTAAATAAGCGCTATACTAACGGCGGCAATCAAACGATGGCGGATCGTCCCGCTTACCTCAACGTATCGGTAGCCAACTCGGCGCTTGTCGCGGTA
>JAFLVF010000137.1 GCA_022508425.1 Clostridiales bacterium | reverse complement strand
GCGGGCTTTCGTTTTGCGGCGGCTCAGTCATTTAGGTCTGACTAAACTCCTTCGCCACCGCTTCGCCGGTTGCCCGCCTACGCCGCGCCTAAGCCGTCGACACTAACTCAACGCAAACACTCTTACAAGGAGGTACAAGCGCAAGTGAATATCATTATCATGGGCGCGCCGGGCTCCGGCAAAGGCACGCAGGCAGCTATAATCTGCAAGACGCACTCCATTCCGCATGTTTCGACGGGCGACCTGTTGCGCAAGAACATTGCGGACGGCACGGAGCTTGGTAAGCAAGCCAAAGCATATATGAATGCGGGCCAGCTTGTGCCCGACGAACTTGTAATAGCACTTCTTCAAAACCGCATAGCGGAAGAAGATTGCAAAAACGGTTTCTTGCTCGACGGTTTTCCGCGCAACAAGGCGCAGGCGGAGGTGCTCGACAAGACGGTCAAGATAGATATTGCATTGTATCTCGAGACAGACCTCAACAAGCTCGCCGCACGTGCGGCTGGCCGCAGAGTATGTCCCAAGTGCGGATACTCGACAAGCGCGGACAAAGCGCCCGACGGCAAGTGCGCCGAATGCGGAGAAAACCTTATCATTCGCGACGACGACAAGCTTGAGGTTGTGCAGAACAGACTCAAGGTCTATGCTCAAAACACCGCGCCGCTCATCGATTACTATCAGGCCAAAGGCGTACTCAAAACGGTGGACGGCATGCAGACGATAGAGGCTGTCAATGCGGCGATAGAGGAAGCGCTTAAATGATAGCGACTAGCGACAAAGACCGCGAGGGTATGCGCGCGGCCGGCAAGGTCGTCAAAGCCGCGCTCGAAGCGGCTGAAAAGTTTGTTAAACCGGGCGTAACGACGCTCGAAATCGACGCGGTCGTCGAGGAAACCATAAGGAGCTACGGTGCGATACCGTCGTCCAAGGGCTTTCACGGTTATCCCAACGCGTCGTGCATATCGGTCAACGATGTCGTTGTGCACGGCATTCCCAATCTCTCGGTCGTCAAGGAAGGCGACATAGTGTCGGTGGACATTACAGCACTTTTGAACGGTTATCAAAGCGACGCGGCTCGGACTTTCGCGGTAGGCGAATGCGACGAAGCCGACCTCAAGCTCATTGCCGCAGCCAAAGACGCGTTTTTCGTCGGCATGGAGCACGCGAGATCGGGAAACCGCGTCGGGGATATAAGTAGCGCCATTCAGCTCTATTCGGAGTTGCACGGCTACGGCGTTGTCAGAGCCTTGACAGGTCACGGCATCGGCAAGAACATGCACGAGTATCCCGAGGTCCCCAACTTCGGCAAGAAGCACACGGGCGCGCCGCTAAAAGTAGGCTTGTGCCTTGCGGTCGAGCCCATGATTACACGCGGGAGCTGGCAGGTGCACACCGAACGAGACGGCTGGACGGTGCGTACCAACGACGGAAGCAAAGCGGCTCATTACGAAAACACCGTGATAATCACGGACGGCGAGCCCGAAATTCTCACACTGTAGGCGAACATGGTAAAGGCAAGATCGGATATCAAAGTAGGCGATATAGTCATAAGTCTTGCAGGCCACGATGCGGGGCAAATGTTCGTCGTCACGGTCGAGGTCAACGAGCAATTCGTGCTCATAGCGAACGGCAAGAGCCGACCGCTCGAAAACCCCAAACTAAAAAGAAAAAGGCATTTACGGGTCGTCGGCGAGACATCGACGCTCGACTCGACAAACGCGTCGCTGGTTAAGCGGCTTAAAAAATTCACTAAATAGGAGGTTGTATGCCGAGAAGTGACAATATCGAAACGGAAGGCGTCGTAGAAGAGTGTCTTCCCGGGACAAAGTTCAAAGTCAAACTCGATAACGGTGCGATGGTGCTATGCACGATTGCCGGCAAGATGCGCGTCAATTATATCAAAGTGCTCTTGGGCGACAGGGTAAAGGTAGCAATATCGCCGTATGATATTACTAAAGGCATTATAACTTTCAGAAGCAAGAATTAGCCAAGACGGCGTATTCATCGCCGGATACGGGCTACGTGCTCCTCGGCGCTTGGTCATGTAGGTCTATCTACACTCCCGTCGCGCCTCGTCGCCAGTTGCCCGTCTGCGGCGCGTCTCCGCCGTCTGTTCCGGCAAGATGGCGCCGCCAAACCGGCAAAGGTGCCGCGCCTAAGCCGCCAAACCAACGTTTTACAGTATTACGTATTAACCAAACCAACAATCTCTAACAGGAGAAACAATTATGAAAGTCAGATCTTCGGTAAAACCCATGTGCGACAAATGCAAGGTCAT
>JAFLVF010000136.1 GCA_022508425.1 Clostridiales bacterium | reverse complement strand
CGATGGGTACGCGTATCGTCGTTATGAAGGACGGTATCGTTCAGCAGGTGGACACTCCGACCACGCTTTACGACAATCCCGCCAACCTGTTTGTCGCGTGCTTCTTGGGCTCGCCGCAAATGAACATATTCAAAGCCAAGCTCGTTGAGGAGAACGGCGATATTTACGCGCTTATCGGCGAGACCAACAAGGTGCTTATTCCCAAGACTCGCGCAGAGCGCATTATCGACAAGAGCATTGTCGGAAGCGACGTGCTTTTAGGTATTCGTCCCGAGGACGTTCATTACGAGCAGAGCCTTGTCGAGACTCATCCCGAGTGCGTTATCGAGGCTGTCGTCGACGTTATCGAAAACCTCGGTAACGAGACCATTCTGTACCTCAACGTAGAGGGCAAGGACGACTACACCATTTCGCGCGTCAACTCGCGCTATTCCTTCCAGCAGGGCGACAAGGTAAAGATGTATCTCGCTACCGACCACGCGCACCTGTTTGACGTAAACACCGAGTTCACGCTCATGGGCGTTCCCGACTACAACCTTATTCCCGCGCAGCTCGTCGCAATCGACGGCACGCTTGCCGCGGTGTTCGGCGATACCTGCATCAAGCTTCCCGAAGCGGTTGTCAAACGCATTACCGACAAGTCGGTTATCAACAACAGCGTAACGCTCGCGCTTCCGCCCAAGGCGCTTAAAGCCGCCCGTGGCTCGGACAGCGACATCGAAATCAAGGGCGTCGGCGAGTTCTACGACAACTATCCGCGCTTTAAGGCAGTTTATGCCAAGGTCGCCGGCTTTAACAACTATATGATTATGTCCCGTCCGCTCGACGAGGAGTTCAAGGGCGGCGAGGAAGTCGTCGGTTACCTCGATCCCAACGAAGTTCAGCTCTTTAACGCAGATGGCGAGCGCATCGTTGCCGACAGAGACGTTACCGGCAACGAGTTCACCGGAACCGTTCTCGAAAATGCGGGCGTATACAACTACAAGCTCAACGGCGTGTTGACCGGACCGGATGGTGTTGCCCGTCCTTCGCATAACAAGCTTGCGTTCGACAACAACGCGGCCGGCTATGTGCTCGAAAAGGCAGAAGCCGACACGGCTATGCATATTCTGTCCAAGGGCTTCTCTATCGCCAAGGACGATTTGGCGAAATCCCCTAAGATGGTCGTTACGGGCAATATCAAAAACCTATACGAGTACCGTAGGGACGCGGTGGTCACCGTTGAAGCGCCGGGATTTAACAGCGATCTCACCGTTATTATCAACAACTTCTCGGGCTACAATAAGGGCGACAAGATTAAGCTCGCCGTTGACCCTCGTGCCATACTTAAAGGAAAATACGAGCCGATTACCGAAACCGTCGCCAAAGCTCAACCCGAAGGCGAGGTACGCTACAAGGAGCTTGTTGCGGCACGCGAGAAGGAAAAGGAGCTCGAAGCTGCGGCTAAAGCGTCTAAGGCTCACAAGGAACAGGCCGCTACCGTAGCGGAAGAAGCGCCTAAAAAGCCTGCGACCAAAAAGCCCGCTGCAAAAAAGCCCGCCGCTAAGAAAGCGCCGGTGAAAAAGCCCGCAGCTAAAAAGATTTAATGTAAACAATAGCATTAAAAGCGGACGCTAAGGATTAGCGTCCGCTTTTATCATTTAAAAATCCCCGTACTTCGACGGGGATTTTGTGCATACCGCTTTTAACAGCGGATTTTTGCAAAGCAACCGTTATCAACTAAGACAACTCAATCACTTTACACTAATATATTGTGTAGTTTTTGACTAAATATTCGCAGTATATAAAATTAATTTATTTTTTCTTCAACTCATATCCCGTCTTATTATCAAGCACCGAGTAACCAAGCTCGTCTAGCTTGTTGCGCAGTGCGTCGGACTTTGCCCAGTCCTTGTTCTTGCGGGCTTCAAACCGCTCGTCGGCGATAGCCTTTACTTCGTCCGGGATTTGCTCTTCTTGTTTTTCGACAGGCAGGTGCAAATCGAGCCCAAACAGCGCGTCGAGGCTGACAGCCATATCGTAAAGCTCGCGGCAGGGCGATTTGACGGCCGTCCACAGCTCGCCGAGCGCGAGAGGGAAGTTGAGGTCGTCGCACACTGCGTCTATAATTTTCGCTTTGTATTCGTTGAGCTTTTTCACGGTGTCGGGCGATCCCGCGGGCGCGTCTTTTGCTCCCGATATTATGCCGCGCAGTCTGTTATAAGTAGTCTGCGCCGCGTCAAGCCCTTCAAACGTAAAGTTGAGCTTGTTGCGGTAGTGCGTGTTCATGCAGAAATATCGATACGTAAGAGGAGAGTATCCGCGCGAAATAAGCTCGTCTATTGTGTAAAGGTTGCCGAGCGACTTACTCATTTTGCCGCCGTCAACCAAAAGGAATTCGTT
>JAFLVF010000135.1 GCA_022508425.1 Clostridiales bacterium | reverse complement strand
CAAGGAATATTGCGAATTCGAGGGCTACGAAACGGAGTTCGCCGCGGACGGCATGGAAGCCGTAAAAAAGGCGCGCGAGACCGACTTTGATATGATCATTATGGACGCGATGATGCCCAAGCTCGACGGGTTTTCGGCGACTAAGGAAATACGAAAAAGCAAGAACACGCCTATTATAATGCTTTCCGCGAGGGTGGAGGAGTACGATAAGCTTCACGGCTTCGAGATGGGCGTTGACGATTACGTGACCAAACCGTTCAGCCCGAAGGAGCTTATGGCTCGCGCCGCGGCCATTATGCGGAGGGGCGCACTCAGCGAGGACAAGATGACCTCCGGCGATCTCACGATAGACTTTGCGGGCTGTGCGGTGTTTATAGAGGGCAAGCGCGTGCCCATGACGCCCAAGGAATGTGAATTAATGTTTCTTTTGGCGCGCTACAACGGAAAGGCGTTTACAAGGCAGGAGCTTCTCGATAAAATTTGGGGCTTCGACTACTACGGCGACGACCGCACCGTCGACACACATATTAAGATGTTGCGCAAGTCCCTCGGTGAGAGGCACCGCGATAAGATAGTTACCGTGCGCGGCATGGGCTACAAGGCGATTCTTTAAGCGCGTATGCATAGTGCCTCCGCGCTCAAAGATACGTGCTATTTGCAATACGTCAGCCGTCCGATTTAATTCGGGCGGCTTTATTTTTTGTTCATTTATTATTGTCGATTTATTGACAAGATGGTCCATATTTGTTATTATATTCGGTAGAGTGTCCGAAAGGATAAAATCAAACAAATAGGAGAAAGCCATTATGGAAATGATCTACGGCGTTAAGGACAGACCCAAAGCAGGGCGTCTTGTCCTTTTTGCGCTACAACAGCTTCTTGCCATACTTGCGGCGACTATTGCGGTTCCGGCAGTAGTCAACAGCACTGTATTTAAAGAGTTCGGATACAACCCGAACCTGTCCCAGTCGGCGGCGCTTTTCGGCGCGGGCGTCGGCACAATCGTGTACTTGCTGTTCACCAAGTTTAAGAGCCCGGTGTTCTTGGGCAGCTCGTTTGCCTTTCTCGGCTCTATGATATCGGCGTTTGCGGGCGGTATATCCATGTCGCTCGGATACCTCGGCTTGCTGCTCGGCGCGTTGTTCGCGGGTCTTGTATACGTGGTTATAGCGGTTGTAGTCAAGTTTGCCGGAACCAAATGGATAGACAAAATCATGCCTGCGGTCGTCATAGGCCCTACGGTTGCCATCATAGGTCTTTCGCTTGCCGGCAACGCGGTCGGAGATTTGTTTGCCAGCGGATATTACGGTCCCGCCGAATTGACCGCCAACGGGTATGTGATGAATACTACCTCGTGGCTGTGTTTTATCTGCGGACTTGTCACTTTGGGCGTTACCATTGCTTGCTCGGTTTACGGCAAGAAGATGATGAAGATGATTCCGTTCATAATAGGCATACTCGCAGGCTATGCTTTAGCGGCAATCTTCACCGGCTTCAGCTACATCGAGGGCGCGGAAGCGATGCGTATAATCAACTTCGAATCATTTAAAAATCTCAGCCAAGGATCTGCCTGGTACCCGGACTTCACGTTCCTCACCGCATTCAAAGGCGGGTACAACGCAGGCACCAACGGATCTATAGCAGCGTATATCGGCTCGATAGCGGTTGCCTACATACCTGTCGCGTTTGTCGTGTTTGCCGAACACCTTGCCGACCACAAAAACATTTCCTCGATTATCGAGCATGACTTGCTCGAGGATCCCGGACTTCACCGCACGCTTCTCGGTGACGGCGTAGGCTCTGTTGCGGGCGCGTTCTTCGGCGGTGCGCCCAACACCACTTACGGCGAATCGGTGGGCTGCGTGGCAATCTCGCGCAACGCGTCGGTCATAACTATTTTAGTTACGGCGTGCATGGCGATACTTGCCGCATTCCTTGCGCCTTTTACGATCTTCCTTGCCAGCATACCCAATTGTGTAATGGGCGGTGTGTGCATTGCGCTTTACGGCTTTATCGCCGTGTCCGGTCTTAAGATGATTCAAAAGGTAGACTTAGGCGACAACCGCAACCTGTTCACGGTATGCGTTATACTCATCGCCGGTGTAGGCGGCATGATGCTCAGTATCGGGCAGGTATCGATCAGGGGTGTCGCTTGCGCGCTTATTCTCGGCATTTTGACCAACCTTCTTGTCAATGTTCGCAAGAGCAATGCGGAAACCGCCGAAGCTGAAAATGCGGAAGCCGACACCGTAGCGCAGTCCGACGCGACTGACGAGGCGGCGGCTACCGAAGACGGCGAATAAAAAGCTTTGGAGAAGATAATGAAACTATTCGATAATGTGACGATATTAAGCCATCCGCTCATCAGCCACAAGATAGCTAT
>JAFLVF010000134.1 GCA_022508425.1 Clostridiales bacterium | reverse complement strand
GTACATATCGTATATGCCGATAGGATTCGGCGACTGGATGCTGTTGGGCGTCGTACCGAGCAGCGAGGTAAACTACAGTATGTACCGCTTCCGATCCATGACCATAACGGTTATGGTAATAATCTTGGCGGTCGTCGTTGCGGCGGTCATATTGGTGCTTGTAATTCTCAGCAGGCACAGGTACAAAAAACAGCAGCTCGAAGTCAGTGCGAGGGAGAATTTGTTGGAGGTTCTCACCCTCGATTCCAACGATATTTTCGCAATGTTCTCGCCCAAGACGTTTGTCGGCGACTACATAAGCTACAACATCAATAAGGTGCTCGGTATCGACGCGGCCAGCGCCAAGAGCGACGTTCGCAATATCTTTAACGCGTGTGCAATCGGCGACGTCAACGTGTTTGACAAAGTCGATCTGGCCAAATTGGAATTCGGTCAGTCCACAGAGATGGATATTGGGCTTCACAACGTACTTAACAAAACGGAATATTGGTACAAACTGTTGCTGTACCGCACGCGCGTCAACGGCATAGACACGTTTATAATGATGTTGTCCGACCGTACCAACGACCGCGCTCTGCGCGACAAATTGGAGGAGGCGCTTAAAATCGCGGAAAACGCCAATGCGGCAAAGAGCAACTTCCTTTCCAACATGTCGCACGATATTCGCACGCCTATGAACGCGATAATAGGCTACGCTACGCTCATGGCCAAGGACGTACACAATCCCGACCGCGTGCGCGACTATACGCATAAGATAACGTATTCCGGCAAGCACCTTTTGAGCCTTATAAACGACATACTCGATATGAGTAAGATCGAGAGCGGTAAAACCTCGCTCAACATGGAGGAGTTCAGCCTGCCCGAGTTTATAGAGGAGCTGTATTCCATGATGGTGGCGCAGAGCAACGCCAAGCGTCAATCGTTCGACGTTCACACCAAGGGCAAGATTCCCGAATTCGTGCTCGGCGACAAGCTCAGGCTAAACCAGGTAATGCTCAACCTCTTGTCCAATGCCGTCAAGTATACGCCCGCAGGCGGTGCTATCGAGCTCAGGGTGGAAACCATGAAGCAGATGGTGCGAGGGCACGCGCACGTCAGATTTACCGTTTCGGACAACGGCATAGGCATGAGTCCCGAATACGTTAAGACCATTTTCGAGCCGTTCACCCGCGAGGAAACCTCTCAGACCAAGGGCATCCAGGGCACCGGCCTCGGCATGGCTATTACCAAAAACATTATCGACCTTATGGGCGGCACGATAGCGGTGGAGAGCGAGCTCGGCAAGGGCAGTACCTTTACCGTCGAGCTCGAACTTTCCATTTCCGAGAAAGGTCCCGACGAATACGACGAGGATTTCTGGAAGCATCACAACGTTACCCGCGTTCTTGTCGTGGACGACGAGGAAGACGTTTGCATGGAAGTAAAAGAGCTGATGTCGGATACCGGCGTCGACATAGACTACGTGCTAAACGGCAAGGACGCAGTGGACGCCGTGGTTAAATCGGTGGCGGAGAAAAACGATTATCATATCGTGCTTCTGGACTGGAAAATGCCCGAAATTGACGGCCTCGAAACCGCCAAGCGCATTCGCAAAAAAGTGGGCAGAGGCATTCCCATTATGGTTCTCACGTCGTACAGCTTTGAGGACATCGAGAATGAGGCGAAAGAGGCCGGCATAGACATGTTCCTTTCCAAGCCCTTCTTTGTAACCAACTTTCGCAGAGCGGTTATGAAGATTAGGAGCGACGGCAACGACGCGGATATTACTCCCGAGGACGTGCAAGACGTTTCCTTGGACGGATTGAAGGTTCTTGCCGCCGAGGACAACGAGATAAATGCCGAAATTCTTGTCGAGCTTATGGAGATAGAGGGCGTGACGTGCGACATCGCCATAGACGGCAAGGACGCCTTGGAAAAGTTCGAAGCGTCCGAGCCCGGTCAGTACGACTTGATTTTCATGGATATACAAATGCCGGTTATGAACGGTTACGAATCTACTCGCGCGATACGGCAGAGCAGCCATCCGGACGCAAAGACCATACCGATTATCGCGATGTCCGCAAACGCGTTCGACACCGACGTCAAGGACGCTTTAAATGCGGGCATGAACGCGCACTTGGCAAAGCCGGTGGATATAGATAAGCTTAAACAAACAGTGACCAAAGTTCTCAGCGATCACAATAAACATTCGGGCAAATAAGGTGGTAACTACTGATATGGAAGGAACCGAAAGCCTTGTAAAAGCAGGGCACAAAAACAAGATACTCATAGTAGACGACTCCGAACTTAACCGTTCGTTGCTGTCCGACATGCTTTCTGACGACTTCGAAATTGTCGAAGCGGAAAACGGCTTTCAGGCGATCGAGAAGCTCGCCCAGAGCGAC
>JAFLVF010000133.1 GCA_022508425.1 Clostridiales bacterium | reverse complement strand
CCTACGAAGCAACCGAAGGTTATTCCGAGCGCACGCGAGGAATCTCAACATTAATGCCGCTTGCGGCCAATAAAGCGGTTGAGATTCTTCACAGCGCGCTTACGCGCTTGTTCAGAATGACAAAACAAACTGCACAAATATAATTTCTTTTATTACTCTATATTAGCATCGTTTATAATGACCGCTAAATTTCAATTTAGCGCCTTATGTGTAGAAAAACACTCTCGGACATATTGTCCGAGAGTGTTTTCTCATCGCCCGAAAGCACAACTCTATAAAGATTCAGTTATTTAATCCCCTATTGGAAGTGCACTTTACGGTCGGCGTGTTTTTGGGTTAGAAGTTGTTGGGATCGAAGCCGTCGCCACCCATTGGCGGTTGCGTAGGCTGTGCGCCGTATCCGGGTTGCTGAGGAGCTCCGTAACCGGGCTGCTGTTGCGGCGGAGGAGGCGGAGGAGGCGGAGGCGTACCCACACCTGCGTTAAGCTGCAGGCTCTGCTGCTGAGGCGCGGACTGACCGCCGCCGAGCATCATGCCGGGATTGGGCTGTGCCTGCGTAGGCGGCAGATAGCCGAACGACGGGAATGCTGCCGGGCCCATGGAGAGCTTGAGCATTTCCGCCTCGAGCTCGGTCTCGGACTCGAGTAGCGCCTCAATCTCCCTGCGCATTTTACGCTTTTTGACGGTGATAACAATTACTATTATCAGGACTATAAGAACAACCAGTATTGCTGCCACTATAATCCAGAACCACATCCAGTTGGCCTCGATTAGAGCCATCTTATCTTCCCACCAGGACAGCACGGGCGCGTCGGTACATTCTACCTTTACCTCGTACTTGTAGCTTCTGCCGGAAAGGTCGGTCAGGTTGACCGTGATAACCGATTCGCCGCGGCGGAGGAACTTGAGCATTATGTACGGCTGGCCGCCGTCCTCTTCGGATTCGTATGCGCGAAGCACTTCCACCTTGACGGTCTGCGACGACGTTACCGGTGAGATAAACGTCATAATATCTTCGGCGTCCTCGTCGGTGAACCAATCGGTAGGCTTAATCTTGATGGTGCGGTTTGCCTTGTCGTCAAGCATGCTTACGGTGTAGCGGTAGTAATCCTGCTTAAGCGTAGGCTTCTTGTTGGCGACAATGTTGATGGGCAGTATGCGTTCGCGCGTGATCTCGCCGGCGCTGAAGGTAACCTTAACCTGCGTTTTTACGTTTTCCGTAGCGGCCTGAATGCGCCAGTTGCCAATGCCGATATCCGCGGAGGTAGCAACGCTGTCGGGGCCGTAAATGCGGAGATAGCTGGTATTGATTTCCTTGATGTCAATAATCTCGTAACCCTTGGCGTTGTCTTCGCCGAGAAGCTCGGATACGTATATCGTTCCGGTTACGCCGTAAACCATTTCTCTGGTGTCAAGCACCTCTTCCACGTCGTCAAGCGGGTTGGCGACGGTGATATACAGCGTAAGCTCTAACAGGTCGCCGACAACGCTTTCCAACAAGCCGTCCTCGTAACCGCTGTCGTAAATTCTGAGCGTAACCTTTTGTACGCCGAATATACCCTTGAGGAACTCGATGCGGAACTTCTGGTGCGACGAGTCGTCGGCCACCCAGTTGACCATACACGCAGTGTCGGCGCTGTAGGAGTACTCTGTCTCGCCCGTTTCCTCGTTGGTCGTTTCGCCCATTAGGTTGGGTCCGTAAAGATCGGGACGGTTGGCAGCCAGGTCGTCTAAGCGCGTATACACGACGATTTCGTCGATAAACGTGTACGTGGGAGTGCGCGTAGTGTTGCCTTCCGCCGCAGGGTCGTAGTTGTCGCCGTTGGCGTCGGTGATAAAGTCGAGAATGCTGTATTCCACATAGGATCCGGCAAGCTCTTCGTCCGTAGCGGAGGCGCTTACGCCCATGACGGTAAGATTGGTCCTTGCGCCGTCCTTGACTGTGGGCGCAATGTTGCCCACTCTCAAACGGATAGTCAGTATGTTGGTCTCCGAACTAATATAAGAGTCGCGGAACTTGACGTTGCACACAGCCACCGCGTCGCGCGTCGTGGACCTGCAGCTGAACGTGATATACGACAGCGTAGTCACTCTGTACTTGTTGGCAGCGGAATGATACGTCACCGTAAACGCCGCCTCGTCGCCGGCGCGGACAGTGGAAAGCGTGTTGCCCGTTCTGTCCATAAGGCTGTTTTCGCCGCCGGTGTTGAGCATTACGTACGCGTCCATATCTATGTCGGCGTCATCGATAATGTCGGCTATGTTGACGTTGATGGATTGACCGTTTTTGAGCGTGAGATCCATAACGTAACCGTTTTCGTTGCTAAACGTAATCGCATAGCCGAGCTGCTCGGGATCGAGACTCTTAAACGACTTGTTGCAGTCTGTGCAGGTTGCGGTGTTGGCGTTTATCTGACGCACGTGATCGGACTTGCCGCAGTACGGGCAGACGAGCACACGGCCTGTTGTAGCAATCTCCGGACGGTCGTTTTGGATATTGACCATGATGGTGGTTACGGTGACGCGGTCGGTGTTGTTTTTGGTAACGCCGGCGACGTCGTTGACTGCGTCTACCGCATAAATGTTTACTGCTACGGGCGTGGGCCTGTTTTCCTCGCCGTTGGGGTTGGGCTGGC
>JAFLVF010000132.1 GCA_022508425.1 Clostridiales bacterium | reverse complement strand
AGCGCGAGCGCCGACCGATGGGAGTGTAGACAGACCTACATGACCGAGGGCGGCGTGAAGCCTGACGAACTATTCCCGCGAAATATACGTAGTCAGACAAGAAAAGCCTTGTCACTAATGACAAGGCTTATACTTTGTTTTGATTTATTCGACTTTTCCGGTCTATTATTTGATGATCTCGGTTACAACGCCCGAGCCGACCGTTCTGCCGCCCTCGCGGATAGCGAAGCGGAGACCTTTCTCTGCGGCGATCGGGTGGATAAGCGTAACGGTCATCGTTACGTTGTCGCCGGGCGTGACCATCTCGACGCCTGCGGGAAGCTCGACAAGACCGGTAACGTCCGTCGTGCGGAAGTAGAACTGCGGACGGTAGCCCTTGAAGAACGGGGTGTGACGGCCGCCCTCTTCCTTTTTAAGGACGTAAACCTCTGCCTTGAACTCGGTGTGAGGGGTAATCGAGCCGGGCTTGGCGATAACCTGGCCGCGCTCGATGTCCTTGCGGTCTACGCCGCGAAGAAGGATACCTGCGTTGTCGCCGCTCTGTGCGAAGTCAAGCGACTTGCGGAACATCTCGATACCGGTAACAACCGAGCTCTTCGTGGCTCTGATACCGACGATCTCGACGGGCTCGCCGACCTTGATCTGACCGCGCTCGACACGGCCGGTAGCAACGGTGCCGCGGCCGGTGATTGTGAAGATGTCCTCGACGGGCATAAGGAAGGGCTTGTCGACATCGCGTGCCGGAGTGGGAATGTAAGCGTCGACTTCCTTCATAAGCTCCATGATGCAAGCGCACGCAGGATCGTCCGCTTTGCCGCCCTGAGCTGCCTCGAGCGCCTTGAGCGCGCTGCCGCGAACGACGGGCGCGTTCTCGTCGAAGTCGTACTTAGCAAGAAGCTCGCGAACTTCCATTTCGACGAGGTCGAGCATCTCGGGATCGTCGACCTGATCGGTCTTGTTCATGAAGACGACGATCTTGGGAACGCCTACCTGACGGGCAAGAACGATGTGCTCGCGGGTCTGAGGCATAACGCCGTCGGTTGCGGCAACGACGAGGATAGCACCGTCCATCTGCGCGGCGCCGGTGATCATGTTTTTAACATAGTCAGCGTGCCCCGGGCAGTCGACGTGCGCGTAGTGACGGTTTTCCGTCTGATACTCGACGTGCGCAGTGTTTATGGTTATACCGCGCGCCTTCTCTTCGGGCGCTTTATCGATCTGGTCATAGCGCATTTGCTCCGCGAGACCTTTTGCGGCAAGAACCATGGTGATAGCCGCAGTCAAGGTCGTTTTGCCGTGGTCAACGTGACCGATGGTACCGATGTTGACGTGCGGTTTGCTTCTGTCAAATTTAGCCTTAGCCATTATTTATTTCCTCCAAGAAATTTTCTTTATTAGGTTCGTCTTAATTATAATACATTATTTTGAAAATCTCAACCGTTTTGACGGTACATTTTTCAAAAGATTTTGTATCGCGGCACAAGACGTACGCCGGTTTATTGTTTATTTTAGTATAAAGCACCCGAGTACGGGATATTTCGATATTGTTGGACTTAGTTCTTGGCGCGCTCGCCGATTATCTTGTCGGCGATGTTCCTGGGAACTTCGGCGTAGTGGTCGAACTGCATTGTGTAGTTGCCACGGCCCTGCGTGCGCGAACGAAGGTCTGTCGCGTAACCGAACATTTCGGACAGCGGAATCTCCGCATGGATAATCTGACTGCCGTTGTTGAGGTCGGTGCCGTTGATGAGACCGCGCCTTGAGCTCACGTTGCCCATAACGTCGCCGAGATACTCGTCGGGAAGAGTAACGTCCACCTTCATGATAGGCTCGAGCAGGTACGCGTCGCCCTTCTTCATACCGTCCTTAAACGCCATAGAGCCTGCAATCTTGAACGCCATTTCGGACGAGTCGACCTCGTGGTAGCTTCCGTCGTAAAGCGTCGCTTTGAAGTCGACGCACTCATATCCGGCAAGAATACCGCTCATGCGCGCTTCCTGAATGCCGTTGTCGACTGCCGGGATATACTCTTTGGGTACCGAGCCGCCGACGGTCTTGTCTTCGAACATGTAGCCTTTGCCTCTCTCGAGCGGCTCCATGATAATCTTGGCGTGACCGTACTGACCTTTACCGCCGCTCTGGCGAATATACTTACCTTCGGCCTCGACCTTGTTGCGAATGGTCTCGCGGTATGCGACCTGCGGCTTACCGACGTTTGCCTCTACCTTGAACTCGCGAAGCAAGCGGTCGACGATTATGTCGAGGTGAAGCTCGCCCATACCCGCGATAATGGTCTGTCCTGTTTCTTGGTCGGTGTAAGTCTTGAACGTCGGGTCCTCCTCGGCGAGCTTAATCAACGCCATGGTCATCTTTTCCTGACCGGCCTTGGTCTTGGGCTCGATAGCTACCCTGATAACGGGCTCGGGGAATTCCATGCTCTCGAGGATTATCGGATGCGCGGGATCGCAAAGCGTGTCGCCCGTCGTCGTGTCCTTAAGTCCGACGATAGCGCAGATATCGCCTGCGCGCACTTCGTCGATGTCGGTACGCGAATTGGCATGCATCAAAAGCAAACGACCGATACGCTCCTTCTTGTCCTTGGTGGAGTTGAGAACGTACGAGCCTGCGGGGCAAACGCCGCTGTAGCA
>JAFLVF010000131.1 GCA_022508425.1 Clostridiales bacterium | reverse complement strand
CCCGCGACCCTCACCTTGGCAAGGTGATGCTCTACCCCTGAGCCACTTCCGCATAGATTTGGTTTGTTTGCTCAATTCAGCATAGTAAATATATCACTATTAGATAGTATTGTCAAGCATTTTTTGTTAAAATAATTTAATTTGGTCAAAAAAATGTTTGACAAATGTTTGACAATATCGTCGAGATGCTTTATAATTATTAGCGTAGATATAAGGAGGTGGATTATGGCTGTCCCCAAGCACAAGGTTTCTAAGCAGAGCACACATACGCGCGGCGCACAGTGGAAGCTTTCGGCACCCGCTCTTGTTGAGTGCCCGCAATGCCATTCCAAAGTTTTGATGCATCGCGTTTGCAAGAATTGCGGTACTTACGATTCAGAGCAGAAGATCGCACCTAAGCAAGACAACGCATAACTTCTTCGTTATCGGCGCGGTAGTTTTTGCGCGCGACACGATTTGGTGTATACGATTTTGCACGAAACTTACCCCGTTTAATCGGGGTATCTTTTTATTAAAAAACTTCGAGGTATTATGAACAAGATCATTATCGATACTGCGGGCGGCGACCGCCCCGATTTGTTGATTAAGGGCGCTGTCGAAGCGGCCAAAATGCACCCCGATTATAAGATTGTGCTTGTCGGTGACGCAACGACTGTAAAACAGCATATCGGACTTGCCGCGCCCAATATCGAGATAGTCCATGCGCCCGACGTCATCACCAATGACGACGTGCCTACGCAGGCTATCAGGCATAAGCCCGACTCGTCGCTCATCAAATCGTTTAGTCTGTTAAAAGACGACGAGGACGCCGTCGGTATGTTCAGTGCGGGTAGCACCGGCGCGGTGTTGACAGGCGCAACATTATTGATTGGGCGCATACACGGCGTGCACAGGCCTGTGCTCGCGTCGCTCATGCCGACCGCCGTAGACGGCAAGCTCGTTTGCATAGCGGACAGCGGCGCTAATATAGACAGCAAACCCGAGTTTATGGCGCAGTTTGCGCTCATGTCGTCGGTGTATATGAAGGCGGCGTTCGATATTCCGTCGCCTGCCGTAGGGCTTCTTTCCGTCGGAACCGAAGAGAAAAAGGGCGACGAGCGCACGCGTGCGGCATATGCTCTTATCAAGAATTTGCCCATCAACTTCCTCGGCAACATGGAAGCGCGCGACACTTTGACAGGCAAGTACGATATAATCGTATGCGACGGATTTTCGGGTAACGTACTCATCAAATCTACCGAAGGCACAGCCAAAATGGTCATGGGCAAGGTTAAGCAAGCCGTTAAATCATCGCTTCGCTCCAAAATCGGCGCATTGTTCCTCAAAAAAGCGCTGTATTCTCTTAAATCGTCTATGGACTATCACTCATACGGCGGAGCGCCATTCCTCGGCGTGAAGAAGCTTGTAGTTAAAGGTCACGGATCTACTAACGAGGTGTCCATAATCGCGTCGATCAATCGCATAATTTCGCTTCACGAGCACAATGTTCTCGGCGAGATCAAAACGACAATAGGCGAGTACGCCGACAGCGTCAAGGCCCAGTCGGAAAACAGTGGGAGCGACGCCGAGTGAGCGACGCGTTTGACAGTCTGCAACAGCTGATAGACTACGAGTTCAAAGACCGCAGTCTGTTGGTTTCCGCATTCACGCACTCGTCTTACGTAAACGAGCACAAGGGTGTTGCCAACGAGCGGCTCGAATTTTTGGGCGACTGTGTGCTCAATTTCTTGGTGGGAGTCAAGTACTACGAAGATTACCGCGCCGAGGACGAGGGCACATTGTCATCGATGCGCGCGTCCGTCGTGTCAAAGCAGCCGCTGGCAACGCTCGTCGACGAACTCGGTCTTACTGAATATTTACGCGTGGGCGCAGGTACGAACACGGCGGAGTTTTCGGACAAAACGCGATCAAATGTGTTCGAAGCGTTGTTAGGCGCAATGTATCTCGACGGAGGATTGGAAGCGTGCGACCGGTTTTTGTCGCGTGTCTTTTACGGCAAGGTACAGCCTGTGCGCGATTATAAATCGGAGCTTCAAAAGCGCGTCGGCTCTCCGATCGATTACAAGGTGACTGACGAAGGTAACGGTCAATTTGTCGCCGTAGCTATGGTAGGAGAGAATAAATTTTCGGGACGCGGCAGTACCAAAAAGGCCGCCGAAATCGACGCGGCAAAGTCTGCCGTCAATGCTCTTGACAACAAAGATAAATAACTATAAAACAAAATTCGCGTTTGTTTGCGAAAATTTGATTGATTTTTATATATTAACGTGATATAATCAAAATGTTGTATTGTGTATTGATAGACAATACAGCATTTTGTAGGGTAAGATTTTGAAGTTTAAGAAGCTGTCCCTGATTGGGTTCAAATCCTTTGCCAACAAGCTTGACGTCAAGTTCGGTGAGGGCATAACGGGTATAGTCGGTCCCAACGGTTGCGGCAAGAGTAACGTTGCCGACGCGGTTAGGTGGGTGCTCGGAGAGCAGTCGCCTAAACTTTTGCGTGGCGGCAATATGCAAGACGTCATATTCAGCGGCACGAAAAAGCGTAAGTCTTTGTCGTATGCCGAAGTCGCCCTCACATTTGACAACCGGAACAGGTCGCTGTTTCCTTCTTACGACTTCGAAGAAGTAGTCATTACGCGCAAGCTGTTCAGGACCAACGACAGCGAATACTATATCAACAATACGCTCTGTCGGC
>JAFLVF010000130.1 GCA_022508425.1 Clostridiales bacterium | reverse complement strand
CTGGCTCTGTGCAATCATATCGCAATATCGATGTGAGCGACACCCCATACGTCGCACAGCATTTGGCTGCTTGCCCGTCTGACGCGCGACTACGCCGTCAGAACAGCTCTTTCGAGTGTTTACGGTCATTTTATAGAATTACTTTCATAACAAGGAGTTCATAATCAATGGACAAAACAGACAAAGCGCTTGCGCTTGCCGTCGACAATGCCGCGCGTATAGAATCGACTGCGCGGCTGTTGCGCTCACATATGGCCGGAGTCGTTTCGGTAAGAGCGGGCACCGCTGTCGGCGGCAAAACAAGTTTCGGCGCTGTGGGTGGCGGTGGCGGCGTGATAGTCGTATTTTCCGGCGGAGCGGTTTCGCTCACGCTCGACGGAGCGGTTATCGCCTCGGGCGCGTCGCCCATCGTTGCCGAGATCAATTCGAGCGGTGTACTCGCGCTGTCGGATACAAGAAGCGACGCAAAAGCAATGGTCATCGCTTGCAACAGATAGGAGACTCTTACACAAGAGCTTGTGTACTAATCTTGGCGCGGTGCTTTGGAGAGTCTCCGTGGAAAAAAATTAGGAGGGAAAAATGGATCAAATTATATCAACGGTAGTCGCCAACGGGTTGTGGGCGGTGCTGTTTTGCGGACTGCTCGTGTACGAGCTGAAAGACACGCGTCGTCGCGAGGGGCGGTACGTCCGCACTATCAACTCGCTGTCCGACCGTTTGGGAACGGTGATGGACGTCAAGTCGGACACAGACGAGATCAAAACGGATGTCAAGATAATTGAGCGCGACACCGCCGTCATCAAAACGGGCGTAGACAAGATAGACAGCGCGTGCGCGGAAATAAAAGGCGGTGCGGCATGCGCGTCCGCAACGTAAGCGGCAATGTTGTCAAGGTCGACACGTCGCACGACGCGACAAGAAAACTTGTTTTGCGTGGCAGGCGGGCGATAGCCGACTACTACGACTGCAAATATTTACTATACAAGGAGATTTACGAACATGGGAGCGTTTCCTAACTATTCGGATGAGCGCAGTGCGCTCGAGGACGAGATAAAACAGCTGGAAAGCGCGGCAATCGCTTCGTCGGGCGCGGCCGGCAAAACGACCTTGCCCAACACTCGGCTCAAGCAGCTCGAATACGACGCGCCGTCCGACGCCGATATCAACGTGGTCGCGCAGGACAAGCTGTCGCAGTTCCGCACCGACACCGTCAACAACATAAAGTCGAACAGCGAGGCCAATGAGAAAGAGCTTAACAACAAGCGCGCCGCGTATGCCGCTCAATTGGACAGCGAGCTCGCTTCGCTCGACAAGAGCTACGCCGCCGCTGCCGAGAATATAGACAACGACGTTTTAAGGCGCGGTTTGGGCAGATCGTCCATTGCCGTAGGGCAGAAAGAGGAGCTCGAAAACGAGTATATGAAGCTTCGCAAAGGCGTAGGTTCCGATTACGGCGGCAAGATCGCAGACCTCGACGCGGAGATAAACTCGGTGTCGGCAAAGCTCGCCAAGGCGCTCGACGACTTCAATATCGCATACGCGGCCAAGCTCAACGAGACGGTCAACGAGCTCAAAAAAGAGCGCGCCGAAAAAATCGAGGAAATCGAAAAGTACAACAACGACATACGCTACAAACAGGCCAAGCTCGACGAGAGCAAGGCCAAGACGGAGAGCAAGCTTTACTCCGACGCGCTCGACCAACAGAGCAAGGCGAACTCGACCAACACGCTGTCCGCCGACAAGCAGGACGAATTGTATAAGTCCGTTTACGACAAGCTTGACGCCTTCCTCGGCTCCATGTCGCCGGAAGACGCGAGGCTGGAAATAAACAATCACTCCTTCTACCGCCAGCATTTGTCGGGATATTATTATTACAAGCTGTTGGACAAGTACGGCCGCTGACGGCTTATGCATCGGACGGATGCGGGCTGCGTGCACGATGGACGACTCGGTCATGTAGGTTTGTCTACATTCCCGTCGCCGCAGCCACAGGCTGACACTGTGCAATCATATCACAATATCGATGTGAGCGGCACCCCATACGTCGCGCAGCATTTGGCTGCTTGCCCGCCTGCGCCGCGCCTAAGCCGTCAACACAGACAGTTTATGCATCGGACGGATGCGGGCTACGTGCACGATGGACGACTCGGTCATGTAGGCTTGTCTACATTCCCGTCGGTCGGCGCTCGCTTTCCTTGCCTGACGCGGAACTACGCCGTCAGGATAGCAATTTCGGTCGTTACATCAGCTACGCAATAATTAGTAATGAGGTGAAAATGAAAATCAAAGAGAGAATGAAAAACGTCGGGTTTTGGGTGAGTATTTTGAGTGCCATATTCTTGATACTCGGCGCGTTCGGAGTAAGAATAGCCGACGCGACGGCGGACTCCGTGATAAGCGCCGTTTGCTCTGTGCTCGTCGTATTCGGTATCGTTTCCGACCCGACGACGGGCAAGGGCTTCTTCGACGGGTACGGTGACGATGCGGAAGAGCTCGTCGACAAAGCGGACGACAAATAAACAGTAAGAGCGCCGGAGATATACTCGGCGCTCTTTTTGGTGTCAAAAACTTGACAACGCCAAGTTTATGGTCTATCATATATGTAATAAAATACTTACGAGGTGAATATGAAAAAACCCAAGTTCGGACTTCTCAAGGAGTTCAAAGCGTTCATAACGCGCGGCAACGTCGTCGATCTTGCCGTCGGTATGATTATCGGCGCGG
>JAFLVF010000013.1 GCA_022508425.1 Clostridiales bacterium | reverse complement strand
TGTGATCCTTGCTGTATACGCGCTCTAACGCCCTGGCAAGCCGCATTTCGTTGATTTTTCTCTTAATCGTCTTTTCGTTTGACAAATGCGTGTTTTTGATAAGCTGTTGTGTGATTGTAGACGCGCCTTCTCTAAACGAACGTGATTTGATATTGGATACGGCCGCTGACACCATGCGCTTGTAATCTACGCCTTTATGCTCATAGAAACGTTTGTCCTCGATAGAAATAAATGCGTTGACAGTCTTGGAATCGAGGTCGGAAAATCTTACATATATTTTATTGTTATCATAAAATGCCGCTTCATCGATATTGTTCCCGTTCTTGTCTACAATTCTTACCGTACGAGAATATGACGTAAGATTATTCAAGTCTAGATTTGGCGCACCGAGAATATTTACTTTAGGCTCAATCAACAAAAAGAATATTCCGACGGCAAGCAATATCAGAGCTGCAAATATGCTAACAATTATTAATGAAATCTTAATCGACTTTCTCACATAATTAGTATCATAAATTAGCAATTAATTATGTAATAACAAAATAGAAAAGAGTGAACACAAATTAAATGCAAACATATTCATATATCAACATGCGAATACGCTGCACATTCGTAACAATTAAATTTTTCGTAAATATGGAAAAATGTGCATTATTAAGATAATACGCCTTATTTTCGCCTATTACACTTCGCAAAAGCTGTCTTTTGCGAAGTGATTTAATAATTGTAAAAATAAGCGTATCACTATCCCCTCATATGAACGCACATATATATTGACATGATTTTTAATTATGATTATTATCTGCAACGTCTATAATTTGTGCGTATGCGCCGTCTTTGTATGGTTTTGTCAAACGCATGTCAATCATTTTTCCGCACGGAGCGCCGGAGCAGTAAACTTTGATATAATTTTGCGTATAACCTTCAGTAAGCCCGTCGTGCGCGTCCTCTGTGTACACGGTATAAGCCTTGCCCAGATTGCTTTCTATAAATGCCTTGTGTAAGGCGTGCTTTATCTCGAGCAACTTATTAACTCGCTCTTCCACCACTGTTTTGGGCAGTGTTTTGTATTTTTTCGACGCCAATGTACCTGTTCTCGCACTGTACGGAAATACATGTATATCTGAAAACGCGCATTTTTCGATAAATTTACAGCTATTTTCAAATTTTTCGTCTGTTTCTGTGGGAAAACCGACTATTATATCCGTTGTAATGCCCGCATTCGGGAAAAATTGCCGTATAAGCTCGACCTTAGAATAAAAGTAATTTGTATCATAATGCCTGTTCATTGATTTGAGTACGCCGTCATCGCCGCTTTGTAGCGACAAATGAAAGTGCGGACAATAATTCCCCTCTCTCATTATAGACAGCATATCCTCGTCTATTACCTCGCATTCAAGCGAACTAATACGTTTTCTCGCTTGAATATGCGATAGCTTTGACAACAATTCCGATAGAGTCGATCCTATATCCTTTCCGTAGTCAGACATGTCAATACCTGTCAATACAATCTCGTCGGAATCCGTTCTCTCACACTCTGCCACTATATCATTTATGGGCACAGACTTGCTCCTGCCGCGCAAATACGGTATTATACAATAGGTACAAAATCTGTTGCATCCGTCTTGAATTTTGACAAATTTACGTGTTTTTTGCGTATTTTTACTGAATTTTTCGCAATTTTCACTATTTTTTTCACTATAATCATTAAAAAGTATTCTATCATGTAGAATACTTTCGGATATTTCTTTTATATTGTCGATGACAAAATCGACTTTATTTTCAGAGCCGCCGATTGCTGTAACATTGTTTTTGGCAAAATGCTCGGCGTTGTTTTGAGAGCTACACCCTATTACTATTATACGACACTTGTCGTTGAGCTTGCGCATTTTGCTTAAATATTGACGAGATTTTCTGTCTGCTTCCGCAGTAACCGAACACGTATTCAAAACATAAACATCGGCGGTTGATAGTCCCTCCGATGCATGATAACCGGTTTTTTCGTTTAGCGCGGCTATAATTGCCGTGCTTTCCGCTTGATTGACTTTGCATCCCAGCGTTACAACGCTTACGCTAATCAAGGCTCCACTCTCCCATTGCACAGCATATTACAGACAATGTTGTTATTGCCGCCGTTTCCGCTCTCAGTATCCTCGGTCCGAGCGTGACAGAGTGTGCGCCGGCATTGACAAGCGCTATTTTTTCTTGTTCGGTTATGCCGCCTTCCGGCCCGACAAATACCGAAACGGATTTGGAATTGTCGATAGCCTCCATTAACGAGCCGTGCATTTCGCGTTCCCAGGGAAATATCATATGGGTGTGCTTCGTGCGTTCTAATAGCTCGTCAAACTCGATGGGCTGCTCAATTGTCGGGACTTTGCTTCTTCCGCACTGCTCACATGCCGAGATGGCGATTTTATGCAGTCTATCAATATTTAGATTGCCGACTCGCTGTGTGTACGACGAATATACCGGAATAATATTGCTTACGCCAAGTTCCGTCGCCTTTTGTACGGCAAGCTCAAACCTATCTTGTTTAATCACCGAAAGATACAGGGAATATTCGGTCTTTGTCTCCCCTACATTCTCGCGAGTATCGATTATTTCGAGGCAGGTTTTGTCCTTGTTGACAGACGTAACCTTGCACGAACATTCGACGCCTTTACCGTCAAACACAGTAATATAGTCGCCAACACGAACACGCAACGAATACGCGGCATGAGTATGTGCATCGCCTGTAAGCTCAAGCGGTGATTTTATATTATTTACATAGAATCTCATAATCTAAAGACGTATGCACTCCATTCGTTTTTCTTGTCGCCGTCGACGTATGTAAAGCTATGTTTGTAGGTATCTACGACAGCTTGCGCCTTTGAAGAAATTATTCCGCTAATTATTGCGTATCCACCCTCTTTGAGCAACGACTTAATCAGCGGCGCGACGTCCATAAGCACGTCTGCAGTGATATTAGCTACGATGACGTCCGCTTGATTTTGTATATTCCTGACGTCACATTGTAAAACATTTGGATTATCTATACCGTTTAATGCGCAGTTATTGATTGTCGCAGTCACGGCCTGCTCGTCGGTATCTACGAATATTACATCGCATGCACCGAGCTTGTGCGCACATATACCGAGTATTCCGCTTCCGCACCCGAAGTCTATTACGCGTTTGCCTTGTAATTCTATGGTTTGCATGAGCGAAATGCACATAGACGTAGTTTCGTGCGTGCCTGTGCCGAATGCAAGCCCCGGATTCAGTCTGACCGGCACACCGCCTAACGCCGTATATTTCTCCCATTCGGGGACTATAACTAATTTGCCTACAGAAAACGGTTTATAATACTTCTTCCATTCGTTTTCCCATTCTGCCGAATCGATAATCTCGATTGACAGATCGGGTATGATTCCGTCGGAACTGCCAAACAGTCCGCTGTAATCGCTGTCACAAATGCGTTTTTCAATTGATTTATCGTCTGTCTCTATTGTGAAAAAGCCGCTGACAGTACATTTATCGCTCTCTTCAAACAGCGACGCGTCGGCATAGTCCCAACGTTTCTCGGCAAGCACCTGCTTGATATCGTTGTAGTCGTCAAACACCTCGCCCATACTGCCCGCTTCGTGCATAGCGTATGCTATCATTTCCGAAACTTCTGACGAGCAAGATATCGTAACTTTCTTGAACTTCATGTATAATCGTACTTTGGATTAGTCGTTCATTGCGCTTTGAAGTGCTGTCATTGCGACTACATTGACAACGTCTTCGCTACTGCAACCGCGCGACAAATCGTTAACCGGTTTGTTGAAGCCCTGGCAAATGGGTCCGATAGCTTCGGCACCCGCAAGGCGTTGGACTAGTTTGTAGCCTATATTGCCCGCCTGAAGGTCGGGGAAAATCAATACATTGGCATGGCCTGCCACCGTGCTCCCGGGAGCCTTAAGTTCCGCAACCGTCGGAACAAGCGCGGCGTCCGCCTGAAGCTCGCCGTCGACTTGAATTTCGGGATGATTCGCTTTTACAATCTCAAGCGCGGCTGTGACCTTGTCTACCAGCTCGTGCTTAGCCGATCCCTTAGTCGAGAACGAAAGAAGCGCGACCTTAGGCGATATACCGGCAATTGCTTTAGCCGATCCTGCCGACGCCACTGCGATGTCGGCAAGCTGTTGCGCATCGGGATTGGGATTGACCGCACAGTCACCGAATACGAGCACGCCGTTCTCGCCGTACTTGGAATTCTTGTCCAGCACCATGATAAAGCAAGAGCTGACAGTCTTGATGCCCGGTGCGGTCTTGATGATTTGAAGCGCGGGACGAAGCACGTCACCTGTAGCATTGACAGAGCCTGCGACCATTCCGTCCGCTTCGCCGCGCTTGACCATAAGCACGCCGAAATACAGCGGATCGGACGCGAGCTTGCGCGCTGTATCCATGTCTATGCCGCGCGCTTTGCGAAGCTCATACAGAGTCTCGGCATACGGCTCCTTGTCAACTGTCGCTATATCTATAATTTTGACTCCGTCAAGCTTGACATCGGCACACTTTTTGGCAATAACAGCGGGATTGCCGATCAAAACGACCTTTGCTATGCCCTCTTTTTGAATCTTGGCCGCGGCCGTGATTACGCGCGGCTCCTCACCTTCGGCAAGTACGATGGTCTTTTGCAGCTTCTTCGCCTTCTCGCGGACGGAATTGAGTAAATCGTTCATAATATTCTCCTTATATGTTTACAAAAATTTAGATTTGTGATAAAATATCTATAATTTAATTATACTCCGATTTTACGTGAATGTAAAGTATTTGGTATTTGAATATGACAAATTGTGCTATCGTTTGTGAATATAATCCGTTTCATACGGGACATAAATACCAGCTCGACGCCGTGAGAAATCGCGGAATCGATAATATAGTTTGCATTATGAGCGGGAATTTCGTTCAGTCTGCGGATCCGGCGTTTTGCGATAAATCGCTTCGTGCCGAATGCGCAGTCAGAGGCGGTGCCGATGCGGTGATAGAACTGCCGACACTGTACGCGACGGCAAGCGCGCAGTATTTTGCCGAAGGCGCACTCAAAATATCTGCTCAAATTAAGGATATTAAGCATATCGCGATGGGCGCGACAGTCTCACCCGACAAAATATTAAGCATTTACGACGCAAAATCAAAGAATTCGGAAGCATTTCACAACATTTTTTATCGAGAACTAAAATCGGGTAAAAGCTATAATATAGCCAATGCGACGGCGTATTCGGCAGTGTACGGGCCTTGCGACGATATATTTTCCGACCCTAACAATATTCTGTGTCTCGAATACATTTCCGCGATCGAAAAATATTCGCCGACTATCGAGCCTATCATAATCGAGCGTGTCGGAGCAAGCTACGGAAGTCTGTCTACGGACGAGAAGTACATTTCGGCGACGGCGATACGCCATGCGGTAGACTGTGGCAACGCCGACAAGATATCCGACTATATACCGTACTTAAAAGACGACATCATTGCGTGGCACAATGCGCACCGCCCCAACCTCGGCGCATACGAAATAATGGCGGTATATGCTGTCAAGAGCATGGCGCCGAATATTATCAAAAACCTTAAGGACTGCTCGGAAGGGCTTGAGCATCTGATAAAAAAATACGCCGATACTTCCGACTACAATACGTTGATAAATTCTTCGGTAAGCAAACGTTATGGAATAAAACGCATCAAACGCTTACTTTTTGACGCCGTTACAAATCAAGAAAAAGAATTGCTCGCCTGTTCGTTTGTCACTCGCCTGCTCGCCTGCAAACAAGATTTTGACTTCTCGATTTTGCCGGGATTCGTCAAAACCAATAATGCCGACATTAAAAAAGCCTCTGAAAATACCGAAATCAAGCGTGTTCTGTCCGTGGACGAACGCGCGGCTGCGCTGTACAATTCCATTTGCTCCGTCGGCGGGGACTACTACAATTATTCGTTGATAAAAGTATGAAAACACTGAGCGAAAGCGAATATCAAAAGATACTCGACGCCGCGAACGGCAGCACAAGCATGCTCGCCGTAGAGCACAGCGTTTCCAAAAATTTCAGAAGCGCGCACTATATAACCTGTCGGCATATTGTCGAATGCGTCACACTGAATTTATACATCAACACGCCCGATAAAATTACGCCTACATCGGCGGATAGTATAATAAAATACGTTAGGCGAAATAATAACGCGTTTTATACCTCGACAGAAAGTATGCTAAATCCAATCGAGGATAAATTTTTGGATTTTGCGCGGAGTGTGACGGACAACGCCGACGAGCTGTATTCTGCTATGCGCGCCGCAAACTTTATCGTTTATATAATTTCGCTTGATGTTGCCGGCTGCGGCAAGTTTAGTCGCGACGAAATTACGTTGAGAGCATATTCATACGCAGAATTGATCAAAAAGCACATGATATAATTCGGAAAATAGAAATCATTGAAACAACGATAGTCTATAGCCATCGCAACGAAATCGTAATAACATTTAGACTGCTACTATTTGACTACGGCTATAGTAACGCCCGTATCGCCCTCGCCGTATCGTCCGTAACGAAACTCTTTGATTTTCTTTTCTTTTCTCAGGAAATTCTGTATGCCCTTGCCGAGCGCACCCGTACCTTTGCCGTGAACGATTCTTATTGTACTGTGCGGCGGAATATCGGACAATATTCGCTCGAGCTCTTCAATCGCCTCGTCGACCGTGCGGCCGAGTAGCATAACTTCTATATTTTTCGGTTCGGCAATCTCGTGCCGAACTTCTTTGTTTGTGCGTTTCTTTTCGTCGTCAATGAGAGATAGCGACGAGATGGGTAGCTCCGTCTTGATTGCGCCGATTGCAACAATTACCTTTTCGCCGCGCGGATTGCCCGCTACTATACCCTCTTTGTTCAAGCCCGATACAAATACGCGCATTCCGTTTTTTATAGTTTTAGGGTCGACAGGCTGAACTGATATCTGCGGTTTTCGTTCGTCCGTCGGTACGCCGTCGGACAGGTGTTTTGCTATCTTTCTCGCTTCAAAAAGCGCTTTCTCGTCGGCAGATTTCAGCTTTTGCTTGATTTCATCAATTAAACTGTCTGCATACTCGGCATATTCGTCCGCTTGGCGCTTGACTAATATTCTTGCGTTTTCTTTTATTTCTGCGAGTTTGGATTGGTATTCGGCTTTGAATTTTTCTGCTTTTTCCGCGTCGTCATGGGCTTTTATGGCGAGCTTTTCGCACAGCGCTTTTTCGACTTGCGCGTCGTTTCTAAGCTGTTCCGCCTCTCGCATCATATTGTCAAACGACACTTTTTCGGCGCTCAAATGCGATTTCGCTTCGGCAATGATTTGCTCGTCAAGCCCGAGCTTTTCGGCTATTTCAAGCGCATAACTCGAACCGGAAACACCGTACAACAGCTTGTACGTCGGCCGAAAATTCGCGCTGTCAAACTGCATGCAAGCATTTTTTATCAAAGTGTTTGACACTCCGTATTGCTTGACTGAATTGAAGTGCGTAGTGACAACAGACGTTGCGCCGATTTTGAGTAAGTTGCCGATAATAGCAACCGCGAGTGCCGCACCCTCTTCGGGGTCTGTGCCGTCGCCGGGCTCATCGAGCAAAACGAGCGAATTGCCGTCCGCCTCAGAGCAAATCGACGAAATGTTCTTGATGTGCGCAGAGAAAGTGCTGAGCGACTGCTCGATGCTCTGCGCGTCGCCGATATCGCAAAAAATATTCCCGAAGATACTCATTTCGCTATTCTCGGCCGTCGGCAAAAATATGCCGCATTCTGCCATGAGCGCGAACAGTCCAACCGTCTTGAGAACGACCGTTTTACCGCCGGTGTTCGGTCCGGAAATGAGTAATAACTTCTTGTCGATTATTATATCAACAGGCACGACGGTATCCGGCGAAATAAGCGGGTGCCTTGCCGAAACAAGGGAAATCCGTCCGCTGTTATTGAGATTGGGTCTAAACGCGTTAATCTTTTTGGCATACTCCGCCTTTGCGAATATAACTCCGCACTCGACAAGCACGCGCTGTCCGGCAATTAGATCATTGGCATTCTCGGCGACCTGTAAGCTCAATTCGTACAATATTCGCTCTATTTCGTTCTGCTCCGCCGTCTTGAGGGTGCGCAGTTCGTTATTGGCTTCGACAATTGCAAAAGGCTCGATAAATACAGTAGAGCCCGTAGCGGAAACGTCGTGGACAAGACCTTTTACACCGGAGCGGCATTCCGCCTTGACAGGAACGACGTATCTGCCGCCGCGAATTGTTACAATATTGTCCTGAAGATACTTGCTTATCTCGCTCCGGCGCGTTAGACTGTCAAGACGGCTCTTAAGCGCGGCGTTGGCGCGCACGATTGCACGTCTTAGCGAATAAAGCTTCTCACTTGCAGAGTCTTTTACTTCATTTTCGTTTTCGACGGTATTACCGATGGCCTTTTCCAGCCCGTCGCATGCTCTCACCCACGCGGTAATATCCTTTAGGCTGTCACAGCCGTCCGAATTTTCCACACAGCTCTTTAGTGAACGCAGGCACGCAATGTTTCCCTTGATATCGATAAACTCCGGTAGCGACAGCGTTGCGCCCACCCGCGCTTTCTCTACGCTCTTTGATATATCGTAAAACGCAAGATCGGGACGGTGCGAAGCGAGCACAAACAACGCATCGGAAGTCTTGGTCATCAGCTTTTCCGCGTCTTTAATATCCGTAACCGGCGTTGTGCGGCGCAAGGCGTCGACTACAAGCTCGGCGCTCGCAAGCGAAGCGATTTCGTCGAGTATAACGTCGAATTGAAGATTTATCTTAGTTGTATCCATCTATTTCAAACCTTTGTTCGTGTTGCCGCGAGTGTACTTTCCTTTGTATTCACCGTTAAGCACACATAAAATATCTGCCGTATTCATACTACAGCAATCGTAATACAAATTTTTGTCCGCGCATGTTATTCTGTCCGTAAAGTTGTGCGGCACATAATTATTTAGCTCCCAATAGCAATGTGCAATCTTGTACCGTTTGAGCGCAAATTTACGCTCTTCCTCGTCGGTTAATATATCATCACCGCCGCAACCTATACATTTCCCGTAGATACAATGGCAGAGCGTCATGAGCTGAGCATGACCGAAACAATACATAAAGCTATTATTATCCCCGCCGATATCGTCGGATTCATACGAGCGGATATGCGTTTTAACGCACTCGCCAATTATATTATGCCCGGGCCCAAGCAAAATCGGCTTGTCGGTAAATTTCAACGTATAGTAATTGTTTGATATCACGCCGAATATATTTTTGTCGTCGACGGCTCGGCGTAAAACGCCGTAATCGTCGCCGCGCATTGTAATCGGCATATACAATAGTAGCTTTTTGTCAAAACTATATTTACCAATCGAGCGGTTAACGTCAGAATAATCTCTCGGCTTCAGCGCAATATAATCGATTCTGTCCGAAACATCTTTGGTTATTATACTCAAATCGTCGACGCAAAGAATTTTGCCACGCCCCTGAAATTGGTTGTAGTCGAGCGAAAAATCACATGTATAACTACGCTTGGGAGCATTGGCTAATTTGATTTGTTCGACGAGCCCTGTATATAGATTGCGTCTGAATTCGTTAAGCTCCGAGATAGGCATAAAAGCAGTATTGTCGGTATTGACGTTTACTATTACATCAAACGGGAATTGCGATACTTTCTTGAACGCCTTTGAGATATCCTCTGTAGTAAGCGCGCGATTGATAGCATGTTCGGCGACCTTGCCGGTAAGTGCGTATACGCAATCATTGTGCTTAGCAACGCCTAAAATGGGTTTCCCGCCGTCGATTTGTACATCGACAGTTACGGCAAGTGTTCTGTTTATTTTGTTGAGCTCTTCGGACAGCTTGCCGTCAAACGTCCGCATGAGTTCATCGCCCGGTTTCGCTTTGCAGTCTGCAACGACATCGCCGCCGCGCACGCTCGCCCCGCCTACCTCTATACCGCCCCGCATAATCTTGAAGCCGTCGGCGGGATTAGGAATAAATCCGTTAACTTTAACGCGATTATTTGTTACACGATCGATTTTCCCCACATAATTGCCGATATTAGCCTGAGATTTTGAATATACGACGCGAAACGGGGCGCTTTCGTCCAAGTAAGCGCTACAATAATTACCGCGGTTAAACACCGCTTTAAGCGCCTTTCTTGCCTCGTCCGTAGGCATTTGAGATTTATATACCCGCACTGCCTGCGCGACGTACTCGATTGAGCGCATGCGACCTTCTATCTTGACGGCGTCTACTCCCAAGTCATTGAGATATGCCAATTTATCGTATAGGCAGATATCTTTTGCCGACAGATAATATCCTTTATCGCCGCGCAATTCGTACTTTTTCCGGCACAATTGCATGCATTTTCCGCGATTGCCGCTGTACGACGAAGCGAGCGACGAAAAATAGCAATTGCCGGAAAAGCATATACAGAGCGCGCCTTGAACGAAAAATTCAATATCGATACCCGTTTTTTTGATTTCCGCAATATCCTGCGGCAAGGTTTCGCGCGCAAGTACGACGCGTCGCAAACCCATATCAAGTATAGCGCGAGCGCCGTCGGCGTTGTGTATGCCCATCTGCGTGCTCGCGTGTAGTGTAAATTCGGGAAGCTCGCGCTTTAGTTTCTTTATAAATCGAACGTCTTGAACGATTGCCGCGTCCGCACCGCATGCATAAGCGTGCTTGGCGCAATCGATTGCGCGCGACATCTCGTTATCTTTTATCAGCGTATTGAGCGTTACGAATACCCTCGTGCCGAAAAGATGAGCATACTCTATTGCACTTTCCAAATTTTCGAAAGAAAAGTTTTCTGCCTTAGCCCTCGCGCCGAAATCGGGCAAACCGAGATAAACGGCATCTGCGCCGTTGTTGACAGCCGCGACGAGCGCGTTGTAATTTCCAGCCGGCGCTACGAGTTCCATATCAGCGAAGCTTCGCCCCAAACTTGTCGGAAACGATTTGAAGCACGTCGTTTACAATACTTTTGATCTCGGCGTCCGAGAATGTAGCCTCTTTGGGTTGAAGGCGCATGGAGAATGCGACACTTTTGCAGCCTTCGGGAATCTGCTCGCCCTCGTATATATCAAACAGCTCAACGCCCGATACGTACGGACTGACAGATTTGACGGCATTCAGCATATCGCCGACTCTTACGGATTTTTCCACAACGAGCGCAAAGTCTCGGTCGACAGGAGGAAGCTTTGACAGCGGCGTATAGTGCGCAAGTTCAATCTTGCGAGTAAGCGCGTCTGTTACGTCGATATGAGCGATATAAACGGAGTTTGGCAAATCGTAATTCTCGCAAACGAGCGGATGCACTTTGCCGAAATCACCATTTAATCCACCGCAGTCGATAGACAGCGATTGCCCGGGATGAAGATAGGGCGCATTGCCGGTCTTGAATTTAGGATCAAGTGCAAATATGGCGGCCACCTCGCCCACTATGCTCTTGATTGTATAGAAATCGCCGTCATTACACAGTCCGATACACAGCACGTCGCGCTCTTGCGGTAAACTCTTCAACGGCAAGCTATTCGGAATAAATATCTTGCCCAACTCAAAGAAGCGCATTACGCTGTTTTTCCTCAAGATATTGCGCGAGATTGACGACAGCATGCCTGTAACGAGCTGTGTGCGCATGACAGAAATGTCACGGCTGAGCGGATTTTTGATTGTGATGACGTTGCGGCGCAAATCATGTTCGTCCAGCATAATTTTGTCGCACGCGTCGGGAGAAACGAACGAATAGTTCAAAATCTCATCGGCACCGAGCGCGGTCAAGCGCGATTTAATGACTTCGGACCCGGTATCGTGAACATTCATACCGCCGCATGTTTGGTGCGTGTTCTCCGAATTGGTCGAGACGATGTTGTCATAGCCGTAGAAACGCATCACGTCCTCGGCAAGATCGGGATACCCGTCGATATCCTCTCTGATGAGAGGAATTGTGCAAACGAGCTTTTTCCCCTCTGCTTTCACGGCAATGCCCTGTTTTTTGAGCAACGATACGATGACCTTTTTGTCAATATCGATGCCGAGAAGATTGCAAATCTCATCTTTTGTAGTAGTAATGATCTTTTCTTGCGGCTCTTGTATGCCGTCGAACGTCTTACCGTCGCATATCTTTCCGCATTTGAGCTCGTCGAATAGCGCGAGCGCGCGTTCCGAGCCGAGCTCCGTCGACTGCCAGTCCACGCCCTTCTCGTAGCGCGACGACGAATCCGACCTAAGCCCGAGCTTTCGCGACGTACGGCGTATATTGCTGCGTTCAAAACGCGCCGCTTCCAAGAAAACTGTCTTTGTGTCAGGCAAAATACTCGTGTACTCGCCGCCCATGATGCCGGCAAGAGCGAGAGGTTTAGAGCTGTCGGCAATCAGCAACACGTCGTCGGCCTCGTAATCTTTGCCGTCGAGCGCCGTAATTTTCTCGCCTTTTACGCCCTTCCTGACGACTATTCCGCCCGAAATGTGCCTGCGATCGAAGGCATGAAGAGGTTGACCGAATTCGAGCAAGACATAGTTGGTTATGTCAACGAGGTTGTTTATCGGACGAATGCCGCACTGGCGCAAGCGATCGCGCATCCATTTGGGCGACTTTTCTATCTTCACGTCCTTAATTACGCGACCGATATACCGACTGCAAAGATCCTTGTTAACAATCGTAACGGTGGGAAGATCGCCGTCTTGGGCAACGGAAGCGCATTTGTATGTCATCTTCGGCATCTTGAACTTCTTGCCGAGTATAATCGCTATCTCGCGTGCGAGGTTGACTACAGCTTGACAGTCGGGACGGTTGGCAGTGATAGAAACGTCGAGCACGGTATCGTCGATGCCAAGCGCGTGCATAATATCCTCGCCTATCTTGAAATTATTAGGCAGTATAAGTATTCCGTCAACGCTCGCGCCGTCTATTACGTCGTCATCGACACACAATTCCCCGCCCGAGCAAAGCATGCCGTAGCTCTCCACGCCGCGCAAAACGGCGGGCTTGATATATTTGCCGCCGGGAAGTTCGGCGCCGACTTTCGCTACGGGAACAACATCACCCTGCTTTACGTTCTGCGCACCCGTCACTATCTGCGCCACTTCGCTTCCGACGTCGATTTGGCATACCCAAAGCTTGTCGGAGTTGGCGTTGCGCTCCATTGATAATACTTTGCCGACGACGACGTTTTTGATATCGTCGCGCGGTTTGATTATTTCTTCTACCTCGAATCCGACGGACAAAAGCTTGTCCGACAGCGCTTCGGGCGTGATATCGCCGATGTCAACATATTCTCTTAGCCAATTCAAAGGTAATTTCATATCCGCCTCCTATCTGAACATGCGCAAGAAGCGCACGTCGTTCTCCCACAGCATTTTGATATCGTCAATGCCGCACTGTATCATTGTAATGCGGTCAAGGCCCAATCCGAATGCAAAACCTTGGTACTCGTCCGGGTCTATACCGCAGTTTTCGAGCACCTTGCGGTTGACCATACCTGCGCCGAGAATCTCTATCCATCCGGTGTTCTTGCACACGCGGCAACCTTTTCCTCCGCACTTAAAGCACGACACGTCAACCTCCACGCTCGGCTCCGTAAAGGGGAAATAACTCGGTCTAAACCTTATTTTGGTCTGATCTCCGAATATGAATTTTGCAAAGCCTTCGAGCGCGCCTTTTAGGTCGCATAATGTGACGTTTTTATCGACCACCAAACCTTCCATTTGATGGAATACCGGCGAATGCGTCGAGTCGTCGTCGTTGCGGAAAACCCGACCGGGGCAAATCATCTTTAGCGGCGGCTTGACCTTCTCCATTAGACGCACCTGCCCGCTCGAGGTTTGAGACCGAAGAAGTATGCCGTCTTCAATAAAGAAGGTGTCTTGCATATCGCGCGCGGGATGATCTAGCGGAATGTTAAGCGCTTGGAAATTGTAATAATCGGTCTCTATCTCGGGGCTGTCATATACTATATATCCGTTGCCTACGAAATAGTCTGTAAGGCGCTTTCTGACCTGATTGAGCGGATGAACAGCTCCGACCGAGCGTACAGGCTTGTCGATAGTAACGTCTATTGCGTCCGAAATAAGAGCATGCTCTATCGCCTGACGGTGCAATTTCTTTTCCAAGCCGTCGCAGGCTTCGGTGACGGCGACTCTGACGTCGTTTATCTCCTTTCCCACTCGTGGCCGATCTTCCGGCGGAACATCCTTCAGTCCTTTCATAAGCATGGTGATAGTGCCGGATCTTCCGAGCACTGCCGTTTTGAAATCGGCAAGCTCGCGCTCGGTCTTGATTGTCGCCAGCTTATTGAGAGCTTCTTCCTTGATTTTCTCGGTGTTTTCCATATACCTCTCTCCGAATGAATTTCAAATATTTTCAAATAAAAACGCCCCGAAACAATCGGGGCGTGGTTAAACGCGGTACCACCCGAATTTTGACTTGTTTTATGCACGTAACGCGGCACACGCCGTCACCTACTGTCAGTTCAATGACGGTGCTCGCACGGTGAATATCCCATAGCGCGCGCCGCCTTTCAGCCTCGTAATTTCTTACACCGAGCGGCTCTCTGATTTTGCGCTTTTCTTATGCCGTGCTGATAACGCATCTGAATTACGGTAATATTATAGCACGACAAAAAATTATTTGCAATCGTTTTTATACATAATTACGGAATAAGGTCGAGCATTTCGCCTACGTTGACCGATTTTATATATGTCGACGGAACTTCGCCTATGATTATCGTCTCGCTCATCAGCACTTGCGTATGCGTATCTATTGTGGACGGCAGTCCCGGTATCGCAACGGCCACCGACCCCGTGATGTCTATGTAAAGTCTGTGTAATGTCTGATTTATACCGCTTTCGGAAAACTCCGAGATTACAATCGTCTTTGTCGAGCCGACAAGATAAATCTTGATCTTCAGATCGGGTCCGAGTCCGGTAAACAGCGTTACTCCGCTTAAACTACCGATGGGAATCGTTATGCCGTCGCTACCGGCTTCATTTATTTTGTGCTGGGCTTCGATAGTGATTTTTTGTGCGAGCTCGGTCACCTTGTCCGCGTTGATATCGACGCTCTTAATATTTTGCTTATCGTCACGCGTGATGGTCATAAATTCGTTATCGGTATTCTTGGACATAATGTCGAGCACAGCATTACTAACCGCGTCGGTCGTCATCAGCTTGATGCGCTCGTTGGACAGCATTACAACCATCGGAGTAACATTGCGCTTGATAAATATAACTGCGGAAATTATTATGCCAAACAACACAAGAAGAGTGACTAATATCACTCTTCTTCCTCTGTGCTTTTTCTTGACGATATACGTACAATCGTTCACGCAATATATATATGATTATTGTTTTGAATTGTATACTGCTATTTGGTACGCGGGCTGAATACAAGCGTCACTATATAGCTCATCACTATCGCCGCACCGACGCCGTACGCCGTGCGAATAAGTCCGCCCGCAAACGCGCCCACAAAGCCGTACGTTCGTGCCGCGATAATAGAACCTTTTGCAAGCGAAGCGCCGAAACCGACGATAGGCACGCTGATACCGGCCTGGCAAAACTTGAAGATATAGTCGTAGATTCCTACGCCCTCGAGTATTATGCCGGCTATCAAGAATATTACCAGAATCCTCGCCGGCGTGAGCTTTGTGCGGACTATCAACAGTTCCGCTATTGCGCACAATGTTCCGCCCGTAACGAACACGAGCGCATAAGTGCCTATCATCTTGAATGCTTCTGTCATTTCTTACCTCCGAACGCACTTTCAACCACAACCGCATGGGATATACACGGTATTGTTTCGCCCTGGTAACAGCTCTGTGTGCTCATCAGCGCTCCCGTAGCGAGGTAAGCTACGCGCTTGTACTCCCCGCTCATCAGCTTCTCCATAATAAACGAATTGAATACGGTTGCAGAGCACGCGCAGCCGCTTCCGCCCTGATAGCATTTCTGATCTACATCGTAAATCATATTTCCACAATCGATATAGTTCTGCCCGAGCCTGATTCCGCGCCTAAACATAAGGTCGCGAAGAATATCCGAGCCGAGCTTGCCGAGATCGCCCGTTACTATCAAGTCGAAATCGTCCTCGTTATAACCCGATTGAGTGAACAATGTATACATGGTATCCATAGCGGCGGGTGCCATTGCCGCGCCCATGTTGTTCAAATCGTTTGTGCCGAAGTCTGTAATCAGGCCGGGTATTGCGCACACAATTTTAGGATATCGCGACGTCTTGTCGGTGTTTTTGGCAACGACCGAGGCCGCCGCGCCCGTCACCGTCCATTGTGCGTACGGCGGACGTTGACAGCCGTATTCGAGCGGAAAACGAAACTGCCGCTCGGCCGTTGCGAAATGACTGCTTACGGCGCCCAAAATATTGCTGAAATACCCGCTGTCTACAAATGCCGCGGCAATCATTAGGCTCTCGCTCATTGTCGAGCACGCACCGTACACGCCTATGTGCGGCACGCCCAAATCGCGTGCGGCGTAGCTTGACGTAGTCATCTGATTCAGAAGGTCGCCCGAAATAAACAAATCGATATCGGTTACCTCAAGGCCGGCGTCGCGAACGGCGCCGCGCACCGCTGTATCGAACATACGTATCTCGGCGCGCTCAAACGTTTTTTCGCCCAGCTTGTCGTCCTTTTCGCATCTGTGGAAGTAACTGCCGACGGGACCTTTCCCTTCCTTCTCGCCTACAACAGAATATCTGCCGATTATTCGCGGCGTATTGTAAAACCGCATTACGCGCTGTCTCGGCGATACGCCTGTCGGCACCTGCAAGTCAAACAGATTCAATGCGTTAGCCGACTCGGGAATATTCTTATTTTTTCTGTTGAACAACCGCATATCAGAACCTGCCCAATATCATTAGATTTATAAGGCCGGCAACCGTCGACCACACGATTCCGTTGACTACGACCGGACCTACTACCGAAAACAGCTTGACGCTCGTTCCGAAAATCAGCCCTTCGGTCTTAAACTCCATCGACGCGCTCGCCATAGCATTTGCAAAACCTGTGATGGGCAAAAACGAGCCGGCGCCGCCCTGCCGAGCTATCACGTCGAAAAATCCAAGCCCGGTAAATAATATGGCAACGGTAATCAAAATCATGGACGTGATATTAGCCACCATATCGACTGACATACTCGGCGCAATCAATTTGATTATATCGCCTATGCCCTGACCGACTACGCAGGTCAGTCCGCCCACCCAGAAGCTGTGCAAAAGTGCCTTTGGTATGTTCGTTTTGGGCGTTACCTTTTCTACATAATTGTTGTAACGCTCGTTGCGCAGATTTACAGCGTTTGACTTCTCTGTCATATATTGCGCTCCTCTTCGATATTTCTTACGCGGTCGACGACAGATCTAACCATCTGTTCGCGCTCAGTGACGTTGGTAAGGCCCTCGCCTGCCTCGTGTTTTACAGCTTTGTTCATACAACTAATTTGCGCTATGAGATAATGTAATTATTCATATTTACACACAAAAAAAACGTTCGCATATATACACGAACGTTTTGATTATACAGCTATAAATCGGCAAGCGCGAACTAAGTAAATCCCCTAAATGTTAGTATACTCGATTAGTCGCTATCCTGTTTGTTAAGTACGAGTCGCAATCCCATGACGATAAACGGTACGAGAACGGCTTGCACCACCATTCCGAGTAAGCCCGTTTGAATCTGCGCAAAAATCATCGCAGGCGTGAACGGCGTTACCGATTGGAATATGAGTACGAGAAGCATAAATGCCGTTCTCCCCGAGACTTGGGCTAACAGCACGGCAGGGAATGCCATCCAGCCGTTTTCGGCGATTTTCTTGGAAAATGCACCCGATACGGTTGCAAACACAGCAAGCTCGACGATCATAAACGGGAGGCGGGCCGCCGCAGGCATGGGATTGCCGAACGCAAGCGTGATCAAGAAGCTTACGACGGGCGAAGCGATGCCTATGCCCAAGCCCCAAATACTGCCGAGCAGGCATCCGCCAAGCAGTACGGGCAGATACATGGGAAGCCACGCGATACCGCCCGAAGCGCCGAGCGCAAGGTGAAGTAACTGCGGCAATACAACGGCAAGCGCGACGATTCCGACGGAAATCGAGCTCTTGACAGTGATTTTTGTCTTGACCGAGCAGTTCCTCCTAGTCAATACGTTTTCTATCATAATTTACTCCTTTGCCGAAAAACGGCATGTATATATTACTATTTTTCAAACACTTTTGCAACGTCTTTGAGCAACTTACGTATCGGCAAATGTTGAGGACATGCCGTTTCGCATTTTCCGCACTCGATACAAGTCGACGCTTTTGCGCCCGATTTGGTATGTACTTCGTTATAGTAATAGTCGGCATTCCAGTCGTGATAGATGCTCTTTGAATTCATGCACGCAAACAAATCGGGAATTGATATGCTTTGCGGACAGCCGTCCGTGCAATAGCGACACGCCGTGCATGATATCAAATCGCGGCCTTTAAGCACGCCGCATACGTTCATAACCGCGCGCATTTCATTCCCGTCGAGCGGGACGAAGCTCTTCATATACGAGATATTGTCTTCCATTTGCGATATATCGCTCATGCCGGACAGCACCATAAATACGCCGTCGAAACTTGCGGCAAACCGTATGGCATAGCTCGCCGCACTCGCCGACCCTATTGCATCGAAATGCTTTCTCGCATTTTCGGGAAGGTTGACCAGATGTCCGCCCTTGACAGGCTCCATAACGATGACAGGCTTGTTATGCTTACGACAGACGTCATAGCATTTTTTTGACTGGACCGAAGGATCTTCGAAATCAAGATAATTGAATTGAATTTGCACGACCTCTATCAGCGGACACTCGGTAAGTATGCGGTCGAGAACGTCTGCCGTGTCATGGAACGACATGCCAACGTGCTTGATTTTGCCCTCGTTCTTCAAATCGAGCAACTGTTCGTATGCGTGACAGCGCTTAAATTGTTCGTAATTATTCCTATTGAGTGCGTGCATAAGATAGAAATCGAAATACTCTACGCCACAAATATCGAGCTGGCTCAACAAGAACGGTCGCACGTCGGCGGCGGTGTGGAAATAGGAATCGGACAATTTGTCGGTCAGTATAAATTTCTCTCTCGGATATCTGTTTACAAGACAATCCCGTAATGCCGTTTCGCTCTTGCCGCGCAAGTATCCGTGCGCCGTATCAAAATAATTAAAACCGTTAGCTATAAACAAATCGATCATTTTATTGAACTGCGCATAATCGACATCTGTGCCAATCATTGGCAACCGCATGCAACCGAAACCGAAATTTTTCTTTACGTTGTCAAACATTATTTCTTTTTTACTCTCCTTTTCGGCGTAAACTTTTCCAGAATCTCAACTACACTATCTACAAGCTTGGCGTCTTCGATATCGAGAATATAGTGCTCTTTTGCACCACAGTAAGGAAAACCGCTCTCGGAATTCTCCATTAATTTGTTCAGTTCTTTGATCTTCTTAACGTAAACGCAATTATCGCAAACCAAAATAACGGGTTTGTCGTTGACGTAAACCATGTAATCGCCGAACATTTTGCGGCAACGCACATCGTACTCTTCGCCGATTTGTTCGCATACATATTCTATATAGTCTACCGTCGTTGACATCTGATTTGCTATCCGATTATATACAATATTCTATCACAACGACAATTCGATGTCAATGGCAATTTTATTATTTATCGCCGTATTCGCGCCGAATACGGCTCAATATCTTACTTTCCAATCTCGAAATTTGTACTTGGGATACGCACATTACGCGCGCAACCTCCGATTGCGTTTTGTCGGCAAAAAACCTAAGCAAAATTATCTTGCGCTCTCTCGGCGGCAGAGATGTAATAATTGTTTTCAGCATCATTTTGTCGAGCTTATCGTCTTCGTTCTCGCCGCTTTGAATTTTGTCTAACAGCATGCGCGTGCTGTCGTCGTCGTTTCTTTCGTATAATGAAACGGGGCTCTTGTTTGAATCCATGATAAACACCGCTTCTTGCGCTTCGATGCCAAACTCGGTAGCTATTACTTCTATCGTAGGCGATTCGTCGTGAGAGTTTTTGTATTCTTCTATAAACCGAGCGATCTTGATAGCCGCTGCTTTCGTGCCGCGAGAGACCTTGAGCGGGCCGTCGTCGCGCAGAAACCTCTTGACCTCGCCCGCAATCATAGGCACGGCATAGGTAGAAAACCGCACCTCATATGCAGGCGAAAAGTTCTTAATCGCCTTAATGAATCCAACGCAACCTAGCTGATATAAGTCGTCGTACTCTACGCCCTTGTTTTTGTACCGCCTGATGACCGACTTGATTAGCGGAGAATTGCGCGTCACCAATTCTTCGGACGCCGACTTGTCTCCGCCTTGCGCTTTGACTATCAGTTCGAGGACTTCTTCTCTTTCCAACCCGCACCTCTGATCGCCTTTTCCATGGAAACGACCGTACCGCTCGGAGTGTTATGTGTAACTTTCAAGCTGTCGGTAAACGATTCCATTACCGTAAAGCCCATTCCGCTACGTTCGTCATCCGGCTTGGTCGTAAAGAACGGTTGCATAGCCTTATCGATGTCGACAATACCTACTCCCGTGTCCATGACTGCGATATGTATGCGCCCGTCATCTATGACGGTGTTAATCGTAACGTTGCCTATCTCCCCCGAATATGCGTGTACAACGGCGTTAGTCACAGCTTCGGACACCGCCGTCTTGATATCGTTGATTTCGTCAATAGTCGGATCGAGACATACGCAAAAAGCCGCAACCGCGTTGCGCGCAAACGCCTCGTTCTCGGGCACCGCACTGAATGTCAATGTCATTTCGTTTCTAAAGTGTTTCATAACGATATTACCCCGCTTTGACCATGATTTCGTAAATACCGGATAAATTCAAAACCTTGTCCACCGTCGGCGGCGGGGACTGAATAATTATGGGAATGCCGCGCGATTTGAGGCGTTTGTACCTGCCGAGCAACACGCCTATACCGGTCGAATCCATAAAATTCAGCTCCGACATATCGATATACATGCGTTTGAACGTATTGGTATCTATCATTCCGTCGAGCGAAAGCCTTACATATCCACCCGTGCGGTCGTCCAATTCTCCGTACAGCTTGACATGCAATTCGTCTGTTTGCAAAAAGTGTTCTATCCGCATAATGTTTGCTCCGAAATTTATGATAACAAAAAAAAATCGGAGTTTTTTGTCCGATTTTGCTAAAAATACACGCATTTTTACGTTTTTTAATTTTGGAAAATTAAAAAAGCGCGGAATTTTAGAAATTCTGCGCTTTTTTGAATTAGCTTAAAATTTTTATTTTGCGTACTCTACGGCACGGGTTTCACGAATGACGTTGACCTTGATCTGTCCGGGGTACTGCATATCCTGTTCGATTTGTTTTGCAATCTCTTTGGACATATACATAGCTTTGACGTCGTCAATCACCTCGGGCTTGACAATAATGCGTATTTCTCTGCCCGCTTGAACAGCGAACGACTTCTCTACACCCTCGTAGCTGTTGGCGATTTCCTCGAGTTTTTCGAGGCGCTTGACGTAGTTGTCGAGCGACTCACGCCGTGCGCCGGGACGTGCTCCCGAAATGGCGTCACAGCACTGTACTATGACGGCTTCCACAGTATCCGGCTCTACGTCGTTGTGGTGAGCCGCGATGCAGTGGATAACCTCTTTGGATTCTTTGTATTTCTTAGCTACGTCGACACCTATAGAAACGTGCGTTCCGTCAATCTCGTGATCGAGCGCCTTGCCTATGTCGTGCAACAGACCGCCGCGCTTTGCTATAGACACATTCGCGCCAAGCTCTGCCGCCATAACGCCCGCAAGATTACTAACTTCTATGGAGTGACGTAAGACATTTTGACCGTAGCTCGTGCGGAAGCGCAGTCGTCCGAGTATGCGTACAAGTTCGGGATTGATGCCGAACACACCCGTCTCGTACATCGCATTCTCGCCCGCTTCTTTTATCTTGATGTCTACTTCCTTCTTTGCCTTTTCCACCAAGTCCTCTATACGGCCGGGATGTATGCGCCCGTCGCTGATCAGCTTCTCAAGCGCAATGCGCGCTATCTCGCGACGTACAGGATCGAAGCACGACAGAACAACAGCCTCGGGTGTATCGTCGATAATAAGGTCGCAACCTGTAGCCGTCTCGAGTGCACGAATGTTTCTGCCCTCGCGGCCTATGATACGTCCCTTCATTTCATCGTTGGGAAGCGCGACCGTCGATACGGTAATCTCCGCACTGTGATCTACCGCACAACGCTGAACGGCAAGCGCGACTATCTTTTGCGCCTTCTTGTCAGCTTCTTCTCGCGCCTCGGCGTCGATTTCGCGCACCATCTTTGCCGCGTCGTGCTTTGCCTCGTCACGAATAGCGTCAATCAGCTTGGCTTTTGCTTCTTCCTTGGTAAGTTGAGCTACGTGCTGAATTTCGTCTAAAATTTTATTGTTTGCACCCTCCAGCTCCGCTTTTAGCTTGTCCACGTCGGCGTGCTTTTGGCTGAGTGCGTTCTTTTGGTTGTCGAGCTCTTCGGACTTACGGTCTAAAGCATGCTCTTTTTTGTCTAAGTTTTCCTCGCGTTGGATTATGCGCTGTTCCGAACGGGCAACTTCAGACTTCCTTCTTTCGAGCGCGTTATGCTCTTTTTCAAGCTCCTCTTTTGCCTCGCGGTTAGCGGTTTTGCGTATTTGCCGTGCTTCATTAACGGCATCTTCGACCATTTTATTAGCGGTTTGCTTTGCTGCGCCGAGCTTCTTGTTCTGATAGAAGCGGTAGACGACTATGCCGACAAGTGCTCCGACAATGACGCCTATAATCGGTAAAACCGCATATAAAACAGCTTCCGTACTTGATAGTAGGGTCATGATATCCTCCTTATTGTATTTTGTATCTTCTGTTGCATCGCAATGATGCAACGGGCATTACTGATTGCAATATTATAATATCACAATTCGATATTATAGTCAAGCTATTTATCTTCGGAAATCGCGTATATTTTGGACCGGTTTATCGATAACAGCTTGCTCGGGTACGGACGCAAAAGTAAGTAAATACACCACATTAGCTCCCGCACGCTTAAGCGTCTTCGCGCACTCGCTCGCCGTAGCACCCGTCGTCATAACATCGTCTATCAGTACGATATGATCTGGAACGGTTCCGACGGCTTGAAACGCACCTACGGGGTTGGTCAGACGCTCTTCACGACCGAGTCTGGCTTGATTTTGAGTTGACTTGATTTTCTTCAAGAGCGGATAGCACGGCGTGGTAGTTTTGAATGACAACGCCTCAGCAAGCAGTTCGGCTTGATTGTAGCCGCGCCGCTTCTTGCGTTTGTCGTCTACCGGGACGAATGTAAAACAATCGTATTCCCAGTCCGTAAACATAAGCACGTCGAGCATATACTCGCTCATAGACGTTACAAGATATCGAGCGTTCCCGAACTTCAGCCTGCGTACAATGCTACGCGCCGATTCGGTATAGACGACAGCGGAACGAGCTTCGTCAAACATCACAGAGCGCCTCGCGCATTCTCCGCAATAATCGCCTATGCCCACCTTGTGTCTGCCGCAACGCAGACAGTAATTCTCATTCAGTTCGAGCTTGCACTTGTCACAAAGACCGTAACGGCTAAAATGCATTTCCCTTCCGCAAATAATGCACTTAATCCCGTCAGGGAAAAGCAAATTCACAAGCTCGTGTTTTACTTCGAATTTGTTCAATCGTCTTTATGCTTGAGCGTTTCGCGCGCAATATACAATTCTTCGTTGGTCGGGATGATGAAAATCTTGACCTTGGATTTCTTGGTGCTGATTTCGACTTCGGCGTCACGCGGAGGATTGGCGTTCTTTTTCTTGTCAAGTTCCACGCCGATAAAGCCGAGACCGTCGCAGACCGCTTCCCTAACGCAAACGGTATGCTCACCTATGCCGCCCGTAAATACGAGACAGTCAAGTCCGCCCATTGCCGCGGCGTACGAGCCGACATACTTCTTGACGCGGTACGAGAACATATCGAGCGCGAGTTTTGCGCGCTTGTTGCCTTCGTTATTTGCTTTTTCGAGATCGCGGAAATCCGAGCTTACTCCACTTATACCGAGCACACCGCACTGCTTGTTGAGATAGTTGGTCATTTGGTGCACGTCGAGATTTTTCTTTTCCATCAAAAATTCCATTACCGCAGGATCGATATCACCGCTGCGCGTGCCCATGATAAGCCCTTCGAGCGGTGTCAAACCCATCGAAGTATCTACACATTTGCCGTCCTTAACCGCGCTGATGCTCGCGCCGTTACCGAGATGGCATACTACCGTCTTGATTTTGTCTGTTCCCATAAGCTCGGACGCTCTGCCCGAAACATAGGCGTGGCTGGAGCCGTGAAAACCGTACTTGCGCACCTTATACTTCTTGTAATCGTCGTAGTCGATGCCGTACATGTACGCGTACTCCGGCATTGTGGAATGGAACGTCGTATCGAAAACGGCTACCATCGGCGCATTGGGCATGACCTCGCGGCACGCTTTGATGCCCATGATGTTAGCCGGCATGTGAAGGGGGCCGAGATCAATGTTGCCCTCAATCGTCTTAAGCGTGGCTTCGGTTATGATAGTCGAATCGTTAAAATCTTCGCCCGAATGAAGCACACGGTGTCCTACTGCCGAAATCTCGTCCATTGACGAAATAACGCCGTATTCGGGATTTAGAAGCGCGTCAAGAACAAGAGTGATAGCTTCTTTGTGCGTAGGCATGGGGCTGACCGCTTCGTACGGCTTCTTTCCGCTATGCTTAATCGACGAGCCTGCCGTGCCAATACGCTCGCATAAGCCTTTTGCAATTACGGCCTCGGTATCCGTCTCGATAAGCTGATACTTAAGAGACGAGCTTCCCGCGTTAATTACGAGTATCTTCATAAAATTATGTTCTCCTGTAAATGTAAAAAAATAATTATTCGTACCGCATTACAGCAAACAACCGTCGAATAAATAAACTCGACGGTCATTTGAATAATGTCTGTAAGCGCTATGATTTTTTGCTATTCATATACTCCCGGGCCTTGTCGTACTGCTCGGGTTTAAGGCTTTCGTTCAGCTCCTTGATTTTATGCTTTTGATCTTTGGAGAGATTTCTGGGCAATTCTATGTCTATCGTGACGAGCAGATCGCCTTTGATACCTTTCTTGGGGTTTTCGATGCCCTGCTCTTTGAGCTTGAACGTCATGCCGCTCTGTGCGCCCTCGGGAAGAGGAAACGCTATCTTCGCGCCCTTGAGTGTGGGAACGAGTACCTTGTCGCCGAGCAACGCTTGCGTAAACGTAACAGGAACGTCGATCAATAGGTCTAGTCCCTTGCGGCGAAACATCTTATGCGGCAAAACCGTCAATGTCAATATGAGGTTGCCCGCTTTGGCGCCCGTCCTCGTGCGCTCGCCCTCGCCCGGTATAGTCATTATCTGATTGGGCTCTACTCCGGGCGGGAATGTGATTCTGAGATTGGAATTTTTGCGCATCGATCCGCGTCCCGCGCATGACGGGCACGGCTCTTTGATTATTCTGCCGCTTCCGCCGCAGACGTTGCACGGCTTCATGCTGACAACTCTGCCGAACGGCGTTTCTTGTGCATACCGAACTTTACCCGCGCCACCGCAATTGGTACATTTGACATACTGGGTACCGTTCTTAGCACCTGTGCCGCGACAGGCGGCACACGATTCGAAACGGTTGACGGTGATTTCCTTTTGAGCGCCGTACGCCGCTTCCTCGAAAGTAAGCGTGACGTTGAGGCTGATATCACCGCCACCGGGCTGCGCTCCGCCCGCACCGCCGGGTCGTCCCCCGCCGCGCGGATCGTTGCTGAACATATTGATAAAGTCATCAAAGAAGGTCGAACCGTTCTGTCCGCCCTGACCTCCTGCGCCGCCACCGGGTCTACCGCCGGCGCTCGCAGCAGCCTGCTCGGCATCGTACTCCGCGCGCTTTTTCTCGTCCGATAGCGTTTCGTACGCTTCGTTGACTTCTTTGAACTTATTGGCGGCTACCTCGTCATCCGGATGCAAGTCGGGATGGTACTGACGCGCAAGTTTACGGAACGCCGATTTCAGTTCGTCGTCGGTTGCGGTCTTGGAAACGCCTAATATTTCATAATAATTTTTTGCCATATCACTATGCTCCGCAGTCGTAAATTACCGACTGCCCGTGCAGGAAAACGCTCGAATAATCTACAAGCGAATTCCCGCACCCAAGTCGATTGAATTATAAGTTTGAGTAAAAATCAGATTTATATGAATCAAATATGCGGATATTATTCGGTCGCCGCTCCGTCGTCGACAACCTCCGGGTTGTCAACAACGATATCGTCCTGAGGCGGAGGGGTCGATCCATTCTCATACAGCTTGGAGAATACGCTGTTGGAAAGCGTCTGCAACGTCTCGACAGCGTCGCGGATGGGCTCGATCTCTTCGGTCTTGAGCACTTCGCGAACATTAGCCATCTCTTTGTTGAGCTCGGCCTTGTCCTCGTCGGAAATGGTGTCGCCGTTCTCGCGCAGATATTTCTCGATGGAGAATACGAGCATATCCGCCTGGTTTTTGGCGTCGACGACTTCCTTGCGCTTGTTGTCCTCGTCGGCAAACTTCTCGGCGTCCTTGATAGCCTGCTGGATCTGCGCCTCGGTAAGGTTGGTCGAAGCGGTGACCGTAACGCGCTGTTCTTTCCCGGTGCCCTTGTCCTTAGCGGAAACGTGGACTATACCGTTGGCGTCGATGTCGAACGAAACCTCGATCTGAGGAACGCCGCGCGGTGCGGGCGGAATGCCGCCGAGCTCGAAGCGCGCAAGCGTCTTGTTGTAAGCCGCGATATTACGCTCGCCTTGCAATACGTGAATATCAACGGACGGCTGATTGTCCGTAGCGGTCGAGAATACCTGCGACTTCTTGGTAGGGATAGTCGTGTTTCTCGGAATAAGCACGGTGAATATACCGCCGACGGTCTCGATGCCGAGCGAAAGCGGCGTAACGTCGAGTAGCAATACGTCCTTGACCTCGCCGGCAAGAACACCGCCTTGGATAGCCGCACCGACCGAAACGCACTCGTCGGGGTTGATGCCCTTGAAAGGCTCCTTACCCGAAATATTACGAACAGCCTCGACAACCGCAGGAATACGAGTCGAACCACCGACAAGAATAACCTTGTCTATATCGTTGGTGGTAAAGCCGGCATCGGCCATAGCCTTCTTGGTGAGCTCGATCGAGCGATCGATAAGCTTGGATGCAAGCGCCTCGAACTTGGCGCGCGTAATCTCATACTCAAGGTGCAAAGGACCTGCCGCGCCCGACGAAATGAACGGAAGGCTGACCGTCGTCTTTTGCATACCGGAAAGGTCGATCTTAGCTTTCTCGCCCGCTTCCTTAAGGCGTTGCATTGCCATGCGGTCTTTGCTGAGGTCGACGCCGTTGTCGTTCTTGAACTGCTGAACAAGGTAGTCGATAATGACCTGGTCGAAGTCGTCGCCGCCGAGGTGCGTATCGCCTGCGGTTGAAATAACCTCGAACACGCCGTCGCCGATTTCAAGAATCGAAATATCGAACGTACCGCCGCCAAGGTCGTAAATGAAGACTCTCTGGCTTGCGCCCTGACCTTTGTCAAGACCGTAAGCAAGCGCCGCCGCGGTAGGCTCGTTGATTATGCGGAGAACCTCAAGTCCTGCGATACGACCCGCGTCCTTAGTAGCCTGACGCTGAGAGTCGTTGAAGTATGCGGGAACGGTGATAACCGCCTGCGAAACAGTCTCGCCGAGGTAAGCTTCCGCGTCCTTTTTGAGTTTTGTGAGGATCATTGCCGAAATTTCCTGCGGCGAATAATCCTGTTTGTCGATATGAACTTTCTCCGACGTACCCATCTTACGTTTGATGGATATGATCGTTCTGTCGGGGTTAGCGACAGCCTGACGTTTTGCTACCTGTCCTACAAGGCGCTCGCCGTCCTTTGCAAAGCCGACAACCGACGGCGTAGTACGTCCGCCTTCGGCGTTGGGAATGACAACGGGTTCGCCGCCCTCGAGCACAGATACGCACGAGTTGGTAGTACCTAAGTCGATACCTATGATTTTGCCCATAATATTTTGTCCTCCAAAGAATTTTTAAGTTAATATGCTCTAATTGGCGACTTTTACGACGCTGTGCCGCAAAACGCGGTCGCCCATTTTATAGCCTTTGTTGAATACCTCGACAATCATGTTTACCTTTGTCGGGTCGCTCGTCTTAACGTTCATAACGGCATTGTGAAGGTTGGGATCGAACTGTTGTCCGAGCGCCGGAATCTCCTCTACGCCGAACGCCGTCAGTAGGTCGACAAACTTACGATATATCATCTTGACGCCTTCGGCCACCTTCTCGTCGCTTATCGTCTGGATGGCCTGCTTCATCACGTCCATCTCGGGAATAAGTTTCTCGAGCACGGCGCACATACCGTCCTCTTTGAGCTTCTTGTTGCCCTCGTTCATGCGCTTGCGGTAGTTATCGAAATCCGCCTGCAAACGGTTGACCAAGCTCGAAAGCTCTTCGGAGCGCGTCTTTTCCTTAAACGCTATGGCTTGCGCTATGCTTAGCTGCTGAGACGCATTGGCCAATTGGTTTTGCATGGCCTTGTACTCTTCCTGATGAATTTCGACTGTGGGAATCTCCTGCGTGCGTTCCCTTGTCTTACCGTCCATTTTGTCCTCCCAAACTATGTATTTGCCGGATATTATTTATCTTCCGATCCGACGGCCGAATTATCGGCGTCGGCACTCCCCGCAGTTTCGCCCGCGGGAAGCATTTGCACCGTCTTTGACAAGTAGTCAAGCACGGAAACAACCTTGGAATAGTCCATACGCATCGGGCCTATAACGCTCGCATTGCCTACAGTCACGCCGTCGATATTGTAGCTGGCCGTGACAATGGCGCATTCGGGCATACCGTCGCGTATCTCGTTGTCTTTGCCTATTTTGATTGATATGTTCATATTGTCCGAATTTTGCAAAACAGGCACAAGTTCTTCTTTCGCATCCAAAAATTCGAGCATTGCCTTGGCTTTTTGCAAATTGGCGTATTCGGGCTGTTCGAGTATCTTAGCACTGCCCTCAAGCACTATATCGGACAGCATTTCGTCGTGAGAGTAATTCTTGAAAATCTTGATAACCGTATCGAATACCTGCTGATACTCTTTCTTGACCTCTTTTACAATCGATTTCGGCTTGTTTATTTCGCTTATCTTTCGCCCGCCGAACACTTCGGTAACAAAGCGCGAGGCCTGATCGCAATATTCGTCGGTGACGCCCATACCGATATTGACGGTAGTATCCTTGAGCACACCGAGGTCGGTGACTATTATGACAAGCGCCGAGGAATCGGATATGCGAACGATCTTGATGTTTGTTACGGTAGCGTCGTCGGCGCTCTGCACATAAGCGACGGATGTAAGGTGCGTAATTTCGGAAATGACTTTTGCCGTGCTCTTGAGCATGTCGTCAAGCTCGGTCACCTTCCTGTTGAAGTACCTCTTGACAATCTTAAGCTCCGACCTCGACAGCTTGCGGCGCGGCATGAGCTTTTCTACATACAGCCTATATGCTTCCGCCGTAGGAATGCGACCGGACGACGTATGCGGCTGAGTAAGATAACCCATTTCCTCGAGCGCGGCCATCTCGTTGCGTATAGTTGCGGAAGAAAGCGACGGCAGATGTTTATCCTTGATCTCTGCACTGGATACCGGCTGACAGTTTTCGATATAACCGTCAACTATCGCCTGAAGTATCTTTTCTTTTCTTCCGGTCAATCCCATCGCAAGTCATCCGTTTCAAGATTAGCAATCAAAACATTAGACTGCTAAAATAGTTTAGCATATACATATACCTTTGTCAACGGTTTTTTGAAAAAAATATCAATAATTTTTATATCAATTTCCAAAAATAGTGTATAAGATATTTCTTATACACTATATATAGAATTAGTTATAAAAATTTAATTTTCGCTTTTCGCCGTTTCGGGAAGGTAAATATATATATCAGTTCCGCTGTCTATAATGCGACATATACCGCGAACGGACAGAGCGCGCATAATCATATATATGTCGCCGAACGAGCCGAAAATATTATAGCAAAGTGGTATAAACGGGAGCGGGAAAAATTCGGGCGGCAACAGCACGCACAACGGAATGAGCGTTGCGCAAAAGAATATCAGGGGAAAGGACGCGACAAAGAAATATTTTGCCTTTCCGTAGCTTATCGTCGGAGAGCCGCACGAAGCGACGAGCTTGCCGAACTTGATTTCCGGCTTTTTCCCGGTGGAAATCAGAACGGCAAGAAAGTGCATCACTTCATGCAGATAAATATACAGCAGACACAGCGGCACGCCGGCAAGAATGAAAAGAATGTAAACTCCTCCGCTCTCTCCGCGCATGCGCAAAAAGTAATTCAACGCAACTCCGACAACAGAGCAAACAATAACCGCAAAGAACGCAAATACATTCAATTTGTTGATTAATTTCCTGCGAACGTTGTCGAGAAGATTGATATGAAGTATTTCTTTGTATTCGGTCTGTCCTATCAGCATATTTTCAATATTATATCAAGACAAAAATCTATTGTAAACAACTAATCGAGCATAAAATCTTCGATTATTCCGTTCATTACGAACATTTTGTTGGGAGCAATGCGAATACGGCCGCCATTTCGCTCGACAACTCCCAATTTAATATACTTTTCGGCCATTTCCGCATTGCGATCGAAAAACGAATATCCGAAACGGGATGCAAAATCGCTTTCGTCAATGCCGCGCTCAGTGCGTAGCGCAAGCATGATATATTCGTTGTACAAATCACTTTCCGATAATTTAACCTCTACGACGCCCCCATCCGTTAAGTAATTCGTCATAACGTCGGCGTGGTAATATCTCGTCCTTTTCCCGTCGTACCCGTGCGCCGCAACGCCTATTCCTATATACGGTTGCATAGTCCAATACTTGCGGTTGTGCTTGCTCTCTTTACCTATTTTTGCGAAATTACTGACTTCGTAGCGAAAAAAACCTTTATTTTCGAGTAAATTGCATGCAAATTCGTACATATCGGCAGTAATATCGTCGTCCGGAAGATATCCGCTTGTGTACAACGGCGTTCCCTCCTCGACGGACAATGCATACATGGATATGTGCGCGCAACAGCGCGACAACAGCTCGATGCCGCTCTCGACATCATTTCGAGTTTCTCCGGGAAGCCCAAGTATAATATCGGACGAAATGTTGTCAATGCCTTTGCATTGCAGCACATCGACCGCTTTGACAAAATCGGCCTTGGTATGTATTCGTCCTATCTTGGCCAAAACATCGTCGTTCGCGGACTGAAGTCCTATACTCACCCTATTTACACCCGCGCTTTTTATCTCGTCGGAAAACGAAACATCACAGCTTTCGGGGTTTGCTTCCACTGTAATTTCCGCGTCGGCAGACACGCAAAAACTGTCGCGAATGGCGGAAATTATGCTTTCTATCCCACCGCGGTACAGGCATGACGGCGTTCCACCGCCAATATATACCGTATCGGCGACAATGTTTTTTCCGCTAAAGCACCGTATTTCACGCAAAAGCGACCGTACATACCGCTCCTGCGTATCAAAATCACAACCGGAAACAAACGCACAGTAAGCGCATTTAGACTTACAATACGGAATATGCACATATACGCCGCATTTTTGGGACGTGAATATATCTGCCGATATCATTTTTTCTCATTGTCGAGCTTGAGCACCGACATAAACGCCTCGGACGGAATTTCGACCGTCCCGAATTGGCGCATGCGCTTTTTGCCCTCTTTCTGCTTTTCGAGCAGCTTTTTCTTTCGCGTAACGTCGCCGCCGTAGCATTTGGCAAGGACGTCTTTTCTCAAAGCTTTGATTGTCTCGCGAGCGATGACCTTGCCGCCGATTGACGCCTGGATCGGAATCTCGAATAGCTTACGAGGAATGACCTCTTTCAGCTTTTCAGCCATTGCGCGGCCGCGGTAATACGCTTTATCTCTATGCACAATTATGCTGAGCGCGTCGCAAATCTCGCCGTTTAGCAATATATCGAGTTTGACAAGCTCACTCTTTTTATATCCCGCCTGCTCGTAATCGAAGCTCGCGTATCCGCGCGAGCGGCTTTTCAATCCGTCGAAGAAATCGTAAACTATCTCGTTTAGCGGCATTGTGTAAGTGAGCACTACACGCGTCTTTTCTATATACGTCATATCGAGATATTCGCCGCGTTTGTCCTGGCAAAGCTCCATGATAGGTCCGATATATTCGGGCGGCGTATATATAGTCGCCTTGACGACGGGCTCTTCCATATGGTCGATCTCGCCTGCCGGCGGAAGATTGGACGGGTTTGTCACCTCGACCATGCCCGACGCGGTATAAACCTTGTAAACGACGCTGGGCGCGGTCGTAATGATATCGAGATCAAATTCACGCTCGATGCGCTCCTCAATAATCTCCATGTGAAGCAACCCGAGAAATCCGCAACGAAACCCGAATCCGAGCGCCGACGACGTTTCGGGTTCGTAAAACAACGACGCATCGTTCAGTTTGAGGCGCTCGAGCGCGTCCTTTAGATCGTCGTACCGCGAGCCGTCGGCCGGATAAATTCCGCAATAAACGACGGGCTTTACCTTTTTGTAGCCGGGGCACGGCGCAGACGTAGGTTTAGCCGACAATGTGATTGTGTCGCCCGGCGCAGTATCGGCAATCGATTTTATGGACGCGCAGAGATAGCCGACGTCGCCTGCTTTCAAGTTTTGAACAGCGACGGGTTTGGGTTGGAATACGCCCACTTCGGTTACGTCGTAGCTCTTGCCCGTCGACATCATCAAAATATTGTTGCCCGCCTTGACCTCTCCGTCGATTACACGGATCAGGCAGACTGCGCCTTTGTAGTTGTCGTAATACGAATCGAATATCAACGCCTTGAGCGGCGCGTCTTCGTCACCCTTAGGCGGCGGGACCTGCTCTACTACGGCGCGCAATACGTCGTCGATATTTATGCCCTCTTTTGCCGAAATGCAAGGGGCCTCGTCTGCGGGAAGTCCGATTACGTCCTCGATTTCCTTTTTTACATCGTCGGGACGAGCGGCAGGCAAATCGATTTTATTTATTACGGGGACAATCTCGAGATCGTTGTCGAGCGCGAGATAAACGTTGGCAAGAGTCTGCGCTTCTACGCCCTGTGCCGCGTCGACGACAAGCACCGCGCCCTCGCATGCAGCAAGCGAACGCGACACCTCGTAGGTAAAGTCGACGTGCCCCGGGGTGTCTATCAGATTGAAAATATATTTTTCTCCGTTGTACTCATAGAACATTCTGACCGGCGTAAGCTTGATTGTAATACCGCGCTCGCGCTCGATATCCATGCTGTCGAGCATTTGGTCGGTGAGTTCTCGCCTACTAAGCGTGTCCGTAGCCTCCATAAGTCTATCGGCTAAAGTGGATTTTCCGTGGTCGATATGCGCAATTATACAGAAATTTCGGATATACTTTTGTCTTTCCATGTCAATCATTATACCACAATCACAGATTGTTTCTTTGATTTCGTTGCCGTATGTTCGGCATC